>NZ_JBVHMF010000018.1:0-179149 GCF_055558595.1 Streptomyces sp. NPDC025721 | reverse complement strand
GTCGACCGGGAGGGCCCCGACGATCCGAGCGGGGGAAAAAAAGAAAAAAAAAAAAAGAAAAACCGAACAAAAGAACAAGGACCCAAGAAACCTCCCCCCCCCCCCCCCCCCCCCCCCCGGCACCCGGGTGCGACGGCACGGTCCGGCCGCGCGGTCCGACCGCTGGTGACCGTACGGGTGTACGGGCCCGGCCGAGCGCGTCATGGGAATAGCGGCGAAGCCACTACCATTGAACAACTCGCCGGGCAAGACCATTCGGGAAGGTGTCATGACGCTGAACGCCGACGGAGTAGCTGAGAAGTTCGCCACACTCGGGCTGACCTATGACGATGTGCTGCTGCTTCCGGGGGCGTCAGAGGTGCTGCCCAACCAGGTGGACACCTCCTCCCTCATCTCCCGCAACGTCCGGGTGAACATCCCGCTGCTGTCCGCCGCCATGGACAAGGTCACCGAAGCCCGGATGGCCATCGCGATGGCCCGCCAGGGCGGCGTCGGCGTGCTGCACCGCAATCTGTCGATCGAGGACCAGGTCAACCAGGTCGACCTGGTGAAGCGGTCCGAGTCCGGCATGGTCACCGACCCGATCACGGTCAGGCCCGACGCGACGCTCGCCGACGCGGACGCGCTCTGCGCGAAGTTCCGGATCAGCGGCGTGCCCGTCACCGACGCGTCCGGGCGGCTGCTCGGCATCGTCACCAACCGCGACATGGCCTTCGAGAGCGACCGCTCCCGCCAGGTCCGCGAGGTCATGACCCCGATGCCGCTGGTCACCGGCCAGGTCGGGATCTCCGGGGTCGACGCGATGGCGCTGCTGCGCCGCCACAAGATCGAGAAGCTGCCGCTGGTCGACGCCGACGGCAAGCTCAGCGGGCTCATCACCGTCAAGGACTTCGTCAAGGCCGAGCAGTACCCGAACGCGGCGAAGGACTCCGAGGGCCGGCTGCTGGTCGGCGCCGCCGTCGGCGCCAGCCCCGAGGCGCTGGACCGCGCCCAGGCGCTGGTCGGCGCGGGCGTCGACTTCCTCGTCGTGGACACCTCGCACGGCCACAACAGCAACGCGCTGAACTGGATGGCGAAGATCAAGTCCAGCGTCGGCGGGGTCGACGTGGTCGGCGGCAACATCGCCACCCGTGACGGCGCACGCGCCCTCATCGACGCCGGTGTCGACGGCGTCAAGGTCGGTGTCGGACCCGGCTCCATCTGCACCACCCGCGTCGTCGCGGGCATCGGCGTCCCGCAGGTCACCGCGATCTACGAGGCCGCGCAGGCGTGCATCGAGGCCGGGGTGCCGGTCATCGGCGACGGCGGCCTCCAGTACAGCGGCGACATCGGCAAGGCGCTCGCCGCGGGCGCCAGCAGCGTCATGCTCGGCAGCCTGCTCGCCGGGTGCGAGGAGTCCCCCGGGGAGCTGCTCTTCATCAACGGCAAGCAGTTCAAGTCCTACCGGGGCATGGGGTCGCTCGGCGCGATGCAGTCCCGCGGCCAGGGCCGCTCCTACTCCAAGGACCGCTACTTCCAGGCCGAGGTCTCCTCCGACGACAAGCTCGTGCCCGAGGGGATCGAGGGCCAGGTGCCGTACCGCGGACCGCTGTCGGCCGTCCTCCACCAGCTCATCGGCGGTCTCCGGCAGACCATGGGCTACGTCGGCGCCGCCGCCGTCTCCGAGATGGAGTCCAAGGGGCGGTTCGTCCGCATCACCGCCGCCGGGCTCAAGGAGTCCCACCCCCACGACATCCAGATGACCGTAGAGGCCCCCAACTACCACGGCTGACCCCGCGCTTGCGCGGGCCCTGGTCCTCCGGGCCGCGGCCCCTGTGCGTCCGCCACGCGCTGGACGTTGTTCCTAGCGGCGCGGCCCCGGGCGGTTCTTCTCCCCGCGCCCCCACGGGGCACAGGTCCCGTGCCGGGGCAGCGCGCGGGGGCGCATCCCCGACGGGGCACGGGCCGCCCGCGGGCCGAACGGGGATACTGAGGGGCCGCAGGTCAAAAGAAAGGCGCAGGACGTGACAGAGATCGAGATCGGTCGGGGCAAGCGAGGCCGCAGGGCGTACTCGTTCGACGACATCGCCGTTGTGCCGAGCCGGCGCACCCGGGACCCGAAGGAGGTCTCGATCGCGTGGCAGATCGACGCGTACCGCTTCGAGCTGCCGTTCCTCGCGGCGCCCATGGACTCGGTGGTGTCGCCGGAGACGGCGATCAGGATCGGGAACCTCGGCGGCCTCGGGGTGCTGAACCTCGAAGGGCTGTGGACCCGGTACGACGACCCGGAGCCGCTGCTCGCGGAGATCTCGGAGCTGGACGACACCCGGGCGACGGCCCGCCTCCAGGAGATCTACGCGGCGCCGATCCGCGAGGAGCTGATCGGGCAGCGGATCAAGGAGGTCCGGGACGCGGGCGTCGTGACGGCCGCCGCGCTGTCGCCGCAGCGCACCGCGCAGTTCTCGAAGGCGGTCGTGGACGCGGGCGTCGACCTGTTCGTGATCCGCGGCACCACGGTCTCCGCCGAGCACGTCTCCGGCTCGCACGAGCCGCTGAACCTCAAGCAGTTCATCTACGAACTCGACGTGCCGGTGATCGTCGGGGGCTGCGCCACGTACACGGCGGCGCTGCACCTGATGCGGACCGGCGCCGCGGGCGTCCTCGTCGGCTTCGGCGGCGGCGCCGCGCACACCACGCGCAATGTGCTGGGCATCCAGGTGCCGATGGCGACCGCGGTGGCCGATGTCGCCGCCGCCCGCAGGGACTACATGGACGAGTCCGGCGGCCGGTACGTGCACGTCATCGCGGACGGCGGCTTCGGCGCCAGCGGTGACCTGCCCAAGGCGGTCGCGTGCGGCGCGGACGCGGTGATGATGGGCTCCCCGCTGGCCCGCGCCACCGACGCGCCGGGCCGCGGTTTCCACTGGGGCATGGAGGCGGTCAACACCGAACTGCCGCGCGGCAAGCGGATGAACCTCGGCACCGCGGGCACCACCGAGCAGATCCTGCTCGGCCCGTCCCACGCGCCCGACGGCTCGATGAACTTCTTCGGCGCCCTGCGCCGCTCGATGGCCACCACCGGCTACTCGGACCTGAAGGAGTTCCAGCGCGTCGAGGTGACGGTCTCCCCGACCCACCACCGCTAGGGCGTGTCCGTAAAGTCTCGCCTGGCTGGCGGCGCCTGGCACGCACGCTCGCTGCGTTGTCGGGCTCATCCGAATAGGCCCACTATGAGGACGACCCTCCGCCTTGCGATCGCACGCACCAGACACCGCCAGCCCCGCCCTCCGGGCGGACGACGCGACTTTACGGACACGCCCTAGACCGCACACGCCGTAGAACGCACGAGGGGCCGTACCGCGCAGGCGGTACGGCCCCTCGTCGCGTCACGGCGCGGTACGCGTCACCGCGCCGGGGCGGTTGTCGTCAGTTGTCGCCCGCGTGCTTCGCGACGCCGAAGGAGATGAACGCGGCGACGGCGAGGAAGAGGAAGCGCATGAAGCTGAAGTCCTGCTTCCACGAGTCGAGCAGGTCGCCGAAGTGGTGGAAGAAGATGTCGGTGACCGGCATCGAGCCGCCCTGGCCCGACACGTAGTGGCTGATCACCAGGGCGCCGCCGAAGAGTTCGCCGAAGACGACCGCGAACAGTGCGAGCAGGACGGCCACGAACGGCAGGGCCGGGTTGCGTCCGCCGGCCTTGCCGACGGCGAGGCCGACGAGCGCGCCGACGCCGATCGCCATCAGCCGGAATTCGTGGGTGCTGCCGTCGTCGCTGGACAGCGCGCGCAGGATGCCGCCGTACGCGAGCGCGGCGACGATCGCGGCCAGCAGGCCGACCAGGAAGCCGAGTCCGGGGTTGTCGCGGCGGGCGACCGGCACCGGCGGCGGGTAGGCGGCCGGGTTGAAGGCGCCGGGCGCGGGCGGCGCGCCCCACTGCTGCTGGGGCTGCTGACCGTAGGGCGCCTGGGGCTGCTGGCCGTACGGGGCCTGGGGCTGCTGCGGGTAGCCGTATCCGGCGCCCGGCGGCGGTCCGTACGGATTCTGGCCACCGGGCTGCTGCGGCTGCTGCGGCTGCTGCGGCGGCGGGTAGTTGGCGCTCATGGGGTCCCCCGGGATACGGCATTCGACGATGGACGCCGAAATCTAGCAGCAGGGGGTGACAATCGGACAAGTTGTTCTTCCGGTCGTTACATGACCACTACACGCGGATCGGGAACCCCGCCGCGGCGGGCCGCTACAGCCGCGCCGCCGCGCCCGCGGGCGTCGCCCCCCTTGTGTCCAGCAGGAGTTGCGCCTTGACCGCCAGACCCTGGAGGTCGTACGTGCGGTGGTGCTGGAGCAGCACCGTCAGATCGGCCTCGGAGGCGGCCTCCCACAGGGAGTCGGCGCGCGGCACCGGACGGTCGAGAACGCGCCACTGCGGTACGTAGGGGTCGTGGTAGCACAGCTGCGCGCCGAGTTCGATGAGCCGGGTGCCGATCTCGCGGGCGGGGGCGCCCTCCTGGGAGGCCAGGTCGGCCTTGTAGGTGACGCCGAGCAGCAGGACGCGGGCGCCGCGCAGGGACTTGCCGTGCTCGTTGAGCAGCGCGGCGGCGCGCTGGACGACGTAGCGCGGCATGCGGGAGTTGACCTCCTGGGCCAGTTCGACCATCCGCAGCGGGTGGCCGAGCATGCGGACCTGGCCCTGGGCGGGCATGGCGGCGAAGAGCGGGACGGCGTTGGGGTCGAGGGCGGCGGCCGGGCCGCCGACGCCGGGTCCCGGTCGGAACGCCTGGAAGCCGAACGGCTTGGTCTCGGCGCAGCGGATCACGTCCCACAGGTCGACGCCGAGGTCGTGGCAGAAGACCGCCATCTCGTTGGCGAAGGCGATGTTGACGTGCCGGTAGTTGGTCTCCAGCAGGTTGACCGCCTCGGCCTCGCGGGGGCCGCGGGCGCGCACGATGCGTTCGGTGAAGCGGCCGTAGAAGGCGGCGGCGGCCTCGGTGCAGGCGGGGGTGCAACCGCCGATCACCTTGGGGGTGTTGGCGAGGTGGAAGTCCCGGTTGCCGGGGTCGAGGCGGCTGGGGGAGTAGGCGAGGTGGAAGTCCCGGCCCGCGCGCAGCCCGTCGGCCTCCAGCAGCGGGCGCAGGAACCCCTCGGTGGTGCCGGGGTAGACCGCCGACTCCAGGACGACGGTGGTGTGCGGGCGCAGGTGCCCGGCGAGCGCGCGGGCGGCGGCGGACACCGCCGTCAGGTCCAGGGCGCGGTCCTCGCCGAGCGGGGTGGGCGCGCAGATCACGGCGGTCCTGACCCGGCCGAGCACCGCCGGGTCCGCGGTCGCGCGGAAGCCGCCCGCGAGCATCCGGCGCAGGTCGGCGGCGGCGAGCGTGCCCGGCGGTACGCGGCCCGCGTTGATGTCGGCCGCGGCGGCCGGGTCGGGTTCGTAGCCGATGACGCCGACGCCCGCGGCGGTCGCCGCCTGGGCGAGGGGAAGTCCGGTGCGGCCGAGTCCGAGCACTGCGAGGTCTGCGGGCATGCGGTTCAGTCCTCTCCCTTGCGACCACCACGGGGACTCCACGGATGGCTCCACGGATGGCTTTAAATCAGGCTAACCAGACAAATGACTGATATGACCGCACGGCGCGCCGTGCAGTCATCCGGGTTACGGGCAGAAGAGGCACGGGATCGCCGGGTAGGAGAGGGACGGCCCGGACGCCCTGCCCGCAGGGCGTTCACCGCCTCGCCGCACCGCGGGCGCGCCCCGGCACCCCCCTCGACGGCGGGTCAAGGGTGGCCGCTCGCGGCGGTGGCGGTCACTATCGAGTGGAGGGCTATCCACCGCGGCGGCACGCGAGAGCGCCGCCACCATGGGAGGCACACGGATGCGTACGTCAACACTGGGCCCCGCCGAGCGGGCCGGGGCACTGGCCCGGATGGCCGAGCACGAGCTGGACCTGCTGGTCGTGGGCGGCGGGGTGGTCGGCGCGGGAACAGCGCTGGACGCCGTCACCCGTGGCCTGTCCACCGGTCTGGTCGAGGCCCGCGACTGGGCGTCCGGCACGTCGAGCCGGTCGAGCAAGCTGATCCACGGCGGCCTGCGCTACCTGGAGATGCTGGACTTCGCGCTGGTCCGCGAGGCCCTCAAGGAGCGCGGCCTGCTCCTGGAACGCCTCGCCCCGCACCTGGTGCGGCCGGTCCCGTTCCTCTACCCCTTGCAGCACAAGGCGTGGGAGCGGCTCTACGCGGGCTCCGGCGTCGCGCTGTACGACACCATGTCGGTCTCCTCCGCGCACGGCCGCGGCCTGCCGGTGCACCGCCACCTCACCCGTAAGCACGCCCTCCAGGTCGCGCCCGCGCTGCGCAAGGACGCGCTGGTCGGCGCGCTCCAGTACTACGACGCGCAGGTCGACGACGCGCGCTTCGTCACCACCCTGGTGCGTACCGCCGCCTCCTACGGCGCGCAGGTCGCCAACCAGGCGCGGGTGATCGGCTTCCTCCGCGAGGGCGAGCGCGTCGTCGGCGCGCGGGTGCAGGACGGCGAGCAGGGCGGCGAGTACGAGATCCGCGCCAAGCAGATCGTCAACGCCACCGGGGTGTGGACCGACGACACGCAGGCGCTGATCGGCGAGCGCGGCCAGTTCCACGTCCGCGCGTCCAAGGGCATCCACCTGGTGGTCCCCAAGGACCGGATCCACTCCACCACCGGGCTCATCCTGCGGACCGAGAAGAGCGTGCTCTTCGTCATCCCCTGGGGCAGGCACTGGATCATCGGCACCACCGACACCGACTGGGACCTGGACAAGGCCCACCCGGCGGCGTCCAGCGCCGACATCGACTACCTGCTCGAACACGTCAACTCGGTGCTGTCCACCCCGCTGACCAGGGACGACGTCCAGGGCGTCTACGCGGGCCTGCGTCCGCTGCTGGCCGGGGAGTCGGACGCCACCAGCAAGCTCTCGCGCGAGCACACCGTGGCGCACCCGGTGCCGGGACTCGTGGTGGTCGCGGGCGGCAAGTACACGACGTACCGCGTGATGGCCAAGGACGCGGTCGACGAGGCCGTGCACGGCCTGGACCACCGGGTGGCCGAGTGCTGCACGGAGGATGTGCCGCTGGTCGGCGCCGAGGGTTACCACGCGCTGTGGAACGCCCGCGCCCGCACCGCCGCCCGCACCGGACTGCACGTCGCCCGGGTGGAGCACCTGCTCAACCGGTACGGCTCGCTCGCCGAGGAGGTGCTCGCGCTGATCGCCGAGGACCCGTCGCTGGGCGCCCCGCTGACCTCGGCCGACGACTACCTGCGCGCCGAGATCGTCTACGCGGCGATGTACGAGAGCGCCCGCCACCTGGACGACGTGCTCGCCCGCAGGACCCGGATCTCGATCGAGACGTTCGACCGCGGCACCCGCAGCGCCCGCGAGGCCGCCGAGTTGATGGCACCCGTCCTGGGCTGGGACAAGGACCAGATCGACAAGGAAGTGGCCTACTACGAGAAGCGCGTGGAGGCCGAGCGCGAGTCGCAGCTCCAGCCCGATGATCTGACCGCGGATGCGGCCAGGCTGGGCGCGCCCGATATCGTTCCCCTCTAGGCACGGTGCGTCTCGGGGGAGACGCGGCGCGCGTCGGGGGAGCGGGCGGAAGGGCGCGAGATGACGGGACAGGCCGACGAGGGGCGGTTGGTCGCGGGCCGGTACCGGCTGCTCGAACGCATCGGCCGGGGCGGCATGGGCACCGTGTGGCGGGCCGAGGACGAACTCCTCGGCCGGCAGGTCGCGGTGAAGAAGCTGCACCCGCCCCAGCCGCACATGCACGACGACGAGTTGGCCACCCTCTTCGAGCGCACCCGCCGCGAGGCGCGCGCCGCCGCCCGGATCAGCCACCCCAACGTGGTGGTCGTGCACGACGTCGTGGACGACGAGGGACTGCCGTCCATCGTCATGGAGTACGTCCCGTCGGTCACGCTCGGCGAACAGCTCAAGAAGCACGGACCGCTGCCCGTCGCCGAAGTCGCCAGGATCGGCCGCGGCATGGTCGCCGCGCTGCGGGCCGCGCACCGCGCCGGAGTGCTGCACCGCGACGTCAAGCCGGGCAACGTCCTGCTCGGTGTCGAGGGCGGCGCGCCCGTCGAGGGCGCTTCCGCGGAACAGGGCTACGGCAGCGGGCGCGTGGTCCTCACCGACTTCGGCATCGCCCAGGCGTCCGGCACCTCCACCCTCACCCGGACCGGCGAACTCATCGGCTCCATCGACTTCCTGTCGCCCGAGCGGATCAGGGGCGCCCTGCCCGGACCCGAGGCCGACCTGTGGGCGCTGGGCGCCACCCTCTACCAGGCCGTCCAGGGCGAGTCGCCCTTCCGGCGGCCGACCGCGATCGAGACCGCGTACGCCATCGCCGAGGAGCCGGTGCTGCCGGCCGCCAACGCGGGCGCGCTGACCCAGGTGATCGCCGGGCTGCTCGCCAAGGAGCCGGCCGAGCGGCTGTCCGCGGCCGAGACCGAGCGGCTGCTGCGGATTCCGCTGGCAGAACCCGACACCGGGCATGTCGACACCGACCGGTTCACCTACTCCGCGGGCGACGGCCGGACCGCCACCGTGACCCAGGTGCCCGGCGCCCCGCCCCCCGGCGGCGCGCACTCCCCTCCGTACGCCGACTCCTTCGGGCCCCCGCCGCCCTACTCCACGGGAACCGGTACGGGAACGGCCGCCGGTTTCGGTACGGGCGCGGGCGGTTCAGGCCCCGACACCGGCCCGCACTCCGGCGCGCACCGCCCCGAACGGCCGCGCCGCCGTACCGGAGCGTGGATCGCGGGCGTCGCCGTCCTCGCCCTCGTGGCCGCGGGCACCGCCTTCGCCGTCATCCACAACGGCGGCTCCGGTACGGACGCGAGCCCCGGCCCCACCACCGCGGTCAGCACACCGCCCACCGGCACCACGTCCTCGGCCGGTCCCACGCCGAGCACCACGGCGCCGCCCCCGCCGGTCCCCGACGGCTACCACCTGGTCACGGAGTCCGACCACGGTTACGCGGTGCCGGTGCCCGACGGCTGGACGCGGCAGGTCAAGAACGACGGCGACGAGGTCGACTTCATCGACCCGACCGGCAAGATCGGCCTGAAGATCAGCTCGCTGGACTTCGGCAGCGACGACCCGTACGAGCACTGGCTGACTCTGGAGCCGCAGACCCAGGAGCAGGTTGACGAGTACCACCGTGAACGGATGATCCGCACCGTGCAGTTGGGGATGCCCGCCGCGCTGTGGGAGTTCACCTTCCAGGGCTCGGTCCGCAAGTTCCATGCGATCGACCTCGGATTCGGCAAGCCGGGTGGTCGTGAGTACGCGGTCTACCTGTCGGCTCCGGACGCCGAATGGGACACCTACCGACCGGTGTTCACGAACGCTGTGGCCGGTTTCCGGCTATCGAACCCATAAGCCGGGTTCGCTTCCGCGTCCCCCGTTCGGGGATGATGGGTGTTTACACGTCCAGCACTCCAGAGGGATCCCATGAGCGAGGTCGAAAGTACCGACGGACGCGTGCTCGCCGACCGGTACCGCCTCGGCGAAGTCCTCGGCAAAGGCGGCATGGGCACGGTGTGGCGCGCCGTCGACGAGACGCTGGGCCGTACCGTCGCGGTCAAAGAGCTGCGTTTCCCCGGCAACGTCGACGAGGACGAGAAGCAGCGCCTGGTCACCAGGACCCTGCGCGAGGCCAAGGCCACCGCGCGGATTCGCAACACCGGCGCGATCACCGTCTTCGACGTGGTCAAGGAGGACGACCGGCCGTGGATCGTCATGGAGCTGGTCGAGGGCCGCTCGCTGTCCGACGCGATCCGTGAGGACGGCCCGCTCACGCCCAAGCGCGCCGCCGAGGTCGGCCTCGTCATACTCGACGTCCTCAAGGCCGCCCACAACGCCGGCATCCTGCACCGCGACGTGAAACCCTCCAACGTCCTGCTCGCCGACCGCGGTTCGGACCCCGCGGGCCGCGGCGCCGGGCGCGTGGTCCTCAGCGACTTCGGCATCGCCCAGATCGACGGCGACCCGTCCGTCACCTCCACCGGCATGCTCGTCGGCGCCCCCTCGTACATCTCGCCGGAACGCGCGCGCGGCCAGAAGCCGGGCCCGCCCGCCGACCTGTGGTCGCTCGGCGCGCTGCTCTACGCCTCGGTCGAGGGCCGCCCGCCCTACGACAAGGGGTCGGCCATCGCCACCCTGACCGCCGTGATGACCGAGCCGGTCGGGCCGATGACCAACGCCGGGCCGCTCGCCGAGGCGATCAAGGGCCTGCTGGTCAAGGACCCGGCCCAACGCCTCGACCACGACGCCGCGTACGCCCTGCTGTCCACCGTCGCGCACGCCCCCGAACGCCCGGTCGCGCCGCCCACCTCCGACGCCCGTACCGTCGTGCTGAACGTGGACCCGCAGCCCACCCCGACCGACGCTCCCGCTGCCTCCGGCGGGGGGACCCCCACCGCCGGAGGCGAAGCCGCCGCCGACCAGGCCCGGGTCCGCGACGCGCTGCGCTCGGTCCGCAAGGCCGCCGCCGCCAAGATCCCCGCGAAGCCCGCGACGTCGGCCGCCGCCCCTGAGCCGGGCGGCCCCGTCCCGCCGCCCGCCCCGCCGCGCGCGTCGCTCACCGACGTCGTACCGCGCCGCACGATGGTCATCGTGGCCGCGGCGATCGTGATCGTCCTGCTGGGCACGGTGATCGGCATAGCGCTCGCCAACTCCGGTGGCGGCGACGGCGGGAACGGATCGGCGTCGAAGCCGAAGGGCGGGGCCTCGGCCTCCGCGTCGACCGGCGCGAAGAACGACGACGACAGCAAGGGCGGCACGGACGACAGCAAGTCGCCGTCGTCGCCGGGCAGTTCGGCCTCCGCGCCGACCACCCCCGCCTCGTCCCCGCCGGCCACCGGCGGCTCGGACGCCGTACCGGCGGGCTTCTACCGCTACGACGACTCCGAGGGCTTCTCGATAGCCCTGCCCAACGGCTGGAAGCGCGTGGGGGACAACGGGTACGGCAGCGGCTCGAAGTTCCGGGGCTCGGACGGCAGCGAGTTGCTCGTGGACTGGACGCATTCGCCGGGGCCGAGCGCGCTCAAGGACTGGCAGAACGCGGCGAAGACCGCAAAGTCCGGCCGGAACGGCATGCCCGGCTACCAGGAACTCAAGGTGGCCCAGACGCAGTACCGCTCGTACGACGCGGCCGACTGGGAGTACAAGCGGGACGTGAAGGGTAAGCAGGTACACGTCCTGAATCGCGGCATGGTGACGGACCCGAAGCACGGGTACGCCATCATGTTCACGACTCCGGCCGACGCGTGGACCAGCGATACCAGCACCAAGGCCCTCACGACCTTCTTCGCTACCTTCAAACCGGCCAAATGAGCCTTCCGCAGCACGTATTGTGAGTAGCCGTGGACTGTCCGCAGCCGGAATCCGTTCGGATCGGACCGCTTCGGGTACAAGGTGGGGTGCGGGCGAGGGTTCCCGCACGGATGGCATCGGGTCGGGAAGGGCCGGAGAGGGGGCGTCGTGGACGAATACGCGGGCCGCGTGCTCGCCGACCGGTACCGGCTGCCCCGGCCGCCCGCCGACGAGTTCGAACTGGTCGAGACGCGCGCCTTCGACACCTACAGCGGCCAGGAGGTCCTGGTCCGGCAGGTGCTGCTGCCCGAGGTCGTCACGGCCGAGGACCCGGGCGACGACCGGGGCTACGGCGACCAGGACGCGCTGAGCGACAGCGCCCGGCGCGCCCTTGAGGCCGCCCGCGCGGCGGCGGCGATACCCGACCACCCCCGCCTGGTCCAGGTCTTCGACATCTTCATCGAGGGCGGCAGTCTCTGGATCGCGAGCGAACTGGTGTCCGCCCGGCCGCTCGCCGCGTTACTCGCCGACCGGCCGCTGGACGCCTACCGCGCCGCCGAGGTCGCCTCCGACGTGCTCACCGCGCTGCGTGCCGTGCACGCGTACGGCTGGACGCACCGCAATGTGACCGCGAGCACCGTGCTGGTCTGCGACGACGGCCGGGCGATGCTCGCCGGGCTCGCCGCGGGCGCCGCCCAGGAGGCGCTGTGCGGCTACGACCCCGTGCCGCAGCACATCCAGGTCCTCGCGGGCGGCGGCCTGTCGGGCGCGGGTGAGGACCAGTCGTGGCACGGCCCCGAGTCCGCGCTCGAACAGGAGCGGGCCCGGCAGAACCGGATCACCGTCATCGGCGCCGTCACCGAGCGCTGGGCGCCGGAGCAGGCGCACGAGGTGCACGAGAACTGGCGGCTGTCGCCGCCGGTCGGCCCGGCCGCCGACCTGTGGGCGCTCGGCTCGCTGCTCTTCCGTACCGTGCAGGGGCATCCGCCGTTCCCCGAGGAGAGCGCCGCCGAACTGGTGCAGATGGTGTGCGCCGAGCCGCCCGCCTTCGCCGAGGAGTGCGGCGCGCTGCGGCCGATCGTCGAGTCGCTGCTCCGGCCCGACCCCGAGGAGCGGCCGGAGGCCGAGGAGTTGGGCGGCTGGCTGCGGTCGCTGATCCGCTCCGCGCCCGAGCCGGATCTCGGCCTCGACATGGTCCAGGTGCCGACGGATCCGGCCAAATTGCCGATCGTGCGCCGCAAGGGCGAGTTGGTACGGCGGCGGCGCCGCAAGGCCGCCGCCGAGGCCGACGTCGCCGGGATTCAGCACCGCAGGCACGCCCGCGGCAAGCAGGCCAGGGTCACCAAGGCCAAGCGCGAGCAGGCGCGGCGCAGCGAGATGCGGCAGGAGCAGATCCACCAGGAGCAGGAGGTCGTCTACCGCAAGCCCCCGCGCGGCGGCGACGAGGCACCGCGCAAGCTGGGCGTGCGGCTGCTGATCGCGGTCCTGGTGGTGCTCGCGGCCGTCGTCGCGTACGCGGTGCTCGCCATGCCCGGCAACGGCGACACGTCGGACAACGGGGCCAAGGGCGGCGACCGTACGGTCCCGGCCGAGGTGCCGGGCGGGCACAGCGGCGGCAAGAAGCCGACGCCGACGCCCACTCGTACGACCGCGGCGCCGACGACGAAGCCGGCCACCACGAAGCCGGCCCCGCCGCCGAGTACGGCGGTGCCGCCGCCGGACCTCGGCAGCGACTTCGTCATGCGGACCGATTCCGCCGGGTTCACCGTCGCCGTCCACACCGGGTGGCAGCGCTCCGGCAAGAACGGTCAGGGGCAGGTCCGTTACTCCGGCAGCGACCTCCAGCTCACCGTCGTGCCCGGCCGTGACAAGGTCTCCGACCACGGCAGCGATCCGCTCGCCTACCAGCTCGAAGAGCCCGAACTGGCCGCCTTCCGCGGCTCCTCCTGGTCCGCCGCCTCCGGTCTCCACACGCTCGACCTGCGCGGGCACAGTGCCGCCGAGGGCGAGTACAGCTACCGCGACGCCAACGACACGCAGATCTACGCCCTCAATCTCGCGGTCATCATCGACGGCTCGTACCACGTCGTCGTCGTCAGCGGGCCGGACGCTCGGCGCGCCGATGTCCAGCGTGCCTTCGACAAAGCCGTCGAAACCTACGCGGCGAGCTGACGCCCGCCCCACGCCAAGGGCTCGCCGCCCCGGCCCGTTCACCAGGGGCCTGCGCCCCTGCCCGTTCACCTTCCGCGGTGGGGTCCGCCCCCATCGGCCGGTGGTGGGTTGCTCGCGCAGTTCCCCGCGCCCCTAACGGGGCCCACCTCTTCCGCCCGGGACGGTGAGCCGATCTTTTAAGGGGCGCGGGGAACTGCGCGACAAGCCACGACGCTTCCGCTGGTCACCACCGGCCCCGGTGGGGCGGTTCGGTTGTTTTCGGGCCGCGGGCCCGGTGGGGGCTGGTCGCGCAGTTCCCCGCGCCCCTGGAAGACAGGCCCTGCGCAAAGGGGGGCGCGCTGGGGAGGAGGCCCTGGGAGCGGACGCCCTGCGGGGAGGGGCCGTTCGGGGCGGGGGCCCTGGAGGGTGGGCCGGGGTGGGGAGGGTGGATAGCCTGGGGGGTATGGGGAGTGACGGGGGGTGGACGGCGGAGGCGGAGCCTCGGGATGTGGTGGCGGGGAGGTACCGCATCACGGGGCGGCTCGGCCGCGGGGGGATGGGGACGGTGTGGCGGGCGGAGGACGAGCTGCTGCACCGACCGGTGGCGGTCAAGGAGCTGCACCTGCCCGAGGGCGGCCAGGACCGGGCACTGCGCGAAGCGCGCAGCGTGGCCAGGATCAGGCACCCGCATGTGATCGTCGTGTACGACGTGCTGGAGCAGGACGGCCGCCCGTGGATCGTGATGGAGCTGGTGGACGGCCGTTCGCTGGCGGACGTGCTGGCACAGGACGGCCCCCTGGAACCGCGGGAGGCGGCGCGGATCGGCGCGGCCGTGGCGGGCGCGCTGCGGGCGGCGCACGCGAGCGAGGTCCAGCACCGTGACGTGAAACCGGCGAACGTGCTGATCGAGCGCGGCACCGGACGCGTCGTGCTGACGGACTTCGGAATCGCCCGGGTCGCGGGCAGCGCGACGATCAGCGAGACCGGGTCCTTCGTGGGGTCGCCGGAGTACACCTCGCCCGAGCGGATGTCGGGCCGTGCGGCGGGCCCGGAGTCCGACCTGTGGTCGCTCGGCGCGCTGCTGTGCGCGGCGGTGGACGGCGAGTCCCCGTTCCACCGCGAGTCGATAGGCGAGATCGTGCACGCGGTCGCGATCGACACGATCAGGACGCCCGAGGCGGCGGAGCCGCTGCTGCCGGTGGTCACGGCGCTGCTCGACCGGGACCCGGGCCGCCGGATGGGCGCGGCGCGGGCGCAGACGCTGCTGACGGCGTACGCGGAGACCGGTGAGCCGCCGCCCGCCCAGCACGTACCGGTGGTCCCGGCGGCCGAACCCCCGCGTGACGCGGAGCCCGAGCGGCGGGCGACCCCCCGCCCGAAGGGCCGCAGGCGCCGTGTCCTCGCCGCCGCCGTGAGCGTGGCGGCCCTCGCGGTCGGCGGCGGCGCGCTGGCCGCGGTGCTGGTCGTCCGGCACGACGACGGCGGCGCCCGCGCCGCGTCGCCCCCGCCGAGCACGGCGCCGGTGACGGGCACGACCCCGCCGCCCACGACGCCGCCCACGACGCCGAGCCCGACGACACCCCCGCCGACGGCCCCGGCCCTCCCGGCCGGGTACGAGCGCGTCACCGATCCGACCGGCTTCTCGCTGGCGCTGCCCGCCGGATACGTACGCGACGCGCAGCGCGACAGCAGCGGCGTCCTGCGGGTGTACTACTGGTCGCCCGACCGCGCCTTCCGCTTCGGTGAGCGCGAGCAGTCGCCCGACCCGCGCGGCCCGTACGCGGTGCTGCGCGACCAGGATCTGGCAGGTCCCCGGGCGGGCAGTGTCTATCCCGGGTACCGGGACGGCGTGATCACCGAGACCACGCAGCGCGGGCGGCCCGCCGCGCTGTGGCAGTTCACGTACGACGGTTTCGCGGACGGCAACGGCGCGCGCCGGACGTTCGACCTGTGCTGGACGGAGGGCGGCCGGATGTACGACATGTGGCTGTCGGCGCCGATCGAGCAGGTCGAGCGGGCACGGGACACCTTCGACGCGGCGCGCGCCGCCTTCCGTCCGCACTGATGTTCCACCGACACGTACGCGCCCCGAGGGCGCCCGGCACCTGCCGCCACTGCCCCTCCGGGCAACCCTCGTGACCTGCGAAGATCCGTATGACGCCACCGATTGCTGGCTTAGTTGCACGGATCACGAGGAAAATACTTACTCACGGGTATCCAATCGGTGCCGGACGGTCGTAATCTCACCGGCATGACGGATTCGCTGGAGCGCAGCACGCCCCCCGCAGACGGCCGCCCCACCGACGGCCCCACCGACGGAAACCCGGTCGCGCCCACCACGGCGCGCGGCCCGAAGGACGTCGTCACCCCCGATCTGGTCGCCCGCCTCACCCGCGACGTCATCGGCTGGGGGTCCCCCCGCTGGCAAGCAGGGGGAGGCCGTACCGCCAGCCACACCCCGCTGACCGGCGACAGGCTCGCCGAGCTGCCGGAGACCACGCCCGAGGAGGTCGCGGAGGCGTTCGCGCGCGCCCGCACGGCGCAGAAGGCGTGGGCCGCCACCCCCGTACGGCAGCGCGCCGCGGTCCTGCTCCGCTTCCACGACCTGGTGCTCGCCCGGCAGGCCGAGGTGCTCGACCTGATCCAGGTGGAGACCGGCAAGGCGCGCATGCACGCGCACGAAGAGGTGCAGGTGGTCGCGATGGCGGCCCGGCACTACGGCCGCAAGGCCCCCGCGTACCTGAAGCCCAAGCGGCACACCGGCGCCATCCCGACGCTGACCAAGGCCGTGGAGCTGCGGCAGCCGCGCGGGGTCGTCGGCCAGATCGCGCCCTGGAACTACCCGCTGGAGCTGTCCGTCGGCGACGCGCTGCCCGGACTCGTGGCGGGCAACGCCCTGGTGATGAAGCCGGACACCGAGACCGCGCTGACCGCGCTGTGGGCGCGCGAGCAGTTGGTCGAGGCGGGGCTGCCCGCCGACGTGTGGCAGATCGTGATCGGCGAGGGCCCGGTCGTCGGCCCGGCCCTGGTCGAGCACGCCGACTACGTGTCCTTCACCGGCTCGACGCGCACCGGCCGCGACGTGGCCCAGCGCGCCGCCGCCCGGCTGATCGGGGCCTCCCTCGAACTCGGCGGCAAGAACCCCCTGTTGGTGCTGCGCGACGCGGACCTCGACAAGGCCGCCGACGGCGCCGTCCGCGCCTGCTTCGCCTCCGCCGGTCAACTCTGCGTCTCCGTCGAGCGGTTGCTGGTGGACGAGTCGGTCGCCGACGCGTTCCTGGAGAAGTTCGCCGCGCGCACGAAGGCGATCAGGCTCGGCACGGCCCTCGCGTACGGCGCGGGCATGGGATCGCTGGCCGGGGAACGGCAGTTGGAGACCGTCGTCCGGCACGTCGAGGAGGCCCGCGAGAAGGGCGCCACGGTGGTGGCCGGCGGCCGGGCCCGCCCCGACATCGGCCCGTACGTCTACGAGCCGACGATCCTGGACGGCGTCGAGGCCCCGATGGCCGTCTGCGCGCAGGAGACCTTCGGCCCCGTCGTGTCCGTCTACCGCTTCCGCGACGAGGAGGAGGCGATCGAGCGCGCCAACGACACCGACTACGGCCTCAACGCCAGTGTGTGGACCAAGGACACCCGGCGCGGCGCGCGGATCGCGGCCCGGCTGCGCTCCGGCACGGTCAACATCAACGAGGCGTACGCCGCCGCGTACGGCAGCGTCCGGGCGCCGATGGGCGGCATGAAGGACTCCGGGCTCGGCCGCAGGCACGGCTCCGAGGGCATCCTCAAGCACACCGAGGCCCAGACCGTCGCCACCCAGCGCCTCCTGCCGATGGCGCCCTCGCTCGGCATGACCGACGAGACGTACGCGAAGTTCCTCACCGTCTCGCTGAAGGCGATGAAGGCCCTGCGGATGCGCTGACCCCCCGCCCGCCCGCGCGCTGCCCGGCCCTCGCCCGCCGCCCGCGCCCCGCCCACGCCCTGCCCGCGGACCCGGCCGGACCGGACGAGTCCCGCACCGACGCACGGAGGATCACGTGTCACAGGAAGACGGCTACGACTACGACGTCGTCGTCATCGGCTCCGGCTTCGGCGGCTCCGTCTCCGCGCTGCGGCTGACCGAGAAGGGCTACCGGGTCGGCGTGCTGGAGGCCGGCCGCCGCTTCGCCCGCGACGAACTGCCGAAGAACTCCTGGGACGTCCGCAACTACCTGTGGGCGCCCGCGCTCGGCCTCTACGGCATCCAGCGCATCCACGTCCTCGGCAACGTCCTGGTGCTGGCGGGCGCGGGCGTCGGCGGCGGCTCGCTGAACTACGCCAACACCCTGTACGTGCCCCCGAAGGCGTTCTTCGAGGACCGGCAGTGGGGCGCGATCACCGACTGGCAGCAGGAGTTGGCGCCGTACTACGACCAGGCCCAGCGGATGCTCGGGGTGCGCACCAACCCCACGCTCACCCCCTCGGACGAGCATCTGAAGGCGGCGGCCGAGCGGATGGGCGTCGGCGACAGCTTCCACCTCGCGCCGGTCGGGGTGTTCTTCGGCGACGGCCAGGACGCGGGCGGCGCGTCGAAGGCGGCGCCCGGCGGCGAGGTGCCCGACCCGTACTTCGGCGGAACCGGCCCCGCGCGGCGGGCCTGCACCGAGTGCGGCGAGTGCATGACCGGCTGCCGGCACGGCGCGAAGAACACCCTCACGGAGAACTATCTACACCTCGCCGAGCGCGCGGGCGCCGTCATCCACCCGATGACCACCGTCACCGACCTCACCGAGGACCCCGAGGGCGGCTACCGTGTCACCGCCGTCCCCACCGACCAGCGCAAGAAGGGCGAGCGTGCGGTGCTGAGGGCCCGTCAGGTCGTGGTCGCGGCGGGCACGTACGGGACGCAGACGCTGCTGCACGCGATGCGCGACGGCGGCCGGCTGCCCGGCATCTCGGCGAAGCTCGGCGAGCTGACCCGTACCAACTCCGAGGCGCTGGTGGGCGCGCAGACCTCCACCCGCCGCTACCGCAAGCGGCACCCGGACCGCGCGCTGGACTTCACCAAGGGCGTCGCGATCACCTCGTCCGTGCACCCCAACGACCACACCCACATCGAGCCGGTCCGCTACGGCAAGGGCTCCAACGCGATGGGGAATCTGTCGATCATGGCGGCGCCGTACGGCGGGAAGGTGCCGCGCTGGGCCGAATTCGCCGTCAACTACCTGCGCCACCCGGCGGTCGGCCTCCGCTCGCTGTCCAACTTCCACTGGTCGGAGCGGACGATCATCGGCCTGGTCATGCAGACCAGCGACAATTCGCTGACCACCTACCGCAAGACCAAGGGCCTGGGCAAAGGGCTGCTGACGGCCCGTCAGGGCCACGGCGCTCCCAACCCGACGCACATCCCGGAGGGCGCGCGGGCCGCGGAGTTGATAGCCGAGGAGATCAACGGCTTCGCGGGCAGCAATGTCGGCGAGGCCACCGAACGCCCCATGACCGCGCACTTCCTGGGCGGCTGCCCGATCGGCGAGGACGCGGACCACGGCGTCATCGACCCGTACCACCGGCTCTACGGGCACCCGGGCATCCATGTGGTCGACGGTTCGGCCGTCTCGGCGAATCTCGGCGTCAATCCGTCGCTGACGATCACCGCGCAGGCGGAGCGCGCGATGTCGCTGTGGCCCAACAAGGGCGAGGCGGACCCGCGTCCGGCCCAGGGCGAGGGCTACCGCAGGATCGCCGCGGTACGGCCCGCCGCCCCGGTGGTGCCGGAGGGAGCCTTCGGCGCGCTGCGGCTTCCGATGCTGCCGGTCCCCGCGGTGCCGCCCAGGTCCGCGGCAGAGTGACGCGGCTGAACCGGCTGAACCGGCTGAACTGCCTGAACTGACTGCGGTGACTGACGCGTTCGGGTGACGCGTCCGCGCGCGCCGACGCGTACCCGTGCGCACGGGCACGCGCTGTGTCACCCGATCGTGGACGGGAAGTCCGTGCCGGGAGCCGTACATGAGTAATGTGGGTTCTCGCAGAGCGGCCGGATCCAAGCGTCCCCGGAGCCGACCGCCTCTTTGAGTCGTGACCGGGCTGCTGTCCCCTGCCGTCCGGTCACATAGCACCGACACGAGGTCCCACGGCGACCGCACACCTGCGGTCGCCTCATCGCATCGGTCACACCCCGCCTAGCTGCGTCTAGGCGGTGTCCAGTTCCACGCGTGGTGTTGGGTTACCGCCCCTGGATGGCACGGACACCACCTCCAACGAAGCCATCGCGGGCCGGTCACGTGCCGTACGGGTGATGCCGCTCGAAAGGGCGAAACGTCACGCCTCGCGGGCCGCTCCGGCCGCGCCGCTCACACCTTGCCGCGGCACAGTTCCAGCAGCGTCATCGCCAGTGACGTGCCCGGCCTCCCCAACTCCGCGCTGTAGTGCGTCAGCACCTCCATCTCGCGGTTCAGGCTCACCCGGCGACCGCCGGACGTCATGCGGGCGCGCTGGATGTCGGCCGACTCGGTCATCCGTTCCCTGACCAGGCCGATGATCCGGGTGTCGAGATCGTCGATCCGCCGCCGCTTGCGCGCGATGACCGCGTCCGCGGACTCCGGGACGCCGTGGGTGTCCGGGGCGTCCGGGACGCTCTCGGTGCCCGCGGTCGCGGGGGCCGGGGCCGGAATGGGGGCCGGGACGGAGATAGGTGTCGGGGTCGGGGTCGTCATGTCTGCTCTCCTCGGGAGGGGCGGGCGGCGCCGCGGGCCTCGGGTCCCGGGGGAGCGAAACGACAGGCGCCCCGGGCCGTCCGGCCCGGGGCGCCTGGGAAGTCGCTCGTCAGCTCACGCGACGCGACCATGGCAGCCGGACCAGCCGGTGCCATAGGTAAACGTGACGCTGCGCGTGTGCATGGCGTCAGTGTGCCCCCCTCGCCTCCCGCGGGGCAAGCCGGGGGAAGGAGGGAGTCCGCCGCCCCGGTAGAATCGGGTCCTATCCCCGTTGGAACCGCCGGAAGGCACACCGTGGTAACGCCAGTCGCCCCCGCCCCCTCGTCGGGCACACCGGATACACCGGACCTGGTCCTGGTCGTGGACTTCGGTGCGCAGTACGCGCAACTGATCGCGCGCCGGGTCCGTGAGGCCCGGGTGTACAGCGAGATCGTGCCCTCCACGACGCCGGTGAGCGAGATGCTGGCGAAGCGGCCGAGCGCGATCATCCTGTCCGGCGGCCCGTCCTCGGTCTACGAGCCGGGCGCCCCCACCCTGGACCCGGCGATCTTCACGGCGGGCGTCCCCGTCTTCGGCATGTGCTACGGCTTCCAGCTCATGGCGACGGCGCTCGGCGGGACCGTCGACAACACCGGGGCGCGGGAGTACGGCCGCACCGCGCTGGCCGTCTCCAAGCCCGGCTCCACCCTCTTCGAGGGCACCCCCGCCGAGCAGTCGGTGTGGATGTCGCACGGCGACGCCTGCTCGGCCGCGCCCGAGGGCTTCGCCGTGACGGCGTCCACCGACGTGGTGCCGGTCGCCGCGTTCGAGAACGACGAGAAGCGGCTGTACGGCGTCCAGTACCACCCCGAGGTGCTGCACTCCACGCACGGCCAGCAGATCCTGGAGCACTTCCTCTACCGCGGCGCGGGCCTCGCGCCGACGTGGACGACCGTCAATGTCGTGGACGAGCAGATCGCGCTGATCCGCGAGCAGGTCGGCAGCAGCCGGGCCATCTGCGGGCTGTCCGGCGGCGTGGACTCCGCGGTCGCCGCCGCCCTCGTCCAGAAGGCCATCGGTGACCGGCTCACCTGCGTGTACGTCGACCACGGTCTGATGCGCAAGGGCGAGACCGAGCAGGTCGAGAAGGACTTCGTGGCCGCGACCGGCGTCCAGCTCAAGGTCGTGGACGCCACCGACCGCTTCCTGGACGCGCTCGCCGGGGTCAGCGACCCGGAGCAGAAGCGGAAGATCATCGGCCGGGAGTTCATCCGGGTCTTCGAGCAGGCGCAGGCGGAGATCGTCGCCGAGGCGCCCGGCGACGAGCCGGTGGAGTTCCTGGTCCAGGGCACCCTCTACCCGGACGTGGTCGAGTCCGGCGGCGGCACCGGCACCGCGAACATCAAGTCGCACCACAATGTCGGCGGCCTGCCCGAAGACCTCCAGTTCACGCTCGTCGAGCCGCTGCGCAAGCTGTTCAAGGACGAGGTGCGGATGGTCGGCCAGGAGCTGGGCCTGCCCGAGGAGATCGTGCAGCGGCAGCCGTTCCCCGGCCCCGGGCTCGGCATCCGGATCGTCGGCGAGGTCACCCGCGACCGGCTCGACCTGCTGCGCGAGGCCGACGCCATCGCCCGCGAGGAGCTGACCGCGGCCGGGCTCGACCGCGACATCTGGCAGTGCCCGGTGGTGCTGCTCGCCGACGTCCGCTCCGTCGGCGTCCAGGGCGACGGCCGCACCTACGGCCACCCGATCGTGCTGCGCCCGGTCTCCTCCGAGGACGCCATGACCGCGGACTGGTCGCGGCTGCCGTACGAGGTGCTGGCGAAGATCTCCACCCGGATCACCAACGAGGTGGCCGACGTCAACCGCGTGGTGCTCGACGTGACGAGCAAGCCGCCGGGCACCATCGAGTGGGAGTGACGCGCGGTCAGTGCGCCGCCAGGCTCTCGCGGGCCGCGGTGACGTAGCGGCTCCTGGCCGCCTTGTACTCCTCCCACGCGCTGTCCGGGATCTCGTCCATGTCGTAGAAGGACCGGATGCGGCCGACCAGGGCCTTCGCCTCGGTGAGCGGGCCGCCGCCCTCGATGTCCAGCACATTGAGGGCGGCCTGGGTCCTGCCGTACGCGGCCTCCGTACGCTCCAGGAGGTCGGCCCTGTCGGTGTGGTCGCCCTGCCTGCGGTGCCAGACGACGGACGCCTCCTCGTCGGTCGCGGTGAGGAAGTCCGCGTAGTCGTCGCGGTGGGCCAGGTAGATCGTCAGGTCGTACGGCAACTCGGATACCTCCACCCGTCGGGTCCGTGCGATGCCTGAGTATCGGGGGCGGGGCCGCGTACTGCCAGAGACGTGCGGGTCTTTCTGCGGGTCCCACGGTTTCCGCCCGCCGCCTTGAGTGACAGCCGCCGGGCGTACGTATGTCCCCCCGAGGGCGCCGTACCGGCAGAATCGTTCTCATCAGGGAACGCACGGGCGGCGGGATTGGCGGAACACGATGCTCGAACGGCTCGACGTCCGGCGGGACACCGCCCGTCGCTACGCACTGCTGCCGCTGCGGATCTTCCTCGGCGTTACGTTCATCTACGCCGGGCTCGACAAGCTGACCAGCGACACCTTCTTCACCGACTCCGCGAACGGCTCGCTGGTGCAGATCCTGCACGGCGCCCACGACACCGCGGCGATCCCGGCGATGATCGACCTCGCGCTGAAGGCGCCGCACGGCTTCGGGTACGCCATCGCGCTCGGTGAGACAGCGGCGGGGCTCGGCACGCTGTTCGGGCTCCTCGGCCGGGTCGCCGCCCTCGGCGGCGCGCTGGTCTCGCTCAGCCTGTGGCTGACGGTGAGCTGGTCCTCGACGCCGTACTACTACGGCAACGACCTCGCGTATCTGATGGCCTGGCTGCCGCTGGTGCTCGCGGGCACGCCCTATCTGTCGCTGGACGCGCTGCTCGCGCGGCGGCGCGGCAAGGGCGACGGCGCGGTGCCGGGGCCCGGCGCGCACGCCGCCGACGGCTCGGGCTCCGCTACGCGCGGCGGCGCTTCCGGCGCCCCCGTACCGCCCTCACGACCTGTGTGACGATCGCGGTGGCCACCGTCAGGGCCAGACCGCTGACGACGAGCGGGACGGAGTCCTCGGGCCGCAGGTCCCAGACCTGGCAGGCGTCGAGGATGAAGCACGCCGTCAGCCAGAGCAGCACCAGGCCCATGACCAGGACGGCGGGTTCGAAGCGGTGCCTTCTCATCGGTTCACCTGTCCTGCGGGCGGGCCGGGCACGCCGGGTACGGGCACGTGGCGCGCGCCGGGTACGGCGGGCGCGGTCGGCGCGAGCGGGGCCGTCCCCGTGCCGGTCCCGGCGGTGGCGGGCTCGATCCGCAGGTCACCGGCGCCGATCCGCACGTGGACGTTGACCGTGCCGGTGTTCATGGTGCCCGCGGGCGGGGCGAAGACGACCGGCACGGCCCCTTCGCTGTTGACGTTCAGCCCGCCGTGGTCCTTCTCCGGCAGGCGGATGGCGCCGACGGCGACGTGGTAGGTCAGGTGCACGGTCGCGTCCTTGGGCAGTCTGATCAGCACTTCGCCGACGCGCAGGTCGACCCGTGTGTTGACCGTCCTGCCGTCGAGCGTCAGGTCGGTCAGGTCGAGGACGCCCTGTCCGCTGCCGCGTTCGTACGTCGGCTGGACGGCGGCGGCGGTCATCGGCCTCCAGGTGTCGCGCCACCCGGCGTTGTCGTGCGGCACCGACGCGGTGCCGATCAGCCCGGCGAGGGTCAGCAGGGTGAAGAAGACGGTGCCGCCGCGCGCCCGCCCGGCGAACGACGCGACGACGAAGGCCAGGCCGAAGACGCCGAGCACCGCGATCAGGCCGATCTCGACGCTCACGGCGGGGGACTGGTACGGCGCCGCGGCCCCGGTGCCGATCGCGCCCGCCGCCACGACCAGCACGAAGACGGTCAGGCCGAAGACCCACGAGCTCTCCTTCTTGCGGGCCGCGCGCTTGCGCTCCCGCCAGGCGACCTTGTCCTCGTCGCCGTAGGGGCCGTCGTCCGGGCCCCACAGATACGACGGCTCCTTGGTCAGCGGGCCGCGCCACCAGGACGCGGAGCCGCCGGGCTCCGGCGGCGCCTGCACGGCGGGCGGCGCGTCCACCACCGCGCTCGCCGCGCCCGACGGGGAGGCGGCCTCGCCCGCGGCCTGCCGACGCCGTACCTGGGCCCAGTAGTAGACGGCGCCGGTCGTCGCGGCCAGCAGGATCAGTGAGAACGCCTGGTCGTCGCCGTTGTCCAGCATCGAGGCGTACAGCCCGCAGCCGACCAGCGCCATCAGCACGGCGGTCAGCGGCGCGCCCTCGATCCGGCCGGACAGCAGCCGCTGCGCCTCGCTCTGCCGCTCGCCCTCCAGCGGGATGACCAGCCAGCCCATGCCGTAGATGATCAGACCTATGCCGCCGGTGAGGGAGAGGACGGCCAGCACCACGCGGAAGATCACCGGGTCGATGTCGAAGTAGCGGCCCGCCCCGTCGCACACGCCCGCGAGGACTTTGTGGTCGCGGCCACGGGTCAGCCGCCGCTTGGGCGCGGCGCTGTCGCCGTCCGGGCCGCCGGTGCCGCCGGTGCCGAGGTCGCTGCCGTCGGCGTCGTCGGCGCGCGGTGCACTCGGCCGGTCGCGCGGCTCGTCGCTCGGCTCTTCGGGTGGCTGGTCCGTCATACGACCATGGTGACGGTTCGCGGGGGCGGCCGGCATCGGCCCCGACCCTGGTACGTCCCTGATCCGTACCCTGCCCTACCCCTGGGGGGACAACCCTGATGCCCCGGGCGGCCCGGACGTGTGACGATCGGGGTATGTCAGCGAGCAGCCCGGCCGGAGCGTCCGGCATGCCCGGAGCGTCCCGTATGCCGGGCGGGTCCGGCGGACCCGGCGTGCCGGGCGGTCCCGGTCCCGGCGGTCCCGGCCCGGGCGGCTCCGGTGGTCCCGGTCTCGGCGGGCCCGGTGCTCCGCGGGGTCCCGGCGGTCCCAGCGGGGCGTCCTTCCTCTCCTCGCCCCTGTCCTCGCACGAGCCGGGGGACTCCGGGGTGCGCAAGCTCTACCGCAGCTCCGAGGGGCGGATGGTCGGCGGCGTCGCGCGCGGCCTGGCCGGGCACTTCGGCCTGCCCGTGCTGTGGGTACGCGGCCTGTTCGTGCTGCTCGCCTGCTTCAACGGCATCGGCGTGCTCCTCTACGCCGTCTTCTGGTTCTTCGTACCGCTCGGCGTCGGCGGTGTCGCCATGGCCAAGGAGCCGCGCGACGCCCGCTCGTGGCTGGCGGGCAAGCGGCCCGACAAGGGCCAGATCATGGCCCTGATCGCGCTGGCCGTCGGCGCGGGCATCCTCATCGACAACCTCAACCTCGGCGCCGCCAACCGCGCCGTGTGGCCGCTGCTGGTCATCGGCCTCGGTGTCGCGCTGGTCTGGCGGCAGGCCGACAACGCCCGCAAGGCCCGCTGGGTCGAGATGAGCCACGGCAAGCGGTTCTGGCCGCTGGCCCGCGCGGCGGCCGGTGTCGCCCTGGTCGTCGCGGGCGTCACCGGCTTCATCGTGGTGCGCGGATCCGGCAGCCACCTCGGCGGCATCCTCCAGGCCGCGCTCGCCGTCCTCGTCGGCGTCGCGCTGATCGCGGGCCCGTACCTGGTCCGTATGACACAGGACCTGTCGGCGGAGCGGCTGATGCGCATCCGGGCTCAGGAGCGCGCCGAGGTCGCCGCCCACGTCCACGACTCGGTCCTGCACACCCTGACCCTCATCCAGCGGCACGCCGACGAACCCCGCGAGGTCAACCGGCTGGCCCGCGCCCAGGAACGCGAGCTGCGCGCCTGGCTCTACCGCCCCGAGGGCACCGGGCGCGACGACGAGCCGACGACGGTCGCCGAGGGCGTACGCGCCGCCGCCGCCGAGGTCGAGGACGCGCACGGCGTCCCGGTCGAGGTCGTCTGCGTCGGCGACTGCCCGCTGGACGAGAAGCTGGCGGCGCAGATGCAGGCCGCGCGGGAGGCGATGGTGAACGCGGCCAAGTACGGTGGCAGCGGACCCGTTCAGGTCTACGCGGAGGTGGAGGGCGTCAAGGTGTTCGTCTCCGTGCGCGACCACGGCCCCGGATTCGACCTCGACCAGGTGCCGGACGACCGCATGGGCGTCCGCGAGTCGATCATCGGCCGGATGCAGCGCAACGGCGGCGAGGCCCGGCTGCGGGCCGCACCCGGCGGCGGTACGGAAGTCGAACTGGAGATGGAGAGGGTGGCGGCATGAGCACACCGAGTGCGCCTTTGGCGGGGGAGCGGCGGGTACGGGTGGTGCTCGTCGACGACCACCGCATGTTCCGTACCGGGGTCCAGGCGGAGATCGGCGCCACCGAGGAGACCGGTGTCGAGGTCGTCGGCGAGGCTGCCGACGTCGACCAGGCGGTCAGTGTCGTCACCGCGACCCGGCCCGAGGTCGTCCTCCTCGACGTGCACCTGCCCGGCGGCGGCGGTGTCGAAGTCCTGCGCCGCTGCGCCCCGTTGGCCGCCGACCCCGACAACCCGGTGCGTTTCCTGGCCCTTTCGGTCTCCGACGCGGCCGACGACGTCATCGGTGTCATCCGGGGCGGCGCGCGCGGTTATGTCACCAAGACCATCACCGGGCCCGACCTGATCAACTCGATCTTCCGGGTGCGCGACGGAGACGCCGTCTTCTCCCCGCGGCTGGCCGGTTTCGTGCTGGACGCCTTCGCGTCCACCGACGCCCCGCCGGTCGACGAGGACTTGGACCGGCTCACCCAGCGCGAGCGCGAGGTCCTGCGCCTGATCGCGCGCGGCTACGCGTACAAGGAGATCGCCAAGCAGCTCTTCATCTCGGTCAAGACCGTCGAGTCCCATGTCTCGGCCGTCCTGCGCAAGCTCCAGCTCTCCAACCGCCATGAGCTCACGCGGTGGGCGACGGCACGGCGCCTGGTCTGAGCCGGGCGCGCATGCGGGAGCCCGCAGGAGAGCCCGTACGCGAGCCTGTACGCGAGCCCGCAGGAGAGCCTGGCCGCGAGCGTCGCGTCACGCCCGGGCGTGTGCTGTGGCTGGCGTGCCTGGTCCTCGTGTGGGCGCTGCTGCTGCTGGCCGGGGTGCTGGACGTCGTCGCCTTCGTCGCCAGCGCGTCCGACACCCCTTACCAGGGCCGGGCCGACGACCGTACCGCCGCCTGGTGGACGCTCTTCGGCCTGGTGATCCCGCTGGCCTTCCTGGCCGCCGTCCTGACCTCCCTGGAACGCCGCGCCCGCCGTCGCCGCGGCGGTCCGCCGGGCGGTGACCGCAGGTCGCTGACGGACGGCAGCGTCGGATAAGCGGTGTCAGAGGGCGGCGATACGGTCGCCCGCATGACGGAATCCACCGACCTGACGGACATCCGCGCGGCCTACGACACCGTCGCCGACAGCTACGCCGACCTGCTGCGGGACGCGCTGGCGGCCGGCGTCCTGGACCGCGCGACGCTGGGGGCGTTCGCCGAACTGGCCCAGCGGGGAAGGCCGGTGGCGGACATCGGATGCGGCCCCGGCCGGATCACCGGGTATCTGGCGGAGCTGGGACTCGACGTCTTCGGCGTCGACCTCTCGCCCGAGATGGTCGCCGTGGCCCGCCGCGATCTGCCCGGACTGCGCTTCGACGTCGGCTCGATGACCGACCTGGACCTCCCGGACGGCTCCCTCGGCGGCCTCGTCGCCTGGTACTCGATCATCCACCTGCCCCCGCGCCTGCTGCCGCGCGTCTTCGCCGAATTCCACCGCGTCCTGGCCCCCGGCGCCCCGCTCGCCGTGGCCTACAAGATCGGCGACACCCGCCACCACCTCTCCCACGGCTACGGCCACCCCATCTCCCTCGATGTCTACTGGCATCCCCCCGCCCGTATCACCGCCCTCGCCGAATCCGCCGGCCTCACCGTCACCGCCACCACGACCCGCGCTCCGGCCCCGGACGAACGCCAGCCCCAGGGCTACCTGTTGGCGGCCAGGCCCGTCTGAAGGGCGGGGGTCAGGCCAGGGCGACGGTGATGATCTCGCGGCTGGCCGGGGTGATCGGGGTGCGGGGCCAGTCGCCGTAGCGGGACTCGGTGCGGAAGCCCGCGGCGGTGAGGAAGGTGTCGAGGGCGGGCTCGGAGAGGAAGCGGAGGGTGGAGCGGTCGGTGTGGAGGGGGGTGCCGTCCGGGGCGGCGGTGGTGGTGGTGAAGGTGACGAGGTCGGGGGTGACGGAGTCGACGCTGTGCCAGACGCGGAGCGGACCGGCGGTGGGGTGGGTGGTCGTGACGGGGTGACCGGGGGTCCAGGACAGCCAGGCGCGGGCCTGGGGGTGGCGGGTCTCGAAGACGAAACGGCCGCCGGGGCGCAGGGCGGCGCGGACAGCGGCGAGCGAGTCGCGGATGTCGTCGTCGGTGAGCAGGCACTGGAAGGCGTGCCCGGTCATGATCGCCAGGTCGAAACCGGCGCCGGGCGGGGCGTCGGCGGCGCGGCCGTCGAGCCACTCGATGTCGGTACGGCGCCGGGCCCGGCGCAGGGACGGGGGGTGCGGGTCGAGGCCGACCAGACGGCCGTGGTGGCCCAGCGCCCGCGCGTGATGCAGCGTCATGCCGGTGCCGCAGCCCACGTCGAGAACGGAGTCGGCGGCCATGACCAGGTCGGTGTAGAACCGGTCGCCGGGTGACCGCTCGGGGTCCCACTGATTGAGCAGGTCGTAGAGCACGGCATCGTCGTCGTCGGTGAACACCGGGACAGTATTGAGGCGCGGCCGTCCGCGGCCAACCGGTTATTCCGGCCGCCGGGAAGGTGCCCCCGGCACGTATGCCTTTCCGGCGCGCTCCGCTATTCGGCCGGCCTCGCCGTTCCGCGCCAATCCTTACGAACACGGGGGTTCGTAGTCACCACCCGGCGACCGGTGATTCGATACGCGGCTGTAGGTATCGCTGAGCGTGGGGTGGGGGAAATGGCTCGGGGTGGAGCGGGGCTGTTCGGCGTGCGCGAGGGGCGGTTGAGGCCGCGCGCGGCGGGTGCGGTGCGTGTGAGCGCCGCCGTACCGCCGACGACGGGAGCCATTCCGGGAGTGCCGCCCCTGCCGACGTCACCTACGGATTCCGGTCGTCCGGATTCCGCCGCTCCGGATTCCGCCGCTCCGGATTCCGGCTATACGGATTCCGCCCGTCCGGATTCCCGCGCGAATACAAAAGCGTCCACGGCTTCCGCCCCGTCCGGGGCCGTCGCCTCGCGAACGGCCCTCTCCTCCGGCGGCGGCGACACGGCCGGGGCGGCGGCGCGTCGGGAACGGGCCGCCGCGGTCGTCGGCGGGTGACGGCCGCCGGGCGGGGCGGGACGGACCGGCCCGGCCAGGCGCGTGGTGATCGTTCGTGGGGTTGTACGGCCGCGGGGCGGGATGTCCGTCCGCGGCCGGTGTCGGGACTGCTCGTGCCGCGGTGCTCCGGTCCGCGGCCGTCATTCACCAGGGGGTTGTCATCGTGAGATCGGGATTCGCCGGCCGCGGGCGGCGGGCACGCGCCCGCGCGTACCTGCCGGGCAGGCGCGCCAAGCTGTTCGTCGTGGCGCTCGCCGCCGCGCTGACCGTGCCGGTCGGGCTGAGCCCGCTCGCGCACGCCGCGCCGGGGCCGCTGGGCCGCCCCGATCTGCCCGCGCCGCGCAACGGCACGGTGCACACCGCGGGCCTCGGCGCGCAGCAGGCCCGCGCGAAGGCCGCGGCGGGCAAGGCGGCCGACGACCGGAGCGCGCGGCGCGCGCTCGCCGAGCAGCACACGACCTGGCCCAAGGGCAGCACCCTCAAGAGCGCCGCGTCCGGCACCTCCGAGGTCACCGTCCTGGACCGGGCCGCGACGGACGCGGCAGGCGTACGAGGTGTGCTGCTCGCCGTCACACCGCGGGCGCGCGAGGCGAGTTCGGCCTCCGCCGCGCACACCGGCCCGGCCGGCGCACGCGCCCACGTCTCCGTCGACTACTCCTCCTTCGCCTCCGCCTACGGCGGCGACTGGTCCGGCCGCCTGCGCCTGGTGCGGCTCCCGGCGTGCGCCCTGACCACCCCGCAGAAGGCGCGGTGCAGGACCCGGACCCCGGTCCCTTCGTCCACCAACGACCTTGCCCGGCAGACGGTTTCGGCCGACGTCAGTGCCGATGCCGGTGCCGGTGCCGGTGGTGACGCCAGCGCTGACGCCACCGACGACGCCCCCGCCACGGCCGGTACCGACGCCGGCACCCTGAGCGCCTTCGCCGTCACCGCCGACAGCGGCGAGTCCGCCAAGGGCAGCGGCGACTACGGCGCCACCCCCCTGTCGGCGTCCTCCAAGTGGTCGGCGGGCACCTCCTCCGGCTCCTTCGACTGGTCGTACCCGATGGAGGTCGCCCCGTCCGTCGCGGGCCCGGTGCCCGCGGTGACGCTCACCTACGACTCCGGCAGCATCGACGGCCGCACCGCATCGACCAACAACCAGGGCTCGCAGGTCGGTGAGGGCTTCACCGTCTCCGCCGACTCCTACGTCGAGCGCCAGTACGGCGGTTGCGACAAGGACGGGCACGCCGAGGTCTTCGACCAGTGCTGGAAGTTCGACAACGCCTCGGTCGTCCTGAACGGCAAGTCCACGGAGCTGGTCAAGGACGACACCACGGGGAAGTGGCGGCTGGCCGACGACGACGCCTCCACCGTCACCCACTCCACGGGCGCCGACAACGGCGACGAGGGCGACAGCGTGGACGGCGCGGGCGAGTACTGGACGGTGACGACCGGCGACGGCACCCAGTACGTCTTCGGCCTCAACAAGCTCACCGGCGCGGGCACGCAGCGCACCAACTCCGTATGGACCGTCCCGGTGTTCGGCGACGACTCCGGCGAGCCCGGCTACGCCAAGGGCAGCGCCTTCGCCGACCGCTCCTACAACCAGGCGTGGCGCTGGAACCTCGACTACGTCGTCGACACCCACGGCAACGCCGAGTCGTACTGGTACACGGCGGAGTCCAACTTCTACAAGAAGAACGGCTCGAAGACCGCCAACGCCTCCTACACGCGCGGCGGTCACCTCGACAAGATCCTCTACGGGCAGCGCTCCGACACGCTCTTCAGCGCCACCGCGCCCTACGAGGTGACCTTCGGCTACACCGAGCGCTGCACCGCCTCGGACTGCTCGAAGCTGACCAAGGACACCGCGCACAACTGGCCCGACGTGCCCTTCGACGCGATCTGCGCCTCCGGCGCGTCCGACACCGACTGCGCCGCCCAGGCGCCGTCGTTCTTCACCCGCAAGCGCCTCACCTCGGTGCAGGCCCTGGTGCTCTCGGGGACCTCGTACACGCCCGTCGACACCTGGGCGCTGGCGGAGAAGTACCTGGACGCCGGTGACCTCGGCGACAGCAGCGACCAGACGCTGGTGCTCGACTCGATCAAGCGGACCGGCGAGGCCGGCACCGCGGTCCCGCTGGACCCGGTGTCGTTCACCTACCAGATGCTGGCGAACCGGGTCGACGCCACCGACGACATCCTGCCGCTGCACCGGCCCCGCATCCAGTCGGTCACCTCGGAGACCGGCGCGGTCACCAGCGTCACGATGTCGACGCCGGAGTGCGTGCGCGGCTCGCACATGCCCGCCGCCGAGGACAGCGACACCATGAACTGCTATCCGCAGTACTGGCACATCAACGGCGCCGAGGACGCCGGGCTCGACTGGTTCCACAAGTACCGCGTCGTGGACGTCACCACCTCCGACCCGGCGGGCAACAACGAGGCGCTGGAGCAGAGTTACGTCTACACCGACCCGGCCTGGCACTACAACGACAGCCCGTTCACGCCCGACGACGAGCGCACCTGGTCGGTCTTCCGCGGCTACGGCACGGTCACCTCGTACTCCGGGACCGGCGCGGGCAACCGGCTCAGGACCGTCACCCGCTACATGCAGGGCATGAACGGCGACAAGGTGAAGGCGGGCGGCACCCGTACGGTGACCGTGGCGGGGCTGACCGTGCCGGGACTGACCACGGCGGCGCTCACCGACTCCGACCAGTACGCGGGCTTCCAGCGCCAACAGGTCACCTACAACGGGGACACGCCCGTCTCGGCGACCGTCAACGACCCGTGGTCGGTCAGGACCGCCACGCAGCACAAGTCGTACGCCGACGTCGAGGCGTACTACGTGCGCACCGCGAAGACGTACTCCGACACCTATCTGACCGTGCCCGCCAAGTGGCGCACCAGCACCACGGCCAGCACGTACGACTCCTACGGCATGCCGGTCACGGTCGACGACGCGGGCGACACCGCCAAGAGCGGCGACGAGACGTGCACCCGCACCTGGTACGCCCGCAACGACAGCGCGGGCATCAACTCCCTGACCTCCAGGGTCCGTACGGTCGGCCAGCCGTGCGGCACCGCCGACGCGTCGCTGTCGCTGCCCGCGAACAGCACCACGCGCGGCGATGTGCTCGCCGACACCGCGACCGTCTACGACAGTTCGGCCGCGACGGCCTGGACCGCGAACCAGAGCCCGGCCAAGGGCGACGCGATGTGGAAGGGCCGGGCCGCCGCGTACCCGGCGGGCGCGGACGCCAACGGCGACCGCAACCCCAGTAGTTGGCAGACCACGGGCACCTCGGCCTACGACACCCTCGGCCGGATGACCCTCGCCAAGGACGGCGCGGGCAACCCGACGTCCAACACCTACACCCCGACCGGCGCGGGCGTCCCGACCCGTTCGGTGATCACCAACGCCAAGAGCCAGAAGACCACGACCTTCTACGACGGTCTGCGCGGCCTGCCGACCACCACCTACGACGTCAACACCAAGAAGACCGAGCTGACCTACGACGGTCTGGGGCGGCTGACCGGCGTGTGGCAGCCGGGCCGCGTCAAGTCGGCGGGCGACAGCGCCAGCATCGTCTACGGCTACCACATGGAGCGCGGCTCGGCGCCGTACGTCAGCACCTCCACGCTCGGCCCGAACAACGTCCGCAGGGTCACCTACCAGATCGACGACGCGCTGCTGCGCCCGCTCCAGACGCAGTCGCCGAGCCCGCTGGGCGGCCGGGTCCTCACCGACACCCGTTACGACTCACGGGGGTTGGCGTACGAGACCTTCGCCGGGATCTTCGACCAGGACCACACGCCGAGCGGCACGTACGCCCGCGCCGAATACGGCGGCGCGCCCACCCAGCACGAGATCACCTTCGACGGCGCGGGCCGCACCACCTCCGACAAGCTGCTCGTCTACGGCGTGCAGAAGGGCGTCACCGTCACCTCGACGTACACCGGTGACTCGACGGCCACCAGCGCCCAGCCGGGCGGCACCGCCTCCCGCGTGATCACCGACGCGCTCGGCCGCACCGTCGAGCGCCGCGACTACTCGGGCGCCTCGCCCGCCGACGCGGACTACGGCGGCGCCGCCCCGCTGCCCGCGCACACCAGCACCCTGTACGGCCTGACCAGGGACGGCAAGCAGTCCACCGCCACCGGCCCCGACAACGCCAAGTGGAGCTGGGGCTACGACCTGTTCGGCCGTCAGGTCTCCGCGAACGACCCGGACATGGGCGCCACGTCGACCACGTACAACGCGCTCGACCAGATCGCCACGACGACCGGCTCCACGCACAAGACGCTGCTGTTCGATTACGACACGCTCGGCCGCAAGACCGGCGAGTGGGAGACGGCCAGGACCGACGCGACGAAGATCGCCGCGTGGACGTACGACACGGCCGCCGCGGGACAGCTCGACACCTCCACCCGCTACGACGGCGGACTGGCCGGGAAGGCGTACACCCAGAAGGTCACCGCGTACGACGACGCCTACCACGTCACCGGCAGCGAGATCGACCTCGACGCCAACGACCCGCTGGTGAAGTCCGGTGCGGCGAAGGCCAGTTACAGCTACTCCGCCTACTACAACGTCGACGGCAGCCTCCAGCACACCACCGAGCCCGCCGTCGGCGGCCTGCCGCAGGAGTCGGTCAGCTACGGCTACACGCCGACCGGCCAGATCGAGACCGCCACCGGCACCAGCGGCTACCTCCAGGACACCGCCTACTCCGCGCTCGGCGAACCGCAGCAACTCACCCTGGCCACCGCGGCGTCCGGGGTGAAGAAGGCGTACATCACCAACGTCTACGAGGAGGGCACCAGCCGGCTGACCCGCTCCTCGGTCACCGACCAGACCCACGCGTACATGACGCAGGACCTCAACTACAGCTACGACGACGCCGGGAACGTCACCAAGATCGCCGACCCGACCACGCAGGGCGGCACCGCGCAGGCCGACACGCAGTGCTTCGGCTACGACGGCTACCAGCGGATGACTAGCGCCTGGACGCCCGCCAACGCCGACTGCGCGAGCACCACGACCGGCGGCGCGGCCCCGTACTCCACCGGCTGGACCTACAACCCGGCGGGGCTGCGGCTCACCCGGACCCAGCACACCGCGACCGGCGACAGCACCGCCCAGTCCTGCTACAACGACTCCGCCCACCCGCACGCCCTGACCACCGTCACGGCGGCGGCGAGCTGCACCGGGGCGACCGCCACGTACGGCTACGACGAGGCGGGCGACACCACCAAGCGGCCCGGCCCGAGCGGCACTTCGCAGACGCTGGCCTGGAACAGCGAGGGCGACCTGACCAGGACCACCGAGGGCGCCAAGGTCACCGACTACCTCTACGACGCGGGTGACAACCTGCTGATCCGCCGGGCGTCCGCGGGCGACGGCGAGAGCGTCGTCTACCTGGGCGCCACCGAGATCCACAGCAAGGTCAGCGCCGGGAAGACCACCACCTGGGCGGTCCGCACGTACACCGCGGGCGCCGGGGGACCGGCGATCGCGGTGCGCTCCACCCAGTCCGGCGCCACCACCCTGACCTGGCTCGCGGGCGACAACCACGGCACCAGCAGCCTCGCGGTGGACGCCGGCACGCAGGCCGTCACCAAGCGCTACACCGACCCGTTCGGCGCCGCCCGCGGCAGCGCGCCCGCGACGGCGTGGCCCGACGACAAGACCTTCCTCGGCAAGCCCGCGGACACCGGCACCGGACTCGTCCACATCGGCGCCCGCGAGTATGACCCGTCGACCGGCCGCTTCATCAGCGTCGACCCGCTGCTCCAGACCGACAAGGCGCAGACCCTCAACGGCTACGTCTACGCCGCCGACAATCCCACCGGGCTCGCCGACCCGACCGGCGAGGGCGTTCCCGAGTGCATGACCGGTGTCATCACCGGCTGCCACAACGGCGTGCCCGGCAAGGGCTCGGTCTACCACCCGGACCGCGACCCGGGGAACCGGCCGTCCCACAGCGGCGGCAAAGGCAACGGCAACAGCAACAGCAGTGGCAGCGGCGGCTGCGACCGGGCCTGCCAGAACGCGCTCGCCGCGCTCCAGCAGAACACCTGGAAGGACGACAAGAACGAGAAGAACGTCCACGCGGCGCTGGCCAAGGAACTGCGCGACTACGTCCTCGCCCTCGCCGGGAACACCAACCCCTGCAAGGTCGGCGCGTCCGTGACCTCCGGCACCATGGCCGCCTGCAACCAGATGGGTGGCAACTCGCCGCAACTGACCTGGACCGACCTGCTGCAACTGTGGCTCGGCGGCAAGGGCGCCAATGTGCCCTTCGACGCGAACAGCCTGCTCACCAAGCAGTTGGCGTTCAACGGCCACAGTCTCCAGATCATCAAGAATCTGGCCAGGGCGGTCTCGGACGCCGACTTCGGGGCCGACATTGACGCGCTCGGAGGCCAGGACGACTATGTCGACGGGAAGAACCTCGGGGAGAAGATGAAGAACCTGCCCAAGGACCTCAGCGGCATGGCCACCAGGGGGCGCGTGGGCACCAAGGTCCCCGAAGCCTTCACCGGCGGCTACGACCTCGTGTACCAGGTGATCAACCAGAACAAGAAGGACCACTCCATGACCGTGGCCTTCGCCGCGTTCAACGACACCGGCACCGCGTCCGCCTTCCACTTCGGGGTCCCGGACATCAAGCAGGGCTACGGAGGAGCGAGCGTGTACCAGGAGTACTACTGGTCCGTCACGGTGAGCGTCGAGTGACCACCGGTCCGCAGGCCACGCTCCCCGCCGCACCGGACGGCGGGGAGCCCGGGGGGCCGGGCTCCGGCGGTCACGGCTCCGGGCCCGCCGCCCGGCTCGACCGGCTCTGGGGGCCCGCCCGCTGGGCGCTGCTCGCCGTGCTGGTGCTGTCGTTCGCCACCGTCCTGCTGCGGATCGTGCCGGGCGGCGGGTCGACCGGCGCCCTGGCGCGGGACATCGAGGCCGGGCGGACCCACTCGGTACGGGTCGACGACCAGGGCTCCGACGGGATCACCGTCCGCTGGAGCGCCGGGCCGCTGACCGAACGGCAGTACACCTACCGGCCCGCGAACCCCTTCCCCGGCGGCCGGAACGGTGTCGTCGGGGAGTTCACCGCGGACATCAGGCGGCAGGCGGGACCCGCGGCCGACGGCCTCGCCGTACGGAGCTTCGACAGCTCCTACGGCGCCGGGGGCCTGACGCTGCTGGTGCCCGTCGCCTACGTCCTGCTCACCCCGTGGGCGTGGCTGCGGGCGGCGGCGCTGCTCGCCGGTCTCCTGGTGGTCGTACGGACGCTGGCGGTGACCCGGCACCGGCGCGCGAGCGGCCCCGCGTGGCTTCTGGCGTGCGCGGTGACGGGGGCCGGTTTCTTCGGCTACCTGTGGGCGGAGCCGGGAGGCGGCCCCGGCACCTCGGGGGACGGGTCCGTACGGGCGCCGCGGTGGACGCGGGCCTGGCTGGCGTCGCTCGCCTCGGCGGCCGGGCTGGCCGTCCTCGGCGCGCTGCTGCTGCTCGTCGCCGGGCGGTACTGACCCGGCGACCGGCGGAGGCGCACGGCCGCGGGCGCGCGCTCAGCGCAGGATGCCCGCGGCCGTCGCCGTGCTCAGCGCAGAATGCCCGCGGCCGTCGCGGCCTTCAGCCAGGTCGGGAACTCGGTGAGCAGGCGGTCGTACAGCTCGGCGTCGGAGAGGCTGGCGATGTCGTCGACGGCGAAGAAGCCGACGTTGTCCACGCGGCGGCCGGTCATGGTGTCGAAGCGCTCCAGGACGCCGTAGTTGGACTGGCCGAGTCCGACGAACTGCCAGAACAGCGGCTCCTCGACGGCCCCGCGCAGCTCGCGCTCGATCTCCGCGTTGCGGTAGACACCGCCGTCGGAGAAGAAGAGCACGAGGGTCGGGGCGGCGGACGGCTCGCCGCGCACGTAGTCCCGTACCTGCGCGATGACCTTCTGCTCCTCGTTGCCGAAGCCGACCAGCTTCATGTCCACCTGGCCGTTCGGAGACGGCTTGCGGCGCTTGAAGATGCCGATCGCGCCGACCCGGACGTGCAGTTCCAGCCACTGCGGCAGCGAGCCGAGGTCGAGGTCGGGCAGCCGCGCCGGGTTGCTGGCGAAGGTCCACGCCTGCATGACGCCGTCCGGTACGAGCGCGGCGGCCACGGCCGCCATCCGCTCCACCACGTCGTGCACCACGCGCCGCGAGTACAGGTGGGACATCGACCCCGACGCGTCCAGCACGATGATCACCCGCGCCCGGACGTTGTCGGCGCCGTGCTTGCGCAGGCTCACCGCGACCTGCTCCTTGCGCAGCGACAGCCGCTTGCGCATGTCGACCGGCAGGTGCTCCTCGCCCTTGACGAGCGAGGGCGCGCCGGAGCCGGGGGCAGGCGCCGACGCGTATCCGGACGCGGGCTGCGCGCCGTACGCAGAGCCGTACGGGGAAGCGGGCTGGGCGGGCGCAGAGCCGTACGGGGAAGCGGGCTGGGCGGGCGCAGAGCCGTACGGCGAGGGCGCCGCGTACGGGGACGCGGGCGGCGGGGGCGCGGCGGGCATCGGCGGCGCGGCGGCGGGCGCCGTCACGGGAACGGGCGCCGCTTCCTCCTCCTCCGCGTCCACGCTGATGCCGAAATCGGTGGCGAGCCCCGCGAGGCCCGAGGCGTACCCCTGGCCGATCGCGCGGAATTTCCAGCCGTCGCCGCGCCGGTACAGCTCACCCGCGACGAGCGCCGTCTCGGATGTCGCGGTGACCGGGAAGTACGCCAGTTCGGCGCCGGACGCCGCGTCCAGCAGCCGCAGCCCGAGGCCGGTCATCGCGCCGAAGGTGCCGCCGTCGGCGGACGCGCACAGCATGATCCGCTCGATCCCCGGCTCGACGCGCGCCAGGTCCACCTCGATGGTGTCGGTGACCACGGCCGCCTGCCGCTTCCCCGCGTGCCGTACGGCCCCCGACGCGTGTCCTGGCTGGTTGTAGAAGACGAAGTCGGCGTCGTCCCGCACCTTCCCGCCGCCCGCCAGCAGCAGCGCCGACGCGTCGGCGTCGGGCCCGCCGCCCGCTCCCCAGGCCAGTTCGGCCCGTACGGCGGGCACGGCGACCGGCACATTCGCACCCTTGCTCAGCGGCGTAGACGTCATGGGGCAAGTCTGCCCGGAGTCGGGCGGTTCGTCAGGAGAAGAGCTTGTCCGGATTTCGTATCAACATCTGACGTACGGACCGGTGGGCGGGGCGGACGGGCCGACGGCCGGGCTCAGCGGGCGGGGCGGACGGGCCGACGGCCGGGCTCAGCGGGCGGGCGGCCTCGGTCAGGTGGGGCGGGTGGCTCCCGCGAAGGGCATCTCGGAGATCGGGGCGATACGGACCGGGGCGCCCGGGTGCGGGGCGTGGATCATCTGGCCGTTGCCGATGTAGAGGCCCACGTGGCTGATGCCGGAGTAGAAGAAGACCAGGTCACCGGGTTGGAGCTGGGACTCGGAGACCCGGGTGCCCGCGTTGATCTGGGTGTACGTGGTGCGCGGGAGCGAGACCCCCGCGGCCCTCCAGGCGGCCTGGGTGAGGCCGGAACAGTCGTACGAGTTGGGCCCGGTGGAGCCCCAGACGTACGGCAGGCCGAGCGCGCGGTAGGCGAAGGCGACGGCCTGGGCGGCGCGCGAGGACGGCGCGGCGACGGGCGTCGTGTCGCCGGGCAGCGGCGTACGGGCGCTGGCGCGGCTCGCGGCGGCCGGTCCCGACGACGGGGTGTCGGCGGCCTCGACGGCCGCGCGCTGGGCGGCCGTCAGCCGGTCGAGCAGCGCCCGCGCCGCCCGCAGCTTGCCCTGCACGGTCGCTTTGCGCGCGGCCAGCTTGGACTGCGCCTCCTTGAGCGCGTCGAGTTTCGCGTCGGCCGCGTCATGGGTACGGGTGACGTCCCGCTGCTCCTCGGTGAGCTGCGCGAGCGCGGTCGCCGTCCGCGAGTCGAGGCGGTTGAGCATCCCGGCCCGGTCCAGATACGTGTCGGGCGAGGAGCTGAGCGCGAGCTGCACGCTGGGGTCGAGCGAGCCGGTGCGGTACTGCGCCGCCGCGAGGGCGCCGATCGTGTCGCGGGTGGCGTTCAGCCGCGCGGTCTTGCGGGCCAGTTCGTTCTGCAGATCGGCGACCGCGGCGCGGGCCTGATCGGCCTGCTCCTTCGCGCCGTTGTACTGCTCGGTGGCGGCCTCTGCCTGCCGGTAGAGCATGTCGACCTGGTCCTTCACCTCGCTGAGCGAGGCCGGTGCCTGCGGCCGCGGGTCCGCGAGGGCGGATTCGCCGAGCAGGCTCACGGAGGCGGCGGACGCGAGCGCCACGGTGAGGGCGGCGCGGGTCGCGGTGAGCGCCGACGTGCGGGCGGACGTACGCGCCGCCGAGGTTCTGCGGTGTGAGGCGGGACTGTGGGAGGCCATGCGGCCGTCATTCCTTCCAGTGCTCCGACGGGCCCGCGCGGAGGCCCGGCGACGCCTGCACGGGGGAGCAGAGCGCCGCCGGACCTTCGGCGGGGGTGACCGCGCCGCCACGGTCCTGACGGCTGTGGGGATCGGTCACCTGGGGAGCGACGCTAAACCTGACCGGGGGTGCGCCAGGGGAAGGAGACCGGGACTGCTCCGATTCGACCGGCCCGTGACCGTAAACGACCGCCGTTCGACGGGTGACCCGGTCATATGCGCGCGCCTGCTGACCAAAGTGCCCGGTCGGGAGGTCCGACCGGGCACGGGGTGCTATGCGGGGCTGTGAGCCCGGCGGTCCTGAGGCTCCGCGGACGCGGGTTCAGGCTGCACGGGTTCAGGCGATACGGGCTCAGACTGCACGGGCTCAGGCGGTGCGGGCCCTGGTGATACGGCTCAGGCGATGCGGCGGGCCGCAGCGAAGGGCATCCAGCTCATCGGGGCGACCTCGACGACCGCGCCGCTGTGCGGGGCGTGCACGATCTGGCCGTTGCCGATGTACATGCCGACGTGGCTGATGCCGGAGTAGAAGAACACCAGGTCGCCGGGGCGCAGGTCGGACTGCGAGACCGCCGTGCCGTCCTTGACCTGGTCCCACGTGGTGCGGCCGATGGAGATACCGGCGGCGCGGTAGGCGGCCTGGGTGAGCCCGGAGCAGTCGTACGCGTCGGGGCCGGTGCGGCCGGAGCCGTACGGCTTGCCGCGCTGCGACATCGCGAACTGGATGGCGGCGGCGGCGCGGCCGGACGCCGGGCCGTTGTAGGTGTAACTGACGTTGCTCGCCGTGGAGTTCGAGGAGTTCGAGGAGCCCGCGGTGTTGGTCGGGGCGGTGGGCCGCATCGCGGCGAGCTTGGCGCGCTCCTGCGCGTTGAGGCTGTTGAGCAGCTTCTGCGCGGCGGCCAGCTTCGTCTGGACGTTCTTCTTCGCCGCCGCGAGCTTGTTCTGCGCGCTGGTCAGCTCGTTGAGGCTCTTGGTGGCCTGCGCGCGCTGGATGGACGCCTGCTCCTGCTGGACCTTGAACGTCTCCAGCGCCTGTTCCTGCGTGGTGGAGATGCGGTCCATCATGTGCGACTGGTCGAAGAACTTCTGGGGGTCGTCCGTCAGCAGCAACTGCGTCGTCTGGTCGAGGCCGCCGTCGCGGTACTGCGCGGTGGCGTACTGCCCGAGCACCCGCCGCGTCTCGTTCATCTTCGCGGTCTTCTGCGCGACCTGCTCCAGGAGCTGATTGGCCTTGGCCCGCTGGTTGTCGGTCTTCTCCTTGGCGGCGTCGAAGTGCTGCGTCGCTACCTCGGCGTCCTGGTTGAGCTGGTCGATCTGCGCCTTGACCTCGGTGATCGAGGGCTTCGCGGGCGCCGCACTGGCGCTCTCGCTGAGCAGGGTGACCGACGCGAGGGCCGCTGTGGTGATCCCGACGGCGGCCCGTGGACCGGCCGTGGACAGTATGCGATTGCGCGGCTTGCGGTGCGACGCCAAGGGAGGCGACTCCTTCCGAATACCGCCGACCGGGTTAGCTGACGGGTTCGGGCTGAAGGTCGCCCTACGGTCCCGACGCCTGCTGCGGCGTCCGTTCCGATTCACCCCACGTGCTGTTGGGTCCCCGGCTCCGGCCTGGGCCGGATTGAGCGGAGGTGATTCGCTGTCGGCTCTTCAGCCGACGGGGAAGCTCACCACCTAGCGGGCTACCGTAGTCAACTTGTGCGAGCCTTGGGAAGTTTGGATTGCAATGTGACCGAAATCGCTTTGTGATCTTACCGTTTGTGAGCGCGACGGCGTCCGGACAAGTCGGACTATGCCGGGTGGACTATGCGGGACGGACCGCCCCGTAGAACGGCATTTCGGTAATCGGGGCGATCTTGACCACGGTGCCGGTGTGCGGCGCGTGGATCATCTGGCCGCCGCCGATGTAGAGGCCGACGTGGCTGATGTCGCTGTAGAAGAAGATCAGGTCGCCCGGCCGGAGATCCGACTCCGACACCCGCGTGCCGACGTTCACCTGATCCCAGGTCGTGCGCGGCAGATCGACCCCGGCCGCCTTCCACGCCGCCTGGGTGAGCCCCGAGCAGTCGTACGACGTCGGCCCGGTCGCGCCCCACACGTACGGCTTGCCGAGCTGCTTGCGCGCGAAGGCGATGGCGTCGTCGGCCTTCGAGGAACCCGTGCTCGGCACGGTCGGCGTCGAGGAGTCCTTCGCGGCCTTCGCCGCCTTCGCCGCGGCCTCGGCCGCCGCCTTCTCCTTGGCCGCGATGGCGGCGGCCTTGACGCGCGCCTCTTCCTCCTGCTTGGCCCGCAGCGCCGCGAGCCGCGCCTTCTCCTGCGCGTTGAGGCTGTTGAGCAGCTTCTGCGCCTCGCCCAGCTTGGCCTGCACATCCCGCTTGGCGGTGCGCAGTTCGCCCTGCTGGGTGGTGAGCGTCGCCAGGCTCTTGGCCGCCTCGATGCGCTGCTGCGTGGCCGCGGCCTGCTGCACCCGGTACGACTCGACGGCCTTCTGCTGCCGCTTGCCGAGCACGTCCGACAGGTGCACCTGGTCGAGCATCGACTGCGGGTCGGTGGCCAGCAGGTAGCGGCCGGTCGAGTCGTCGCCCCCGGTGCGGTACTGCGCGGCGGCGTACTGCCCGAGGACCCGGCGCGAGTCGTTCAGCGCCTGCGTCTTCTTCGCCGCCTGCTCCAGGAGCCGGTTGACCTTCGCGTTCTGCGCGTCGGTCGACTCCTTGATGCCGTTGTACTTCTCCGTGGCGACCTCGGCCTGGTGCGTCAGCCCGTCGACCTTCGCCTTCACCTCGGCGATGCTCGGCTGCTTCGGCTTGGCCGGCTCGGCGCTGGCGCTCTCCGCGAAGAGGGTCACGGTGGCCAGCGCGGCCGTCGTGATCCCCACGGCCGCACGCGGGCCGGGGGTGCTGAGGATCGCGGCGCGAGCCTTACGGTGTGTCGCCATGGCGCGCGGACTCCTTTCGGACGCCCATCCGGACGCTGCTGGAGCGAGACCGTAGCCAACGCTCCGGGCTGCTGGGAAGAGCGGTGTCCGATAGGCCCGATACCTTTTCGTAATCATTTCCCATTGTCACGGTGCGTGGTAACGGGACTACGGGGTAAAGGTACGTGGTTGCCCCGGAGGCGGCCGTTGGGCGGGGGGCCGGGGTTCCGGGCGAAGGGGTCGTGGGGGGGTCGCCGGGGGCCGTCGTACGGGGGTCGTGGGGTGTCGGCCGGGGGCTGTGCGGGGAAGGGCCGTGGGCTGTCGGTGCCGGGCTCTAGACTCGGGGAGCGATGAGCAGCCTCTTTGACGACAACTTCCTGAACGGTCTGCATGTGGCCCCCGAGCCCGCCGACCCCACCGCTCCGCCGCCCCCGGAGGACGGGGGCCCCGGCGGCGAGCACGTACCGGACGACCTGTTCGGCGGCCGGTTCGACGGACCGCCGCCGCAGGCCACCGGGCGGGACGCGTATTACCGTGACGGCGCCCCGCGGCCCGCCACCGACCCCGCGCAGCTCCTGGAAGGGCTCAACGAGCAGCAGCGCGCCGCCGTCGAGCACGCGGGCGGCCCGCTGCTCATCGTCGCGGGCGCGGGCTCCGGCAAGACCCGGGTGCTCACCCACCGGATCGCCTATCTGCTCGGCGCCCGGCACGTGCACCCCGGCTCCATCCTCGCCATCACCTTCACCAACAAGGCCGCGGGCGAGATGAAGGAGCGCGTCGAGGAGCTGGTCGGCCCGCGCGCCAATGTGATGTGGGTCTCCACCTTCCACAGCGCGTGCGTGCGCATCCTGCGCCGCGAGTCCAAGTCGCTCGGTTTCACCTCGTCGTTCTCGATCTACGACGCCGCCGACTCCAAGCGGCTGATGGCGCTGGTCTGCCGGGACCTCGACCTGGACCCCAAGCAGTACCCGCCGAAGTCGTTCAGCGCGAAGATCTCGAATCTGAAGAACGAGCTGATCGACGAGGAGACCTTCGCGGCCACCGCGGAGAACCCCTTCGAGAAGAAGCTCGCCGAGGCGTACGCGATGTACCAGTCGCGGCTGCGGGACGCCAACGCGCTGGACTTCGACGACATCATCATGACCACCGTCAATCTGCTCCAGGCGTTCCCCGACGTCGCCGAGCACTACCGGCGGCGCTTCCGGCACGTCCTGGTCGACGAGTACCAGGACACCAACATCGCCCAGTACACGCTGGTCCGCGAGCTGGTCGGCACCGACCAGGACGAGGACGCGGCCGAGCTGTGCGTGGTCGGTGACGCCGACCAGTCGATCTACGCCTTCCGCGGCGCGACGATCCGCAACATCCTCCAGTTCGAGGAGGACTACCCGCAGGCCCGCACGATCCTGCTGGAGCAGAACTACCGCTCCACGCAGACGATCCTCACGGCCGCCAACGCCGTCATCGAGCGCAACGCGGGGCGGCGGGCGAAGAACCTGTGGACCGAGTCCGGCGACGGCCCGGTCATCGTCGGCTACGTCGCCGACCAGGAGCACGAGGAAGCGCAGTTCATCGCCGAGGAGATCGACCGGCTCACGGACGCGGGCGACGCCCGCCCCAGCGACGTCGCCGTCTTCTACCGCACCAACGCGCAGTCCCGTGTCTTCGAGGAAGTCTTCATCCGCGTCGGCCTGCCCTACAAGGTCGTCGGCGGCGTCCGCTTCTACGAGCGGCGCGAGGTCCGCGACGTCCTGGCGTATCTGCGGGTGCTGTCCAACCCCGAGGACACCGTGCCGCTGCGCCGCATCCTCAACGTGCCCAAGCGCGGCATCGGCGACCGCGCCGAGGCGATGATCGACGCGCTGGCCGCGCGCGAGCGGATCACCTTCCCGCAGGCGCTGCGGCGGGTGGACGAGGCGTACGGGATGGCGGCCCGCTCGGCGAACGCCGTCAAGCGCTTCAACACCCTCCTGGAGGAGCTGCGCACCATCGTGGAGTCCGGTGCGGGCCCCGCGGTCGTCCTGGAGGCCGTGCTGGAACGCACGGGCTATCTGGCCGAGTTGCAGGCGTCCACCGACCCGCAGGACGAGACCCGCGTGGAGAACCTCCAGGAACTGGCCGCCGTGGCCCTGGAGTTCGAGCAGGAGCGGGACGCGGACGAGCCGGGCACCCTCGCCGACTTCCTGGAACGGGTCGCGCTGGTCGCCGACTCCGACCAGATCCCCGACGAGGACGACTCCGGCGGCGTCATCACCCTCATGACCCTGCACACCGCCAAGGGCCTGGAATTCCCCGTGGTGTTCCTCACCGGCATGGAGGACGGCGTCTTCCCGCACATGCGGGCGCTCGGCCAGGTCAAGGAGCTGGAGGAGGAGCGGCGGCTCGCCTACGTCGGCATCACCCGCGCCCGCGAACGGCTCTACCTGACCCGCTCGACGATGCGCAGCGCCTGGGGCCAGCCCTCCTACAACCCGCCGTCGCGCTTCCTGGAGGAGATTCCGCCGACGCTGATCGAATGGAAGCGGCTCGGCTCCGCAGGGGGGTCCTCGGGGCCCATGACCAAGTCCGCCTCCGCGGCCTCCTCCGTCACCGCCCGCGGCCGGTCCGGCGCCGCCGGCGGCTTCGCCACCCGCCGCTCCTCCGGTGACCGCCCCGTCATCTCCCTCAAGGTCGGCGACCGCGTCACCCACGACCAGTTCGGCCTCGGCACCGTCATCTCCGTCACCGGCCAGCCGGGCGACGAAAAGGCCACCATCGATTTCGGCGACGAACGCCCCAAACAGCTTCTTCTCCGCTACGCCCCCGTAGAAAAGCTCTAGCCCCTCCCGCGCGGGGCCTGGTCTTTAGGGGCGCGGGGGGTTCACCTTGCGCGGGGCCTGGTTTTTAGGGGCGCGGGGAACTGCGCGACAAGCCCCCACCGGCGGGTGGTCCGGGGACAACCGGACTGCCCCGCCGGGGCGGGTGGTGACCTGCGGGAGCGCTGCGGCCGGCCGCGCAGTTCCTCCCCCCACCTCCGGCCGGGGGGCCCAGCGCCCCACACGGGGCACAGCCCACCCGCAGGGTGAACGCACAGGGGCCGCGCCCCTGACGGGGCGCACCGTCATGCGCAGGGTGGACGTCGCGAGTGGGCCCGCCCGCAGGGCGTCAGCGGGGGTCGAGCCCGTGGGCCAGAAGCCAGGGCAGCGGATCGATCGGAGATCCCCCGTGGGGCCGCACCTCGAGGTGCAGGTGCGGACCGGTGGTGTTGCCGGTGTTGCCGGAGTAGGCGATGACGGTGCCCGCCTTGACCGACCCGCTGCGAATCTTCGTACTGCTGAGGTGGCAGTACCACGTCTCCGTGCCGTCGGCCGCCGTGACGATCGCCATGTTGCCGTAGGAGCTGTTCCACTGCGTGCGGACGGTGCCGTCCGTGACCGCCATGACCGGCGTCCCCACCGACACGGGGAAGTCGATGCCGGTGTGCAGCGCCATCCAGTTGACGCCGGCCTGGCCGAAGTACGCGCTGAGGCCCTTCTCCGTCACCGGCAGCAGGAACTTCGGCCGCAGCGCCTCCTTGCGGGCCGCCGCGTCCGCCTTGGCCTTCTTCGCCGCCGCCTCGCGGTCCTTGAGGTCGATCCGCTCCTGCGTCCGGCTCGCGCGGTCCGCGAAGTCGTTCGCGTCGGCGCTCACCCCGGCGAGCTGCCGGTCGAACTGCGTCGTCGGCGCGTTCGCGTCCGTCGCCGCGCTCCCGCCGTCGGCCTGCGTCTTCGAGGATTCGGCGACGCCGACCCCGGAGACCGCCGCCGCGCCCACGGCCGCCACGCCCATCACCGCGACGGAGGGGACCGCCACGGTCAGCAGCGCCGACCGCCGGGCGGGCTTTCGTCGTCGGCTGCGCGCCACCGGCTCGCCGTCCGCCGGGAACGCGTCCGCGTAGGCGTGCTCCACGGCGGGCTCGTCGTCGCGGGCCGCCTCGGCCGTCGCCGTCGCCGTCACGGGCTCGACCGCGTCGACCGCCTCGAACTCGGCCGTCATCGCGGCGGGTTCCGCCACCGGCTCCTCGACCCGCGGGTGCGGCTGCGGCTCCTCGTGGACCGGCGCCATCTGCTCGTACACACCGGTGTCGCCGCTGGCGTCGTAGCCGTACCCGTAGCCGTACGTCGGATACGCGCCCGAGTCCCAGTCCTGCTGCGGCTGTTGGGCCGGAGCCTGCGGCTCCTGATACGGCTGCTGGTAGAACGCCGTGCTGTCGTACGTCCCCGTGTCGTAGTACGTCCCCGCGGCCTGCGTCGCGTACGGGTCGTACGCCGCGTAGCCGCCGGTGTCATACGTCCCGGTCTCGTACGTCCCGGTCCCGGCCGCGTACATGCCGGTGTCGTAGACGCCCGTGTCGTACGTGCCCGTGTCGTACGAGGTGTACGTGCCGGTGTCGTACGCGTCGGCGGGCTGGGACTGCGCCGGTACGTGGGGCTGCTGGACCTGGGTCTGGGCCTGCGGCTGCCCCTGGTCGTAGCCGTAACCGGTGTCGTAGCCGTACCCGTGTGTGTACTGCGGGGGCTGCGGGGCATACGCGTAACTACCGGTCGCGTCGGGCGCGTGGCCGTACAGCGGATCGGCGTCAGCGAAGGTGGTGCCGACGGTCTGGTAGGCGCCCGTGGAATAAGCGTCGTACCCGTAGGCGTCGTAGTCGGGGACGTACCCCGACGCAGGACGTTCGTTCACCGCCAGCTTCTCTTTCGCCTAGGCAGCAGGAGAATTAGCGGTGACTGTAGCTCCCCGTACGGGGAGCCGACAATCTTCTGCGGTGACCTGGCGTCCGCCTTGCCCGGTGTTCGGTTGATATTCGACCGTTACGTGTCCGTTATGCGGCGTCGATCGCGCCCCTCCAGAGCTCCTTCCCGCTCAGCGCTTGCCGTATCTCGGCGGCCACACCCCGGTGCACGGGCAGTGCCAGGTGGCCGATCCCGCTCACCCGGATGTTCTCCGCCGAAAGATCCGGGTGTTCGAGGCGCGCCGCGGCCACCGGGACCATCAACTGGTCGAGGTCGCTCCAGAACGACACAAAGCGCGTCCCGCACCCCCGCGCGGGCTGCGACAGCTCCTCCAGCAGCGCCGACCCCGGCCGCATCTGCCGCACGATCGGCAGCGGCGTCAGCAGCGGCACGACCCTGGTCCCGGTGTGCGGCGTCCCCAGCGTGACCAGCGTCCGCACCCGCGCGTCACCGCCCAGCCGCTGCACGTAGTACCGCGCGATCAGCCCGCCCAGGCTGTGTCCCACCAGGTCGACCCGGCTGTGCCCGGACTCCGCGCAGATCCGCTCGACGTGCCGCCCCAGCAGCTCGGCCGCTCCGCGTATGTCACAGGTCAACGGTGAGTAGTTCAGCGCGTCGACCCGTGTCCAGCCGTGGTGCAGCAGGGAGCGGCGCAGCAGGGTGAAGACCGACCGGTTGTCCACGAAGCCGTGCAGCATCACCACGGGCGGGTGGGCCCTGCCCTCGGTCGGCAGCCGCAGCGCCCCGCCGGGCGCCCGGCCTATCGCGGGTGTCTTCGGTGAGGGGGCGGCCGTCCGCGCGGGGAGTATCCCCGTGGGGTAGAGCAGCAGGTGGCCCGCCAGGATCGCCAGGTCGAACGCGGTGGCCTTGACCAGCGCCGCGCCGTGCAGCAGCCGGGCCAGCGGGGCCGTCGCCGCCCCGGCGGACGGACGGTCCGCCTGCGGGTCCTCCGCGGCCCGCGCAGGGCCGGTGGCGGCCGGGGTGCCGGCCGGTGTCGTGGCGTCCGGCGAATCGGCTGGTCCGACGGTCATGGCCCACCTCCCGTCACGGCACGCTCCGTGCGGCCCGGTGGCCCGGCGTGCCCTGTCGAGGGCCGGAGCGGAGGCCGTGTCCCCGTGCTCTGCGGCTGCGAGCGCGGGAACACGGCATCCTGGCAGCGGCTCCTCCACAGCGGGCCGGACCGGTGAGCGACGGCTCCGGCGTGTCCCACACCGTGACGAGCCGTTTCCCGGGGTCCCACCCGTGGTGAATGTGTCCCACTGTGTGATTTCCCCCTCCCTGGGTCCCGCGAAACTGTCGGGCGGCGGAGCGGGGCGATAACGTTCGTTCACACTGTGGGACGCTCTCCGCGACCGCAGCCCCGAATTCCCGGCCCGCGAGCCGTACGCATGGAGGCAGTGATGGGAGTGTCCGGTCCGATCCGCGTGGTGGTGGCCAAGCCGGGTCTCGACGGCCACGATCGCGGGGCCAAGGTCATCGCCCGCGCCCTGCGGGACGCCGGTATGGAGGTCATCTACACCGGCCTGCACCAGACGCCCGAGCAGGTCGTCGACACCGCCATCCAGGAGGACGCCGACGCGATCGGCCTGTCGATCCTGTCCGGCGCCCATATGACGCTCTTCGCGAAGGTCCTCGAACTGCTCAAGGAGCGCGACGCCCTGGACATCAAGGTCTTCGGCGGCGGCATCATCCCCGAGGCCGACATCGCGCCCCTCAAGGAACTCGGCGTCGCCGCGATCTTCACCCCCGGCACCCCGACCACGGCCGCCGTGGACTGGGTGCGCGCCAACGTCCACCAGGCCACCGGCGCCTGACCGCCGCCGCCCCGTCCGCCCGAGCCCGCCGGGCCCTCCGAGCCGCGCCAGGCCCCGGAGCGCCCGGGCCGCGGTGCGCACCGCCCGCCGTACCGTCCGCATGATCACTCACCCCCGTCCCCCGGCGCCCCGGGGGCGGTGGCCTCGCCGCGCAGCTCGGCCAGCATCACCGCGCGCAGCCGCAGCGTGCCCGTCAGCCGCTGGAACGCCTCCGACCAGTACGCGCCCGCGCCCGGCGAACCGTCCGGCGGCTCCTCAGCCGCCGCGCTGAGCACCCCGACCTGGTCGGCCGCCGCCGGATCGAGACAGCGCTCCGCCAGACCCATCACGCCGCTGAAGCTCCACGGGTAACTGCCCGCGTCCCGCGCGATGTCCAGGGCGTCCACCACGGCCCGGCCCAGCGGCTCCGACCACGGCACCGCGCACACGCCCAGCATCTGGAACGCCTCGGACAGCCCGTGCGTGGCGATGAACTCCGCCACCCACGTGGCCCGTTCGTCCTCCGGCAGGATCGACAGCAGCTTCGCCGGGTCGCCGACCGCCGCCACCGGCGAGGACGGCGCCGGGGGAGGGCCGAGCAGGGCCCGCGCCCAGCCCGTGTCGTGCTGCCGTACCGCCGCCCGGCACCAGGCGGCGTGCAGATCGGCCTGCCAGTCGTCCAGGACCGGGAGCGCGATGATCTGTTCCGGGTCGCGGTCGCCGAACCGCGCGCCCCAGGTCGCCAGCGGCGCCGCGTCCACCAACTGGCCCAGCCACCAGGCCCTTTCACCACGCCCGCTCGGCGGCTTGGGCGCCACCCCGTCCCGTTCCATCCCCGCGTCGCACTCGTACGGCGCCTCCACCGTGATGCCGTCGGGGCCCAGCGACACACAGCTCCTGGCCCGGTCCGCCATCCGCCCGGCCAGCGCCGACTCGGGCAGCGCGGCCAGCAACTCGGCCGCCGTCGAGCGGACATTGCGACTGCGGTCGGTCAACGCCTGTTCCAGGAAGGGCTCGTCGGCCCCCGACAGGCCCACCCGCAGCGAGTCCAGGAACATCAGCCGGTCCTCGGCCCGCTCGCCGCTCCAGGTGGACACCAGCAGCGCCAGCGCGCGGGCCGGGTCGGCCAGCCTGATCCGGGTGAGCAGCGCGACCCGCTCCGCGAACAGGCCCTCCTCCCACAGCCGTTCGGCCGCGTCCGGGTCCTCGGGCGCCGCCGCCAGGCCCCGGTGGCCCGAGCGCAGCACGAACTTCCAGTCCGGATTCAGCCCGGCCAGCCACAGCCCGCGCGGTCCCGCCAGCGCCACCGCGTCCGTCCGCAGGTCCGTCCGCGCCCTGGCGGCGTCCAGCAGTGCGGGCAGCAGCGCGGGCGGCGCCCCGTACCCGAGGAGGTTGGCCTCCGCGAGCCACTGCGGCAGCAGCTCGGCCAGATTCGGCGCCGACCCCCGCCGGTTGCCGGAACCGCCGCCGGTGCGGTCCGTCAGCAGCCGGTCCAGCCGCTGCCGGGCGGCCTCGGGCAGCGGCCGTCGTGTGTCGGGCGGCGCCAATCCCGGCCGCTCCCGAGCCACCCCAGGCCGTACACCGGCACGCCGCCGCACCACCCCGGCCGCCGCCGCGTCCAGCAGCCCCGCCGCCGCCTCGTCCGCGTCGCCCGCCACGATCGCGGGCCGCCGCCGCTCGGTGCCCAGCAGCGCGCTGCCGACCAGATCGTCCCAACCGATGCTCATCACATTCCCCCTTCGCACTCCACGACGTCGCCTCGCGGATCTCCTCCGCGTCGTCCGCTTCCCCTGCGCTGATCCCGCTGCTGCCTACTGCCTGATGCCGCTGCTCCGGCCGGGTCCGGCCCGCCGGGTTCCCGTGCGCGGCTGCCCCCTCCGCAGTCGCGCACCGTTCCCCGGGCGGGCCGCCCCGCGCCCCCGTACCCGTCCCCCCGTAAACCGTGCGTTCCACGCCGGGCCCTGCTCCGGGCTCCCCGCGCTTCCGGCGCGGTTAGAGCGGCACCGTCTCCCCGCCGTCCGGCCAGACCGCCAGCGCGCGCAGGCCCGTCGGACCCAACTCACCGAAGACGGTGACCGGGTGGCCGCCGGAGACCGAGGCGAGGCGCCACAGGCCGGTGGTGGCCGGGGTGAGCGGGACGGCGTCCTGCCCTTCCCTGTGCGCCAGTTGCCAGCGGTTCGGCCCCGGTATGGGGACGACTCCCGACAGGACGACGGGCCACGCGTCGAGCCAGGGGTCGTCCGCGAGCGCGCTGCCGTAGGACGCGAGCGCCGCGTCGATCCCGGTCCCGACCGGTGCGCCGCCCGTACCGCCGCCGGAGGGGGCGCCGCCCGCGCCGACCGTGCCGTGCCGGGTGCCGAGCGCGGCCCGCAACGGCAGCGCCGCCGGGTGGTAGGCCAGCTCCGCGTCGAGCACCGCGCCCACCGGCAGGGCCAGTTCGGGCGCGCGGCCGACCGCCCCGAAGGACAGGAGCAGCGCGAAACGGCCGGGCTCCCGGTCGTACAGCCAGATCCGCCGAGTCGTCAGGCGCTCGTCCGCGCTGTCGTACTGCGCGAGGACCTGCCAGTGGCCGCGGACGGTCGGCCCGGCCAGCAACTCCGCCGTGTCGACGGTGAATCCGACCCGCGACCTGACCGTGTCGGCCAGCGGCCCCGGCAGCCCCTGGCGGCCGAGGAAACCGCGCGCCAGCAGATGCAGCAGCGCCGTCTCCTCCAGCATCCGCGACGGCCAGTCGCCGCCCGCCGCGACCACCGTCCCCAACTCCCGCACCCGCGTGGCCAGTCCCGGCGCCTGCGCGTCGACCATGCGGGCCGCGATCTCGTCCCACTGCTGATAGCCCGCGCGGTCCGCGCCCGCGAGCCCGCCGCGCAGCAGGTCGGTGAGCCGCTGTTCCAGCTCGGCGGCCCCGCCCTCGACGCGGACCGCGCGCCGCTCGGCCCGCCGCCGCGCCGCCGTCGGGTCCGCGGGGCCCGACTCCGCCCGGACCGCGGCCGTCTCGGCCACCGTCTCGGCCTTCTTCCGCCGGGCGTCGATCCACTGCTCGGCCCACTCCGGCACGTCCCCCGCGCCGACCGGCCCCGCCCCGCCCTCGGACCACAGCAGCAGCAGTCCGAGCGCGTGCTTGCACGGGAATTTCCGGCTCGGGCAACTGCACCGGTACGCGGGCCCGTTCACATCCACGACCGTCTGGTACGGCTTGCTGCCGCTGCCCGCGCACAGCCCCCACACCGCGCCGCCGGCCGTCCCCGCACCGGACCACGGCGCGGGTGTGGCGAGCCGCGCGCCCGCCTTGCGTGATGCGGCGTCAGGCGCGAGCGCCAGGACCTGATCCGCTGTCCACCGTGCTTCCGTCTCCATGTCCTCGAAGGTAGAACCCCCCACTGACAATCGCTCTGACCTGCGCGGATCGCGCGCTGTGACCGATTGTCAGTGGTCGGGTGCATCGTGGAGAACAGCTCGGACCACGCGGGTCCGACGGATGAGTGGGGGAGAGCCATGACCGGTACGACGGGTGCCGAGACCGACAGCGGCACCGGCGCCGAGCAGGCCCTGAGGCCGCACGCGGAGGACGCGTTCGCGGACGAGCTCAAGGCGCTCGCCGCGGCGGACGACCGGCCGCGCCCCGCCCGGTGGAATCTCTCGCCCTGGGCCGTGGCCACCTACCTGCTCGGCGGGACACTGCCCGACGGCACGGTCGTCACACCGAAGTACGTGGGCCCGCGGCGGATCGTCGAGGTGGCCGTGACCACGCTCGCCACCGACCGGGCGCTGCTGCTGCTCGGCGTGCCGGGCACCGCGAAGACCTGGGTGTCGGAACACCTCGCCGCCGCGATCAGCGGCGACTCGACACTGCTGGTGCAGGGCACCGCGGGCACCCCCGAGGAGGCCATCCGCTACGGGTGGAACTACGCGCAGCTCCTCACCAACGGCCCCAGCAGGGACGCGCTGGTGCCCAGCCCCGTCATGCGGGCGATGGCCGAGGGCCGGCTCGCGCGCGTCGAGGAGCTGACCCGCATCCCGGCGGACGTCCAGGACTCGCTGATCACGATCCTGTCCGAGAAGACCCTGCCGATACCGGAGTTGGGCGCCGAGACACAGGCCGTACGCGGCTTCAACCTCATCGCGACCGCCAACGACCGCGACCGCGGGGTCAACGACCTCTCCAGCGCGCTGCGCCGCCGCTTCAACACGGTCGTGCTGCCGCTGCCCGCCTCCGCTGAGGACGAGATCGACATCGTCTCCCGCCGGGTCGACCAGCTCGGCCGCGGCCTCGACCTTCCGGCCGCCCCGGAGGGCGCCACCGAGATCCGCCGGGTCGTCACCGTCTTCCGCGAACTGCGCGGCGGCGTCACCGAGGACGGCCGCACCAAGCTCAAGTCCCCCTCGGGCACGCTCTCCACGGCCGAGGCGATCTCCGTGGTCACCAACGGCCTCGCGCTCGCGGCCCACTTCGGGGACGGCGTGCTGCGGGCCGGTGATGTCGCCGCGGGCATCCTCGGCGCGGTCGTCCGCGACCCGGCCGCCGACCGGCTGATCTGGCACGAGTATCTGGAGACGGTCGTCCGCGAGCGGGACGGCTGGAAGGACTTCTACCGCGCCTGCCGCGAGGTGTCGGCATGACGGTCATGGACGCCGCCACCGGCGGCACGACGACGGGTGACCGCGCGGCGGGCGGCACGCGGACGGCTGACGGTACGGCGGTGCCCGGTCGCGCGGAGGACGGTGCGACGGCGGCCGGAAGCGGGCCGGAGGACCGCGCGGCGGAAGGACTCCGGGCCGGGGCGGTGCCCGCCGCCGTCGTCCGCGGCGGTGCGGGCGGCCACTACGGCGACGACCTCGTACTGCTCGGGGTCCGGCACCACGGGCCCGGGTCCGCGCGGGCGGTGCGGGCCGCGCTCGACGCCTACCGGCCGCAGGCCGTGCTCATCGAGGGGCCGCCGGAGGCCGACGCGCTGCTCGCGCTGGCCGCCGACCCCGCGATGCGCCCGCCCGTCGCGCTGCTGGCGCACGTGGTGGACGACCCGGCGCGGGCCGGGTTCTGGCCCTTCGCCGAATTCTCGCCCGAGTGGGTGGCGATCCGGTGGGCCGCGCAGGCGGGCGCCGACGTCCGCTTCATCGACCTCCCGGCCGCGCACACCCTCGCGCTGCGCGCCGCCGCGGAGGAAGAGGAGGCCGCGTCCGGCGGCCCGGACGCGGAAGGGCCGGTACGGGGGCCGGTGCGAGAAGGAGAGGAAGAGGAGCAGCCCGCCGAGGGGGAGGCGGCCGGAGGGGATACGGACGACGGCGGGGCGGCGGCTGCCGCGCGGATCGACCCGCTGGCCGTCCTCGCCAGGGCCGCCGGGTACGACGACCCGGAGCGTTGGTGGGAGGACGCGGTCGAGCACCGGGGCGGCACGGCGGACGGCGACGGCGACGGCGACCCGCTCGTCCCCTTCGCGGCGCTCGCCGAGGCCATGGCGGCGATCCGCGAGACCTACGGCGACGGCGGCCACGCCCAGGACCCGCTGCGCGAGGCCCACATGCGGCTGCGGGTCCGCGAGGCGCGCAAGGCGTACGAGCGGACGGCGGTGGTCTGCGGCGCCTGGCATGTGCCCGCCCTCACCGAGCGGACGACGGCCACCGCCGACCGGCAGCTCCTCAAGGGCCTGCCCAAGGCGAAGGTCGAGACGACCTGGGTGCCGTGGACCCACCGGCGGCTGGCCAGGGCCAGCGGATACGGCGCGGGCATCGACTCGCCGGGCTGGTACCGGCACCTGTTCACCGCGCGGGACCGCCCGGTGACCCGCTGGATGACGAAGGTGGCGGGGCTGCTCAGGGAGGAGGACCTGCCGGTCTCCTCGGCCCACGTCATCGAGGCGGTACGGCTGGCCGACACGCTCGCCGCGATGCGGGGCCGCCCGCTGGCCGGTCTCGGCGAGACCACCGACGCGGTCCGCGCGGTGATGTGCGACGGCTCCGACGTGCCGCTCGCCCTGATCCAGGACCGGCTGGTCGTCGGCGACGTGCTCGGTGAAGTCCCGCCGGACGCGCCCGCGGTGCCGCTCGCCCGTGACCTCGCCCGCGAGCAGCGCAGGCTCCGGCTCAAGCCCGAGGCGCTGGAGAAGGAGCTGGAGCTGGACCTGCGCAAGGAGATGGACGCGGGCCGCAGCCGCCTGCTGCACCGGCTGACGATGCTCGGCATCGGCTGGGGCGAACCGGCCGTCGCCCGGCACGGCAAGGGCACCTTCCGTGAGACGTGGCGGCTGCGCTGGGAGCCGGAGTTGGCGGTACGGATCGCCGAGGCCGGGATCTGGGGCACCACCGTGGGGTCGGCCGCCACGGCCAAGGCCGAGGACGCCGCCGTGCACAGCGACGCGCTCGCCGCCGTCACCTCGGTCGCCGAACAGTGCCTGCTCGCCGGGCTGTCCGACGCGCTCCCCGTCGTCATGCGCGTCCTCGCCGACCGCGCCGCGCTCGACGCCGACGTCTCCCACCTCGCCGCCGCGCTGCCCGCGCTGGTCCGTGCCGTCCGTTACGGCGACGTCCGCGGCACCGACTCCGCCGCCCTCGGCGAGGTCGCGGAGGGCCTGGCCTCCCGTATCTGCGTCGGCTTCCCCCCGGCCTGCGTCGGCCTCGACGCCGACGGCGCGGCGGCGCTGCGCACCCACATGGACGAGGTCCACCGCGCGATCGGCCTCCTCCCCTCCCCGGCCCCGCACCCTGCGGTCGGCCCAGGACCGGCGGTTGGCCCGGCCCAGACGGACGCACCCGCCCCCGACTCCGAGCCCGCCTCCGGCACCGCACCCGCGCCCGGCACCGCACCCGCACCCGGCACCGCACCCGCCTCCGGCACCGCGCTGGTCTCCGGGGCCAGCCCGCAGGGGTGGGGGGATGTTTCTGGGGGGGACCTTCGGGAGCGGTGGGCGGGGACGCTGCGGGGGTTGGCCGAGCGGGACGGGGCGATACCCGGGCTGCTGCGGGGGGCCGCGACGCGGCTGCTCATGGACGACGGGCGGATCGAGGCGGAGGACGCGGCGCGGCTGATGGGGCTGGCGCTGTCGCCGGGGACGGGGCCCGCGGAGGGGGCCGCGTGGATCGAGGGGTTCCTGTCCGGCGGCGGGATGCTGCTGGTGCACGACGAGCGGCTGCTGGCGCTGGTCGACGGCTGGCTGGCGGCCGTACCGGCGACGGCGTTCAACGACGTGCTGCCTCTGCTGCGGCGGACCTTCGCGGACTTCGAGACCGGAGTGCGGCGCAGCGTGGGGGAGTTGGTGCGGCGCGGCCCCTCGGCGGCGCGCCGCCCGGCCACCGCGTCGGACCCGGGCCTGCCCGGCTTCGGCACCGGCCTCGACGCGGCCCGCGCCGACGCCGTCCTGCACACCGTCCGGCTGCTGCTGGGCACGACCACCACGACCGATCTCGCCGCCAGGCTGACCAACGAGGGGGACCAGGCAGATGACTGACACCGATGAGCGGCTGCGCCGCTGGCGGCTCGTGCTCGGCGGCGGGGGCGCCGACGGCACCGGGTGCGAACTGACCGGCAGGGACGCGGCGATGGACCGTACCCTCGGCGCGCTGTACGGCGGCACGGGCAGCGCCTCGGGGCGCGGGGCGGACCGTTCTGCGGGCCTCGGCGGCTCCGCGCCGCAAGTGGCCCGCTGGCTCGGCGACATCCGTACGTACTTCCCCAGCTCCGTCGTCCAGGTGATGCAGCGGGACGCGATCGACCGGCTCGGGCTGTCGGCGCTGCTGCTGGAGCCGGAGATGCTGGAGGCCGTGGAGGCCGACGTGCACCTGGTCGGCACGCTGCTGTCGCTGAACAAGGCGATGCCCGACACCACCAAGGAGACGGCGCGGATGGTGGTCCGCAAGGTCGTGGACGACCTGGAGAAGCGGCTCGCCACCCGGACCCGCGCTACCCTCACCGGCGCGCTCGACCGCTCGGCGCGGGTCAGCCGCCCTCGGCACCGGGACATCGACTGGAACCGCACGATTCGCGCCAACCTCAAGAACTACCTGCCCGAGCACGGCACCGTCGTGCCCGAGCGGCTGATCGGTTACGGCCGCGCCGACCAGGCGGTGAAGAAGGACGTCGTCCTCTGCATCGACCAGTCGGGTTCGATGGCCGCCTCCGTCGTCTACGCGTCCGTCTTCGGCGCCGTCCTGGCCTCGATGCGCTCGATCGCCACCAAGCTCGTCGTCTTCGACACCGCCGTGGTCGACCTCACCGACGAGCTGGACGACCCGGTGGACGTGCTGTTCGGCACCCAGCTCGGCGGCGGCACCGACATCAACCGGGCGCTCGCGTACTGCCAGGGCCTGATCACCCGTCCGGCCGAAACCGTCGTCGTACTGATCAGCGATCTCTACGAGGGCGGTATCCGCGACGAGATGCTGAAGCGGGTGGCGGCCATGAAGGCGGCCGGCGTCCAGTTCGTGGCGCTGCTCGCGCTGTCCGACGAGGGCGCGCCCGCCTACGACCACGACCACGCCGCCGCGCTCGCCGCCCTCGGCGCTCCGGCGTTCGCCTGCACCCCCGACCTCTTTCCCGATGTGATGGCAGCGGCGATCGAGAAACGCCCGATTCCGATACCGGAGGCGTGAACGACGATCGGGAACGGACTCGGACGGTGATCTGTGACCGTTCTCACCGCCCACATGTGATCTGCGATTTAGCCCGTCACCGCCCTCGGCGATAACCTGCGAGACGGACATGCCGCGTACTCGGTCACCGTGTGCGCTTCCCTTGTGACAGTGCAGTCGCCCTGCCCGTAGCGGCACGCCCAGGCAGATCAGGCAGAAACGCACGCAGCGCCGCACACATCAGGCGGCAGCAGCTTGCGAAATGCTGAATTCCAGGGAAACCAGGAACCCTGGAAACCAGGGAAAAGGGAGACGGACGCGCGTGGACCTGTTCGAGTACCAGGCGAGGGACCTCTTCGCCAAGCACGGTGTACCGGTGCTGGCCGGTGAAGTCATCGACACGCCTGAGGCGGCGCGCGAGGTGGCGGAGCGACTGGGCGGCCGTGCGGTCGTCAAGGCTCAGGTCAAGGTGGGCGGCCGCGGCAAGGCCGGTGGCGTGAAGCTGGCCGCCGACCCGGCCGACGCGGTGGCCAAGGCCGACGCGATCCTGGGCATGGACATCAAGGGCCACACGGTCCACAAGGTGATGCTCGCCGAGACCGCGGACATCAAGGAGGAGTACTACGTCTCCTTCCTGCTGGACCGCACCAACCGCACCTTCCTCGCCATGGCCTCCGTCGAGGGCGGTGTCGAGATCGAGGTCGTCGCCGAGGAGAACCCGGACGCGCTGGCCAAGGTCCCGGTCGACGCCCTGGAGGGTGTGACCCCGGAGAAGGCCGCCGAGATCGTCGCCGCCGCGAAGTTCCCGGCCGACATCGCCGACCAGGTCGCCTCCGTCCTCCAGCAGCTCTGGACCGTCTTCGTCAAGGAAGACGCCCTGCTGGTCGAGGTCAACCCGCTGGTCAAGACCGGCGAGGGCAAGATCGTCGCGCTCGACGGCAAGGTCTCGCTCGACGAGAACGCCGCGTTCCGGCAGCCGGAGCACGAGGCGCTCGAGGACAAGGCCGCCGCCAACCCGCTGGAGGCGAAGGCCAAGGCCAAGGGCCTCAACTACGTGAAGCTGGAAGGCGAGGTCGGCATCATCGGCAACGGCGCGGGGCTCGTCATGAGCACCCTCGACGTCGTCGCCTACGCCGGTGAGGCGCACGGCGGCGTGAAGCCCGCCAACTTCCTGGACATCGGCGGCGGCGCGTCCGCCGAGGTGATGGCCAACGGCCTGGAGATCATCCTCGGCGACCCGGACGTCAAGTCCGTCTTCGTCAACGTCTTCGGCGGCATCACCGCCTGCGACGAGGTCGCCAACGGCATCGTGCAGGCCCTGGAGCTGCTCAAGTCCAAGGGTGAGAACGTCACGAAGCCGCTGGTCGTACGCCTGGACGGCAACAACGCGGAGCTGGGTCGCAAGATCCTGTCCGACGCGAACCACCCGCTGGTACAGCGCGTGGACACCATGGACGGAGCGGCCGACAAGGCCGCCGAGCTGGCTGCGAAGTAAGGGACGAGGACACCGACAACCATGGCTATCTTCCTGACCAAGGACAGCAAGGTCATCGTCCAGGGCATGACCGGCGCCACCGGCATGAAGCACACCACGCTCATGCTCGCCGACGGCACGAACATCGTCGGCGGCGTCAACCCGCGCAAGGCGGGCACCACCGTCTCCTTCGACCAGGGCGAGGTCCCGGTCTTCGGCTCCGTCAAGGAGGCCATCGAGGCCACCGGCGCGGACGTGACGGTCATCTTCGTCCCGGAGAAGTTCACCAAGGACGCCGTGGTCGAGGCCATCGAGGCCGAGATCCCGCTCGCCGTGGTGATCACCGAGGGCGTCGCGGTGCACGACTCCGCCGCGTTCTGGGCGCTCGCCCAGGCCAAGGGCAACAAGACCCGGATCATCGGCCCGAACTGCCCCGGCCTGATCACCCCCGGCCAGTCCAACGCGGGCATCATTCCGGGCGACATCACCAAGCCCGGCCGCATCGGCCTGGTCTCCAAGTCCGGCACCCTGACGTACCAGATGATGTACGAGCTGCGCGACATCGGCTTCTCGTCCGCCGTCGGCATCGGCGGTGACCCGATCATCGGCACCACGCACATCGACGCGCTCGCCGCGTTCGAGGCCGACCCCGACACCGACCTGATCGTCATGATCGGCGAGATCGGCGGCGACGCCGAGGAGCGGGCCGCGGCCTTCATCGAGAAGAACGTGACGAAGCCGGTCGTCGGCTACGTCGCCGGTTTCACCGCGCCCGAGGGCAAGACGATGGGCCACGCGGGCGCCATCGTCTCCGGCTCCTCCGGCACGGCGCAGGCCAAGAAGGAGGCCCTGGAGGCCGCGGGCGTCAAGGTCGGCAAGACGCCGTCCGAGACGGCGCGCCTCGCGCGGTCGATCCTGGCCGGCTGACCCGCGGTCGGTTCGGCACGCCACACGGCGCGGGTCCGGTTCCCTTCCTCGGAAGGGGCCGGACCCGCGCCGTTTCCGCGTCGCGCGGACGGAGCTCGGCCCAGCGGCCGTTCGCCGCTGCCCGTCCCCGCCCGGACCGCGCCTACGGCCAAGACCTCAGGGCAGCGGCGGTTTGCCGGTGTCCGGGCGGAGTCGCGCCCCGTGCGCGTCCCGTAGGCCGGGGCGGGGGTTGCGGTGTGCGGCCGGGGGGACGCGGGGCGGGACGCGCGGGGGTACGTCGGTGCGTGCGTCCGTTGCCGCGCGCGCCGGGTCGTCGGAGGGGGCGTGGCCCGGGGCGCCGGGGGTATCGGCGCGGTTCTGGCCCGCCTCGCGGGCGTGCCGGGGCGGCACCGGCTTGCTGTGGTCGGGCGCGACCGCCATGGTCACGACGGTGGCCGTCACGATCAGGGCGGTCAGGGCGAAGGCCGCGACCGTACGCCGCCGTACACCGCGCTCGCTCGCGTCCCGTACGGCGGCCGGTTTCCGGGTACGCGCGGGCGCGGCGTCGTCCTGCTCGTCGGCGAGCAGCGCGCCGAGTTCCACGGACAGGGGCTGGCCGTCCTCGGAGAGTTCCGGCAGCGCCGTGGTCAGGGCGGCCCGCGCGTGGGTGATGCGTGCCGCGGTGATGGGCGTACTGGACTCGGTCTCGGCGGCGGTGCCGGGCAGATCGAGGCCGAGGCCGTCGTAGAGGAGCAGGGCGCGGCGGTGCTCGGGTGGCAGCCGCAGCAGGGCCGCCGCCAAGGGGGCGGGGGCGGCCGGGGCGGCGGGTTCGCGGCGGTGGGCCGGGGCCCAGCGCTGCCAGGGCGCGAGGGCGAACGCGTAGGCGTTCGCGCGCAGCCAGCCGACCGGATCGGCGTCCCGCGCCACCTCCGGCCACCGCTGCCACGCCTGGTCGAAGGCGCGGGCCACGGCGTCGTCGGCGAGCCGCGGACTGCCGGTCAGGACCAGGACCTGGCGTACGAGCGGGTCCGCGCAGTGCGCGTACAGCGCGTCGAAGGCGGCCTCGGGGCTCGGGCCGGGGAGCACCGGCGGGGCCTGTGCCACGACGGGCACGGCGACGACCGCCACGCGGCCCAGACCGACCGGCTCACGGGTGGGCGCGGGGGAGCGCGGGGGCCTTTTGCGCGCCGGAGCCGTGGGCGGAGGGGTCTTCGCCGCGGGGCTCTTGGACGGCGGGCTCTTCGCGGCCGGCCCCTCGGGCGCCGGTCTCTTGGGCGCGGGACCCGCGGGGCTCTCAGGCGGAGCCGGGTCCGCGGCAGGTGCGGGCGCGCCGGACGACGGCGGTTTCTGCCGCTGCCGCGACGTCGGCTTCTGCTTGGCCGGTACGGGCTTGGGCGGTGACTGTGTCCCGCCGGTGCGCCTGCGGGCGCTCACCGCGGCGACCCCGAGCCGTCACGCCGTACCCGTGCTCGTACGGATACCCGTACATGTGACAGTGTGAAAAAAGGACACATAGCGCCCATCATGTGCGACACGACGACCTTTCGCCCGCTGCCGGGGCGAAACGGGTGTTGTTGGCACCATGGGTCGCCGTGACCCATACGACCGATCGCATCGCGGCACTGTCCGCCGAGGCCGCTGCCCGGCGGGTCGCGGCGGCACGCGCCACCGCGTTCGCCGGGGGAGCGGTCGCCGCCGGGCTCGGCCTCGGCGTCCTCGGCGCCGTCGTCCTCCTGCTCTGGATCGCCTCGCCCTTCCCCGACAGCGGCCTCGGCGGCGCCCTGCACGTCGGCGCCGCCCTGTGGCTGCTGGCCCAGGGCGCCGACCTGGTCCGTACGGAGACGCTCTCCGGCGCCGCCGCGCCCATCGGTGTGACCCCGCTGCTGCTCACCGCCCTGCCGGGCTGGCTGCTCTTCCGCGCCGCGGCCTCCGCGGTCCGCACGGCGGCCGGGGGCGAGGACGGCCCGCGGCCCGCGGCCGACGTCCGTACGGTGGCCGCCACCGCGGGCTGGCTGCTCGGCGGATACCTGGCCGCCGCGTCCGGCGCCGTCGCGTACGCCGCGGGCGGGTCCTTCCGCGTCGACGTCCTCGCCGCGCTGCTTTACGTGCCGCTCTTCGCGACCGCCGTGACCGCCGCCGGGGCGTGGTCGGGGTGCGGGCGGCCGTCACTCGCGCGGGTCGGGCCGTACGGCCGGGAGGCCGTCGTCGCGCTGCGGGCCGCCGGGACGGCGGTGGGCGTCGTCATCGGCGGCGGCGCGCTCATCGGCGCCGCCGCCCTCGCGTGGCACGCCGGGGCCGCCGGGCGGACCTTCGCGCAGCTCAGCGCGCCACCGGCCGGACAGCTCGCCGTCCTGCTCGTCGCGGTCGCGCTCGTCCCCAACCTCGCCGTCTGGGGGGCCTCGTACGCGCTCGGGCCGGGGTTCGCCGTCGGCGTCGGCAGCGCGGTCGCTCCCGCCGGGGCCTCCGGCTATCCGACGCTGCCCGGATTTCCGCTGCTCGCGGCGTTGCCGGACGAGGGGAGCGGGGGGTTCGTCGGGTGGGCCACCCTCGTCGTGCCCGTTTGCGCGGGGGTTCTCGTCGCCCGGTCCGTGGGGCGCGCCGCCGACGCGTGGAGCCTGCGGCGTACGGCCTCGGTGGCCTCGGCGGCGGCCCTCGTCACCGGGGTCGCCTTCGCGCTGCTCGCCGCCGTGTCGGGCGGGCCCCTCGGCACCGTCACCCTCGCCGCCTTCGGCCCCTCCTGGTGGGCCACCGGCCTCGCCGCGCTCGCCTGGACGCTGCTGCTCGGTGCGCCCGGGGCCGTGGCGCTGCGCTGGCACCGGGACGGGGCCGCGGTCTTCCGCCCCCGGACCTGGGCCGGTTGGGTCCGGGCCCTGCGGCCCCTCGGCTGGCCTGCCGCCACCGCGCGCGCCGCGCGCGGGCTCTGGGGGCGGTGCGGCCCCGCGGTGCGGCGCCGTGTCGCCGCCTTGCGGCCGACCCGCGCCGTTTCGGCGTCCGCCGAGGTACCGGTACCTGCGGTTCCACCGCCACTTCCTGCGGAGCCGCCTCCTCCGGCCGTTCCGCCCATGCCGACGCTGCCGCCTGCTCCGGTCGCCGCCCCCGACCCCGTCGTCCCCGACCCCGAGCCGGACCCCGGGCCCGAGTAGGCCCCCCCGCCGGGGTCTCGCCGCGCAGTTCCCCGCGCCCCTGAAAAGCAGGCCCTTCGTCTGCGCCCGGCAGAAGAGGTCGAGCCCCGTAGGGGCGCGGGGAACTGCGCGACCAGCCCCCACCGGGCGGACGCTCGGCGGATACGTGGCTGCCCCCCACCGGGGTCGGTGAGGGGCAGGAAGGTCACGCGCCCCCTGGAGGGGGGACCCGAATTCACGCGCCACCCCCCCGGAGGGGGTCAGCGGAGGCCGGGGAAGTCGCGGAGGGGGCTGGGGAGGAGATTCTGGCAGGAGTGCGACGCGGGCGTGGTGAGGGCGTCGCTCTTGCAGGTGAAGTAATCGCGGTAGGCGTACTGCAAGGAGTACGTGGTGACGACCAGCGCGAGCGTCACGGCACTGGTGATGATGCCGCTCCAGGCCGCGGTGACGAAGGAGCGCTGGGCGTCGGGCCCGGGCGCGGGCGGGGCGGGCCGGGGCGTCTGGGTGGCGTCGGCCAGGGCGGAGGCCGCCTCGGCGCGGGCCTTGGCCCGGTCCTGCGGGCTCATGCGGAGCGCGGAGATCCCCCAGTAAAGGGCGAGCGCGCCGAGCAGGAGCCCCACCGGGGTCCAGCCCAGGAGGGCGAAGATCAGTCCCCAGCCGCCGCAGACCAGCGAATAGCGCGACCGCCGCTGGGCGGGGTCGGTGGGGTCGAAGCGCGGGCCGCTGCCCGCGGGTCCGGTGGGACCGCCGCCCTGCTCCGGCCTGCGTCCGAACGGGTCAGGGCGTCCGCCCTGGGGCTGCTGATTGCTCCACCCGTGGCCCCACGCGGTGGGCGCGCCGTGCGGTGGCGGGGGCGGACCCTCCGGCTTGTCCCCGGAGCCGCCTTCCGACGAACCCTCCGACGAGCCCTCCTTCGACGAACCGTCCGAGGGCTGCTGTCGCGGCTGCCATGGACGGTCGGGCGCGCCCTCCGGCGGCGGCGCGAAGGGATTGTCCTGCTGATCGCCCTCGGGCGCGCGCAGCGCGAGACGAATACGGCCGCTGCTCATGATGTGATGCGCCATCCCCTTGGGCTCGACTCCTTCTTCGGCTTGTACCGACGTGTACTGACGTCTTGCAACGACCGTACGACGATGTGCCATCCCTGTCAGATGCGTCACTTACGCCCGCGTGCGGGGCGCGCGAAGTGCCGCTCTCCCGGCAGACGCTACCGTCCGCGCGCTCCCCCGTCCCGTGGGGGCCGCCGGGAGTGCCGGTATCGTTGCTGACGGTCGGCGGCCTCGTAGGGTTCCCCGTCATCCGATCGGCCTCCGACTCGTACGATCCTCTAAACGAGAGAGCACCGCCAGTGGCCGCGCCCGCACACGCCTCCACCCCCGCCCGTCTCGTCGTCCTGGTCTCCGGTTCGGGGACCAATCTCCAGGCGCTGCTCGACGCCATCGAGGCCGATCCCTCGTACGGGGCCGGGGCCCGTGTGGTCGCCGTCGGCGCCGACCGCGACGGCATCGCGGGCCTGGACCGCGCCGTCCGCGCGGGCCTGCCCACCTTCGTCGTCCGCGTCAAGGACCACGAGGACCGCGCCGCCTGGGACCTCGCGCTCGCCGAGGCCACGGCGCGGTACGCGCCCGACCTCGTCGTCTCCGCGGGCTTCATGAAGATCGTCGGCAAGGAGTTCCTGGCCAGGTTCGGCGGCCGGATCATCAACACCCACCCCGCGCTGCTGCCGAGTTTCCCCGGCGCCCACGGTGTACGCGACGCGCTCGCGTACGGCGCCAAGGTGACCGGGTGCACCGTCCACTTCGTCGACGACGGCGTCGACACCGGCCCGGTCATCGCCCAGGGCGTGGTCGAGGTCCGGCCGGACGACACGGAGGACGCGCTCCACGAGCGCATCAAGGAAGTCGAGCGACGACTGCTCGTCGAGACCGTGGGGCGCTTGGCGCGCCACGGCTACCGCATTGAGGGACGAAAGGTTCATGTCGGTGAATAAGCCCATCCGTCGCGCGCTGATCAGTGTCTACGACAAGACGGGTCTCGAAGACCTGGCCCGCGGTCTGCACGAGGCGGGGGTGGAACTGGTGTCGACCGGGTCGACCGCCGCGAAGATCGCCGCCGCGGGCGTCCCCGTCACCAAGGTCGAGGAGCTGACCGGCTTCCCCGAGTGCCTGGACGGCCGGGTCAAGACGCTGCACCCGCGCGTCCACGCGGGCATCCTCGCCGATCTGCGCCTGCCCGACCACCAGCGGCAGCTCGCCGAACTCGGCGTCGAGCCGTTCGAGCTGGTCGTCGTCAACCTCTACCCGTTCAAGGAGACCGTCGCCTCGGGCGCGAGCCCTGACGAGTGCGTCGAGCAGATCGACATCGGCGGCCCCTCGATGGTCCGCGCCGCCGCCAAGAACCACCCGTCGGTCGCCGTCGTCGTCAGCCCGAACCGGTACGCCGACGTCCTGGCCGCCGTCCGCGACGGCGGCTTCGACCTCGCCGCCCGCAAGCGGCTCGCCGCCGAGGCGTTCCAGCACACCGCCGCGTACGACGTGGCCGTCGCCTCCTGGTTCCTGGACGGCTATGCGTCCAACGAGGAGTTCCCCGAGTTCAGCGGGCAGACGTACGACCTCCAGCAGACGCTGCGCTACGGCGAGAACCCGCACCAGGGCGCCGCGCTCTACAGCGACGGCAGCGGAAAGGGGCTGGCCGGGGCGGAGCAGTTGCACGGCAAGGAGATGTCGTACAACAACTACGTCGACACCGACGCCGCCCGCCGTGCCGCGTACGACCACGAGGGCGTCTGCGTCGCGATCATCAAGCACGCCAACCCGTGCGGGATCGCGGTCGGCACGGACGTCGCCGACGCCCACCGCAAGGCGCACGCCTGCGACCCGGTCTCCGCGTACGGCGGCGTCATCGCCGTCAACCGGCCCGTGTCGGTGGCTATGGCCGAGCAGGTCGCCGAGATCTTCACCGAGGTGATCGTCGCTCCCGGGTACGAGGACGGCGCCGTCGAGATCCTCGCGCGCAAGAAGAACATCCGCGTCCTGCGCTGCGCCGACGGGCCTGAGACCGTCACCGAGTACAAGCCCATCGAGGGCGGCCTCCTCGTCCAGGCCAAGGACCGCTTCCAGGCCGAGGGCGACGACCCCGAGACCTGGACCCTCGCCACCGGGGACGCGCTGACGGCGGCCCAGCTCGCCGAACTGGCCTTCGCCTGGCGCGCCTGCCGCGCCGTCAAGTCCAACGCCATTCTTCTCGCGAAGGGCGGCGCCACGGTCGGCGTCGGCATGGGGCAGGTCAACCGGGTCGACTCCGCCAGGCTCGCCGTCGAGCGCGCCGGGGCCGAGCGCGCCACCGGCTCCTACGCCGCCTCCGACGCCTTCTTCCCGTTCCCCGACGGGCTTGAGGTCCTCACCGCCGCCGGGGTCGCCGCCGTCGTCCAGCCGGGCGGGTCCATCCGCGACGAAGCCGTCATCGAGGCGGCGGCCAAGGCGGGAGTCACGATGTACCTGACGGGGACGCGGCACTTCTTCCACTAGGACCCTGGCGGTACGCCGATCCTTCACAGGGCGCGGGGACCGCGCGCCCGGCCGTGACGTGCTCGCACGTCACCACCGGCCCCGGCGGGGCGGACCGGTGGTCTTCGGACCACCGGCCGGTGGGGCAGGCCGCGCGGTTCCCCGCGCACGCGGCCCCGCGGGTCGGCCGATGACCCGTTCGTCATCTACACCGCTCGCGGCCCCGCGCACGCGGCCCCGCGGGGTCGGTCAGGACTGGTCCTTGATGACCACGGTGTGGACCATCTTGTCGGCGAAGGTCTGCTTCTTCGCGTCCCACAGCGGCCAGAGGAACCCGAGGTAGCACGGCAGGCCGTCCAGGACGTGGAGCAGGCGGCGGCCGAAGGCGAGGCCGAAGCCGAGGGTGGAGCCGTCGTGTTCGCGCAGGAGGCGGATGCCGACGATCTTCTTGCCGGGGGTCTGCCCGGTGCTGCCCTCGCGGTAGCAGAGGAAGAGCATGGCGACGAGGCTGAGCAGGCCGCCGATGAGGATCAGCGCGACGGAACCGCCGGAGACGTGCGGGTTGGGGCACGCGTCGCGGGGGATGCCCGCGTCGTCGCAGTCCTGCCAGCGGTCGGCGAGCTTGACGGACATCTGGGTGTAGCCCGCGATGACCAGGCCGCCCGGTACGAGGTTGAACATCAGCGCGTCGAGCAGCGTGGCACCGAGCCGGGCGCCCCAACCGGCCAGCGGGGGCATGCCGGGCGGCAGGTTCCCCTGCGGGTAGCCGTACGGCGCCTGGCCCGGGTAGCCGCCGCCGGGGTAGCCGTAGCCGCCGGGCTGCTGCTGTTGCTGCGGGTATCCGGGGTAGCCGCCGGGCTGCTGCTGGTACGGGCCCGGCTGCTGCGGGACGCCCTGGCCGTACGGGTTCTGCGCGTAGGGCGGCTGCTGCGGCGGCTGGGACGGTCCGCCGTACGGGTTTCCGGGGCCGGGAGGGCCGGGGGGTTGGCTCACGTGCTGCTTCCTTACGCGCGCGGCTGGGACGACAGGGCCGGTCGGGACGGCGGCGGCCGGACCGCATCCGTCGTATATCCGTCGTACTGGCCCAATCGGGGGACGAGGCCACATCGTGGGGCCCCTGTGCCCCGGCGCGCAAGGGACCAGAGGTGTCGGACCGAGGTCGGGACGGTGCCTCCACGGTGCGGCGGTCCGGGCAGCGGCCGGGGCACCGGTCGAGGCACCCGTCCGGGCGTCGGCGGGCGTCGGCGGGGGCCGGGCACGGCACAGGCGGCGCTCAGGTGGCACCCAGGCGGGGTTCGCGCCGGGGGCGGATTGGTCCGGCGCGGGTCCGATCCGCGAGAATGGCGGGCATGACCGCCCAGATTCTCGATGGCAAGGCCACCGCCGCCGCGATCAAGTCCGAACTCGCCGAACGCGTCAAGGCGCTGAAGGCCCGCGGGATCACCCCCGGCCTCGGCACGCTGCTGGTCGGCGACGACCCGGGCAGCAAGTGGTACGTCGCGGGCAAGCACCGCGACTGCGCGCAGGTGGGCATCGGCTCCATCCAGCGTGAACTCCCGGACACCGCCACGCAGGAGGAGATCGAGGCGGCCGTCCGCGAGCTGAACGCGGACCCGGCCTGCACCGGCTACATCGTGCAGCTCCCGCTCCCCAAGGGCATCGACACCAACCGGGTGCTGGAGCTGATGGACCCGGCCAAGGACGCGGACGGGCTGCACCCGATGAGCCTCGGCCGACTCGTGCTCAACGAGACCGGGCCGCTGCCCTGCACCCCCAACGGCATCGTGGAGCTGCTGCGCCGCCATGGCGTGGAGATCAACGGCGCCGACGTGGTCGTGGTCGGCCGCGGCATCACCGTGGGCCGCTCGATCGGCCTGCTGCTGACCCGTAAGTCGGAGAACGCGACGGTCACCTTGTGCCACACCGGCACCCGTGACCTCTCCGCGCATCTGCGACAGGCCGACATCGTCGTGGCCGCCGCCGGTGTGCCGCACATCATCAAGCCGGAGGACGTGAAGCCGGGCGCGGCCGTCCTGGACGTCGGCGTGAGCCGCGACGAGAACGGCAAGATCGTCGGTGACGTGCATCCGGGCGTGGCCGAGGTGGCCGCCTGGATCTCGCCGAACCCCGGTGGCGTCGGCCCGATGACGCGGGCGCTGCTCCTCCAGAACGTGGTGGAGGCGTCCGAGCGGGCCGCGGGCGATGTCGGCTGATCCGGGTCCTGCGGCAGGGGCCGCGGACTTCGGCGCCGGGGGGCCGGGGACCGGCCGGACGCCGGGGGAGGGCCGTGAGAACGGCTCGGGCCCGGCGCCGGTGCCCGCGCCCGCGTCCGCCGGGCACTCCTCTGGGCACTCCCTCGGACAGGCGGCCGGAATCACCGGGGAGCACGGCAGGCACGAGGCCGGGCCCGGCAGGACCACCGCGCGTCCCGAGGGCGGCGGCCGGGCGGCGGGCAAGGACGCCCCCGCGCCCGCCCGGCAGTGGCCGATCCTGCTGGTCATCTGCGGCGCGGCCATCGGGCTGATCGTCACGGCGGCCGGCGCCTTCCGCGCGGGCACGATCGTGATCGGGGCGTCGCTGCTGGTCGGCGCCGCGCTGCGCTGGGGCGTGACGGCGGTCGGCATGCTCGCGGTCCGCAGCCGGTTCACTGATGTGATCACGTACGGGCTGTTCGGTCTCGCGATCGTGCTGCTGGCGCTGATGGCGCAGCCGGATCCGCTGATCAGGATTCCGTTCCTGGAGGACATCATCCACTTCTCGGTGCGGTAGCCCGGAACGGTGGGCTGACGCGGGGCCAGGTTCTTTGGGGGCGCCGCCGCGTGGGCGCTCCGCTTAGGTCGCCAGCGGCCCCCGGCGGGGCACCCCGGTTGTTTCCCGACCAACGGCCGGTGGTGGGTTGCTCGCGCGGTTCCTCGCGCCCCTGGCGGGGCGGGGCCCCTTTTGCATGGGGGGCGGGCCGGTCTTTTTGGGGGCGCGGGGAACTGCGCGGCCAGCCATGGCGCTTCGCGCAGGTCGCCAGCGGCCCCCGGCGGGGCAGCCCGGTTGTTTCCCGGCCTCCGGCCGGTGGTGGGTTGCGCGCGCGGTTCCTCGCGCCCCTGACGGGGCGGGCCCTCTTTCGTATGGGGGGCGGGCCGGTCTTTTTGGGGGCGCGGGGAACTGCGCGGCCAGCCACGGCGCTCGCGCAGGTCGCCACCGGCCCCCGGCGTGGCAGCCCGGTTGTTTCCCGGCCACCGGCCGGTGGTGGGTTGCGCGCGCAGTTCCTCGCGCCCCTGGCGGGGCGCATCCCCCGGGGCGGGCGCTGGGCCGCGACAGCGGTGGCGCGGACGAAGAGCTGGCCTCGGAGGCGGCCGGGGCCCGGCACCCGGCAATAGCAGGTCCGGACGAGTTCGGGGAGGCTGTCCGGAAAGTCCCCCCGACAAGGGGACACCCGTTCTAGCGTTGCCCCCGGCGGGGGACTCGTTGAGATAGGGGGCACGATGGGGCAGTGGGAGCCGTTGGCGGAGCGGATTCCGGTGGATGTGCGGCGGCTGGCCGTGCAGTTACGCCGGATGAAGGACCGCGGCGGCCTGACGGTCCCGGCGCTGGCGGCGCGCACGGCGCAGTCCGCGGAGTCGTGGGAGAAGTACCTCAACGGCAGGCAACTGCCGCCGCTGGACGCGGTGGAGGTGCTGGCGCAGGCGAGCGGCGCGGACTACGACCGGGTCGGCGCGCTGTGGAAGCTGGCGGAGAAGGCCGCGACCGGCACCGGCGACAGGGGCCGGGGCAAACCCGTACCGCATCCCGATCCGCTGGACCCGCTGGGCCCGGAGGAGGGCCTGCCGGGCAACCGCCGCCGCAGGGCGCTGCTGTTCGGTACAGCGGGGGTGCTGGCGATCGGCGCGGCGGTGACGGTGCTGCTCGCGGCGGGCCCGAGCACCGGGCGGGCCCCGGCGCCCGAGGCGGCGCCGACGGTGACCGACCGGGCGGGCGCGCCGCTGACGCCGGGAGCGAAGGGCGCGGCGCCCCGTACGTCGCCCGGCACGGGCGGCGCGCCGGGAAGAACCGCCCCCACGGCCGAGCCCTCGGTGACGGTGATGACGGGCGACGGCTCCCCGTCCGCCGGTCCGCCGGGAACACCCGGTGCCACGGCCACCCACGGCGCGGGCCCCGGCAGCGCGCCGAGCGGTGGCGCTCCCGGCACCGTACCGACCGATTCCGGGTCCCCTTCGGCGCCCGCCTCCGGAGGAACCGTTTCTCCTACGAATACGCCCACGGGTCCGCCGTCCCCGACCGCGAGCGCCACCGGCCGCGGCGGCCTGTGCCTCGGCCTGCTCGTCGTCAACCTCTGCGTGGGCGGCCAGGGCTGAGACGCGCGGACCCGCGGCGCACCGCGCAAACCCGCGGACGCGGGTCCCGCGCGGCACGGGAACGTCACCCGGCGGCCTTCCCGGTGACCGGGGCCACACGCCCTCGCGTCACCGGCGGCGCCGCCGCGCGATAGCCTGACAGACGGCTCTCTTGACGACGAGAGAGTCACGTTCCGGGGCCGCTCGGGCCACTGCCGGGGCGGCAATGCCAGGTACCCGCAGGAAAAGGCCAGGAGAAGGCAATGACTCGCACCCCCGTCAACGTCACCGTCACCGGAGCGGCAGGCCAGATCGGCTACGCCCTCCTCTTCCGCATCGCCTCGGGCCACCTGCTCGGCGCGGACGTGCCGGTGAGGCTCCGTCTGCTGGAGATCCCCCAGGGCCTGAAGGCCGCGGAGGGGACCGCGATGGAGCTGGACGACGCCGCCTTCCCGCTCCTCCAGGACATCGACATCACCGACGACCCGAACGTGGCCTTCGACGGCGCCAACGTCGCGCTGCTGGTCGGCGCCCGCCCCCGCACCAAGGGCATGGAGCGCGGCGACCTGCTGGAGGCCAACGGCGGCATCTTCAAGCCGCAGGGCAAGGCCATCAACGACCACGCGGCCGACGACATCAAGGTCCTGGTCGTCGGCAACCCGGCGAACACCAACGCGCTCATCGCGCAGTCCGCCGCCCCCGACGTACCGGCCGAGCGCTTCACCGCGATGACCCGCCTGGACCACAACCGCGCGGTCGCGCAGCTCGCGAAGAAGACCGGCGTGCCGGTCTCGGAGATCAAGCGGCTCACCATCTGGGGCAACCACTCGGCGACCCAGTACCCCGACATCTTCCACGCCGAGGTCGCGGGCAAGAACGCCGCCGAGGTCGTCAACGACGAGCAGTGGCTGGCCGACACCTTCATCCCGACCGTCGCCAAGCGCGGCGCCGCGATCATCGAGGCGCGTGGCGCGTCCTCCGCCGCCTCCGCCGCGTCGGCCGCCCTCGACCACGTCCACACCTGGGTCAACGGCACCGCGGAGGGCAACTGGACCTCCATGGGCATCGTCTCCGACGGCTCCTACGGCGTCCCGGCCGGTCTCATCTCGTCCTTCCCGGTCACCACGAAGAACGGCGCCTTCGAGATCGTCCAGGGCCTGGAGATCAACGAGTTCTCCCGCGCGCGCATCGACGCGTCCGTGAAGGAGCTGGAAGAGGAGCGCGCCGCCGTGCGCGAGCTGGGCCTCATCTGAGTCCCGCCTCTTTTCCGTCGGTAAGGGGTCCCGCCCTGGTGCGGGGCCCCTTACGTTTGCCCCATGGACGTCATCCTGCGCGAGGTACGCGACTCGGACCTGCCCGTCTTCTTCGTTCAGATGCAGGACCCCGAGGCGGTACGGATGGCCGCGTTCACCGCCGAGGACCCGTCGGACAGCGCCCGCTTCCACGCCCACTGGGCCCGCGTCCGCGCCACCCCCGGCGTCGTCAACCGCACGGTCGTCGCGGCCTCCGACGGTACGGTCGTCGGCCACGCCGCCGTCTACGGCCCGCCCGAGGAGCGCGAGGTCACGTACTGGATCGGCCGCGAGTTCTGGGGCCGCGGCGCCGCCACCGCCGCCCTCCGCCAACTCCTCGCCGTCGCCCCCGAACGCCCCCTGCACGCCCGCGCCGCCGCCGACAACCCCGGCTCGATCCGCGTCCTGCGCAAATGCGGCTTCCACCCCACCGGCACCGACCGCGGCTTCGCGAACGCCCGCGGTGAGGACATCGACGAAGTCCTCCTCACCCTCCCCGCCTGACCTCGACTCCCTTCTCCGCCGGCCCACTTACCCGGGCGACAGGACCTCGCACAGGCGGGAGAGGGCGCCGGAGAAGGCGTGGTCGGGGGGCGTGGCGTAGCCGATGACGAGGGAAGTGGGGGCGTGGGCGGTGGGGGCGCCGTAGACGGGGAGGCCGCTGAGGGCCAGGCCGAGGGCGTGGGCGCGGTCCACGAGGGCTTGCAACGGGCCGGTCTCCGGGGGGAGTTCGAGTACGGCGTGCAGGCCCGCGGCGATGCCGGAGACCCGGACGTGGGGCGCGTGTTCGGCCAGGGCCGCCACCAGGCGGTCGCGGCGGGCGCGGTAGTGCAGGCGCATGCGGCGTACGTGGCGGTCGTACGCGCCCGATCCGATGAATTCGGCGAGGGTCAACTGGTCGAGCACCGGCGAGTGGTGGTCGGCCATCCGCTTCTCGCGCACGACCGCGTCCAGCAGGTGCGGCGGCAGCGCGAGCCACGCCAGCCGCAGGCCAGGCGCGAGGCTCTTGCTGGCCGTGCCCGCGTACACGACGTGTCCGGGCGCGAGGCCCTGGAGGGCGCCGACGGGCTGCCGGTCGTAGCGGAACTCCCCGTCGTAGTCGTCCTCCAGGATCACCGCGCCGGTGCTCCGCGCCCACCCCGTGACGGCCGTCCGGCGCCCGGGGGACAGCGGCACACCGGTCGGGAACTGGTGCGCGGGGGTCAGCAGCACCGCCTGCGCCGAGCCGTCCAGGCGGTCCACCCGCGCCCCGTCGCCGTCCACGTCCAGCGGCACCGTCTCAAGTCCCGCCGTGCGCAGCAGCGTTCGGGTGTCCGGGAAGCCCAGCGCCTCGACGGCGATCCGGCGGGCGCCCCGGCCGTACAGCGCGCGGGCCAGCAGACCGACGCCCTGCACGTACCCCGTGCAGATCATCAGGTGCTCCGGGTCGGTCCGCACCCCGCGCACCCGCGCGAGATACGTACTCAGCGCCGCCCGCAACTCCGGCCGCCCGCGCGGGTCGGTGTACCCGAACGCCTCGTTCGGCGCCGCGGCCAGCGCCCGCCGCGCCGCCGCCGACCACGCGGCGCGCGGAAAGGACGACAGGTCGGGCGAGCCGGGCCACAGGCTGTACGGGAGGCCGGTCGCGTTGTCCGGCACCAGCTCGACCGGGGTGACGGGCGTACGGCGCACGGGGGCGCGCTCCGCCCGGCCGGGGACCGCGGCCGGGCGCGGCGCCACCGTCGTGCCCGAGCCCTGCCGCGCGGTCAGCCACCCCTCGGCGACGAGCTGCGCGTACGCGTCCGCGACCGTGTTGCGCGCGAGGCCCAGATCCCCGGCCAGCACCCGGCTGGACGGCAGGCGGGTACCGGGGGAGAGGCGGCCGTCGCGCACGGCCTCGCGCAGGGCCCGCTCAAGACCGGCCCGCGCGCCGCCGCCCGCCGCGGCCCGCGCGGCGGGGAGGTCGAGCAGCAGGTCGTAGTCGGCGGTGCGCTCACCGCGAGTGGCCCAGTCGTTCATGCTCCAAGTGGACCACGGCATGGAGCCACTTTCCTCCTACGGTGGAGGCATGACGACGATGACCGACGACACCGCTACCGTTCCCGCGCCCGCGCGCCGGATCGACCTCAACGACAAGGCCCCCGACTTCTACGCGGCCATGGCCGCCCTCGACAAGGCCGCCGCCCGCGGCCTCGACCCCGCCGTCCGCGAACTCGTCCGCGTCCGCGTCTCCCAGCTCAACGGCTGCGCCTACTGCGTCGACAAGCACAGCGCCGACGCCCGCACCCTCGGCCTCACCGAGCAGAAGCTGTACGGCGTCACCGTCTGGCGCGAGACGCCCTTCTGCACCGCCCGCGAGCGCGCCGCCCTCGCCCTGGCCGAGGCCGTCACCCACCTCGGTGACCACGGCGTCCCCGACGCCGTCTTCGACGAGGCGGCCCGGCTCTTCGACGCCGACGAATTCCCCCGCCTCCTGGCCATGTGCGTCACCATGAACGCCTGGAACCGGATCGGCGTCTCCTGCCGGATGTCCCCAGCGGTCCGCGCGTAAGGCGCGGTACGGCCGCCGGTCAGGTCACGCGCCGGGCGGCGGTACGGCCGCCGGTCGCGTCACGCGTCGGGGTGGCGCGCCGCGTCGAGCAGGGAATGGGCGCCCCGCGCGGCGAGTTCCGAGGCCAATTCCCTTCCGAGCCTTTCCGGCCGCTGCGCCGGACCGCTGACGGTGGCGGAAATCTGCGTCCTGCCGTCGAGAGACGTGACCTGTCCGAACAGCCGCAGATTTCCGGCCGGGTCCAATTCGGCGTAACCCCCGACCGGAACGCTGCACCCGCCGTGCAATTCGGCGAGGAAGGCGCGTTCGGCGCGGACCCGCGCGTCGACGGAGGCGTCACCCGCGCAGGCGAGCAGGTCGCGGACGGCGGTGTCGTCCGCACGGATCTGGATGCCGAGGGCGCCCTGGCCCGGACTCGGCGGGAAGAGGTCGAGCGGCAGCACCTCGCTCACAGCGCCGTCGAGACCGAGGCGGCGCAGGCCCGCCAGGGCCAGCACGACCGCGTCCAGCCCCTCGGTCGCCAGCTTCTCCAGGCGCGGCGGTACGTTGCCGCGAATCGGCACGATCCGCACGTCAGGGCGTACGGCCAGGAGTTGGCCGATCCGGCGGGCCGCCCCCGTACCGACCCTGGCCCCCTCCGGCAGCCCGGCGAGCGTCGCCCCGCACAGCGCGTCGGCCACGTCCTCCCGCCCCGGCGGCGGCAACAGGGTCAGGCCCGGCGGATTCGACGTCGGCAGGTCCTTGAGGGAGTGGACGACCACATCCACGTCACCGCGTGCCAGCGCGGCCTCCTGCTCGGTGCTGAACGCCGAACCGCCGCTCACCGCCGACACGTTGGCCAGCGGTGAGCGCCGGTCGCGGTCGCCGCCCTCCACGATCACCCGGTGCGTGAAGGTCACCTCGGGAAACCGCTCCCTCAACGGCGCCAGATATTCACGCACTTGCGCCCTGGCGAGGTCGCTCCCGCGCGATCCGACAATGCAACGGCCCTGCTTCACATTCGCCAATTGGCCATGCCTCCAAGCGTTTCCGCTTCACCCTAAACCCGGCCGCCACCTCCTTTTGCACACACGTTGTCGGCAATACCGCGCGCCAGTGGACCGACAGGGGACCGGCCGTCAACCGGCCGTGGAGCGGCCGTCAACGGGCGGTGCCTCAGAAGCCGATGGGCTCGCGGAGCAGCAGTACGGTGCCGCGCCCCGGCACGTACTCCGCGTTGAGGACCAGGAGGCGGTTCACGGTGCTCGGCCAGCCGTGCACCTCCATGGTCCTGGCGCTCTCCAGCGGCAGGCAGTGCTCCTCCACCCGGCGCAGTGCCGTCTCCAGGTCCGGCACGACCTTCTGCGCGCCCACCACCCAGATCGCGCGCCCCGCCCCGCCCGCGTACCCGGGCAACTGGCTCCCGCTGCCCGACGCGATCACCAGCGACCCCGTCTCGGTGACGGCGGCGACGCTCCCGACGCTGACGTCCGGAGCGGCCAGCGCCCGCCGGATCGCGTCCGCCTCGCTCGCCCGGTCCATGGCCAGCACGCGCGGCTTGACCGCCTCGTACCGCCCGCTCCCGTTGATGTCCTCCTCGATCCCGGACAGCCGCAGCGTCTCGCTGGCCCCGGTGAACACGCTCGCGCCCGGCGGGATCAGCTCGCCCACCCGGACCCGCGCGGCGGCCACGTCGTCGAGGATCTCCGCGTCGAAGCCGTGCAGCACCAGAGCCTCCGCCGCCCGCTCCAGCCGCTCCGCCGCCACCGCTTCCGTGAACGTGACGGCCGATGTCCGCGTACCCATGATCACTCCCGGCTTTCTGCCCGACCTGACGAATCAGCGCACCGCCCGTGGGTGGGCGGTGCGCTGATGTGTCGCACGGAAGCGGCCGAATGTGACCGACGGGGACGGCTTACGGTCGAAGCGCGGTCGAAGCGCGGCAGGAGTCGCGGCCGGGCCGCCCCCGCAGCGCCGTTACAGCCGCGTCGCGGCCTTGGCGGACTGCTGGTGCGGGACGGCCGAGAGGCCCTCACGGCCGAAGGGGTACTCGCGCATCTTGCGCCAGACGCCGTCCTCGCCCTGCTCGTAGAGGGCGAAGCTGATCGCGGTCCAGGCGGCGGAGAAGGTGGCGAGCTCGGACTGGGCCAGGTCCATGGCGGGGTCGGGGATGCCGTGGGCGACCGTGACGTGCGGGTGGTACGGGAACTGGAGCTCGCGGGAGACGGGTCCCGAGCGGACCTGCTCCTGGAGCTGGGCGCAGGCGTCGCCGCCGTCGGCGAGGCGGACGTAGACCACGGGGGAGAGCGGCCGGAAGGTGTCCGTGCCGTGCAGCCGCATCAGGAAGGGGCGGCCGTCGGCGGCGACCTGCGCGAGGTGGCGGCGCAGCGCCGGAAGCGCGCCGCAGTCGACCTCGGTGGGCGGCAGCAGCGTGACGTGGGTGGGGATCGCGTACGCCGCCGGATCGCCGAAACCGGCGCGCCGCTCCTGGAGCAGGCGCCCGTACGGCTCCGGGACCGCGATGGACACGCCGATCGTGGTGGTCGTGGAGGTCCCCACTGCGCTCACCCCTTTCCCCGTTCAGCCGGCCGCGTGGTCACCCCCGCGCGATGACCCCGCATGGTCATACAGCCATCATGCGGGACAATCATGCGAGAGCAGAAAAATCGTCCTCGGTACCGCCCCGTACCGTACTCAGTGCTTGGCGGGCAGGAACCCGACCCGGTCGTACGCCCCGGCCAGCGTCTCCGCCGCCACGGCGCGCGCCTTCTCGGCACCCTTCGCCAGCACCGCGTCCAACGTCTCCGGGTCCCCCAGATACTCCTGCGTACGCTCACGGAACGGTGTGACCCACTCCACGAAGATCTCCGCGAGGTCGGTCTTCAGCGCACCGTAGCCCTTGCCCTCGTACCGCTCCTCGAGTTCCGGAATTCCGGTACCGGTGAGCGCGGAGTGAATCGTGAGCAGATTGCTGATGCCCGGCTTGTCTTTTTCGTCATATTTGACGACCGTGCCGGTGTCCGTCACCGCGCTGCGGAACTTCTTCGCCGACGTCTTCGGCTCGTCCAGCAGATTGACCAGGCCCTTCGGCGACGCCGCCGACTTGCTCATCTTGGCCGTCGGGTCCTGGAGGTCGTAGATCTTCGCGACCTCCCGCACGATGTGCGGCGCCGGGATGGTGAAGGTCGGGCCGAAGCGCGTGTTGAACCGCTCCGCCAGGTCCCGGGTCAGCTCGATGTGCTGCCGCTGGTCCTCGCCGACCGGCACCGCGTCCGCCTGGTACAGCAGGATGTCCGCGACCTGGAGGATCGGATACGTGAACAGGCCGACCGTCGAGCGGTCCGCGCCCTGCTTGGCCGACTTGTCCTTGAACTGCGTCATCCGGGACGCCTCACCGAAGCCGGTCAGGCAGTTCATCACCCAGCCGAGCTGGGCGTGCTCGGGCACATGGCTCTGGATGAACAGCGTGCAGCGGTCCGGGTCGAGCCCGGCGGCCAGGAGCTGGGCGGCGGCCAGCCGCGTGTTCGCCCGCAGCTCGGCCGGGTCCTGCGGCACGGTGATCGCGTGCAGGTCGACCACCATGTAGAAGGCGTCGTGCGTCTCCTGGAGCGCCACGTACTGGCGGATCGCCCCCAGGTAGTTCCCCAGGTGGAACGAACCGGCGGTGGGCTGGATACCGGAAAGCGCGCGCGGGCGATCTGTTGCCATGTCCATCATTCTCTCAGGTGGTGACCCCGCTCCCATACCCCTGGTGGACACCACTGGCCGCCGTCGGTGAGGTTTCGCCGTGATCGCGGCGAGCGACGATAGAAAGGGGCGTCACCCCGCCCCTTCGCCCTGGCCTCCGACGTACAACGAACGGAGAACGCACGTGACCACCACCACCGCAGGTCCTTCCGGCACCGCAGGTACCACCGGCACCACCGGTGAGCGGATCGCCGCCGCCGAGGCGCACAGCGCGCACAATTACCACCCGCTTCCCGTCGTGGTCGCCACGGCCGAAGGCGCGTGGATGACCGACGTCGAGGGCCGCCGCTACCTCGACATGCTCGCGGGCTACTCGGCGCTGAACTTCGGCCACGCCAACCCCCGGCTGATCGCGGCGGCCAAGGCGCAGCTCGACCGGGTCACGCTGACCTCCCGCGCCTTCCACCACGACCGCTTCGCGGACTTCTGTACGCGGCTCGCCGAGCTGTGCGGCATGGAGATGGTGCTGCCGATGAACACCGGAGCCGAAGCAGTGGAGACCGCCGTGAAAACGGCGCGCAAGTGGGGCTACCGGGTCAAGGGCGTACCGGACGGCCGGGCCAGGATCGTCGTCGCGGCCGGGAACTTCCACGGGCGCACCACCACGATCGTCAGCTTCTCCACCGACCCCGAGGCGCGGGCGGACTTCGGCCCGTACACCCCCGGCTTCGTGACCGTCCCCTACGGCGACCTCGCCGCGCTCGAAGCGGCCGTGGACGACGAGACCGTCGCCGTGCTGCTGGAGCCGATCCAGGGCGAGGCGGGCGTCCTCGTGCCGCCGCCGGGCTATCTCGCCGGGGTGCGCCGGGTCACCGCCGAGCGCGGGGCGCTCTTCATCGCCGACGAGATCCAGTCCGGCCTCGGCAGGACCGGCCGCACCTTCGCCTGCGAGCACGAGGACGTCGTCCCCGACATGTACGTCCTCGGCAAGGCGCTCGGCGGCGGGGTCGTGCCCGTCTCGGCCGTGGTCTCCTCCCGCGACGTCCTCGGCGTCTACCGGCCCGGCGAACACGGGTCCACCTTCGGCGGGAACCCGCTGGCCTGCGCCGTCGGGCTCGAAGTCCTCGCCATGCTGCGCACCGGGGAGTACCAGGAGCGCGCCGCCGAACTCGGTGACCACCTGCACCGCGAGCTCGCCCTCCTCACCGGCTCCGGCAAGGTCACCGAGGTGCGCGGGCGCGGGCTGTGGGCCGGGGTCGACATCGATCCCGCCGTGGGGACCGGGCGCGAGATCTCCGAGCGGCTCATGGCGCTCGGGGTTCTCGCCAAGGACACCCACGGCAGCACCATTCGGCTGGCGCCGCCGCTCACCATCTCCAAGGACGACCTCGACTGGGGCCTCACCCAACTCCGCACGGTCCTCTCCGCCTGACCTTCCCCCCTCCCGCCGGCGGGGGCAATCCCTCCTCTCCGGACCACCGGCCGGTGGGGGCTTGTCGCGCAGTTCCTCGCGCCCCTGGCGGGGTGGGCCGGTTTTTTAGGGGCGCGGGGAACTGCGCGCTCAGCCACATTGCTGCCGCAGGTCACCACCGGGCCAGGAGGGGCAATTCGGTTGGCTTCGGGCTACCGGCCCGGCGGGGGCTGGCCGCGCAGTTCCCCGCGCCCCTGACGGGGCGGGTCGTCTCTCGGTCGGGGGGTGGGCCGATCTTTTGAGGGGCGCGGGGAACTGCGCGCTCAGCCACATTGCTGCCGCAGGTCACCACCGGTCCCAGAGGGGCAATTCGGTTGGCTTCGGACCACCGGCCCGGCGGGGGCTGGCCGCGCAGTTCCTCGCGCCCCTGGCGGGGTGGGCCGGTTTTTTGGGGGCGCGGGGAACTGCGCGACGCGCCACGACGTGCGTGCGGGGCACCACCGGGGCCGGAGGGGCGATTCGGTGGGATTCCGGCCACCGGCCGGTGGGAAGGGACGGCTCGCCGTCCGCGGCGGAGGAAGCGGTCGGGGCGGGGCCCGGGGTGCTGGACGCCCTAGAGTCAGTGGCGTGCTTCTGGGAATGGTGTGTGCGCTGGGCGCGGCCGTGTGTTTCGGGGTGGCGTCCGTGCTGCAAGCGGTGGCGGCGCGGGCGGCGGCGGAGCCGGGCGGAGGCTCGGGCTCGGCGGTCGACGCGCGGCTGCTGGGCAGGGCCCTGCGCGAGTGGCGCTACGTGGCGGGCCTGGGCCTCGACGGCGTGGGCTTCGCGCTGGAACTGGTCGCGCTGAGGTCGCTGCCGATCTACGCGGTGGGCGCGGCCCTGGCGGCGAGCCTGGCCGTCACGGCGGTCGCGGCGGCGCGGCTGCTGGACACGCGGCTGTCGCCGCGCGAGTGGGGCGCGGTCGCGGCGGTGTGCGGCGGCCTGGCGCTGCTGGGCATGGCCTCGGGCAGCGAGGGGGCCGGCGCGGACCACGGCGGTACGGCGCTGCGCTGGGGCACGCTGGCCACGGCCCTCGCCGTCCTCGCGGCGGGCACGGCGGCCGGCCGCCTCCCCGAACGCTCCCGCGCGGCGGCGCTGGGCCTCGGCGCGGGCCTCGGCTTCGGCGTGGTCGAGGTCGCCGTCCGCGTCATCGACGGCATGACCCCGGTGGCGCTGCTCACCAACCCGGCCGTGTACGGCCTCCTCGTCGGCGGCGGAGCCGCCTTCCTGCTGCTGACCTCCGCCCTCCAGCGCGGCTCGGTGACGGCCGCCACCGCGGGCATGGTCATCGGCGAGACCGTAGGCCCCGCGCTCGTCGGCGTCCTGGCCCTCGGCGACCGCACCCGCCACGGCTGGGCCCCGGTCGCGGTCGCGGGCTTCGCCCTCGCGGTCGTCGGCGCCCTGGCCCTGGCCCGCTTCGGCGAGGTCGCCCCGCCGGGGGAGGACGCGGAGAACACGACGGACGAGGCGACCCCCAGCCGCCTGTGAGCGGGGGTACGGACGCTCAGCCCGCCGCGCGCGGCGTCAGCGGAGCCGTCAGCGTACGGAGATCGATCGCGTTCGCCATCGCGCGGTAACCGGCGTCGTTGGGATGCAGGTGGTCGCCGCTGTCGTAGGCGGGGGACAGGCGGTGCGGCCGGGCGGGGTCGCGCAGCGCGGCGGACAGGTCGAAGACGGCGTCGAAGGCGTGGCCGCCGAGCATCCAGCGGTTGACGGTCTCGCGGACCCGCTCACCGGCGGGGGTGTAGGGGCGGGAGCCCTGGAAGGGCGGCAGGGTCGCGCCGTAGATCCGTACGCCCGCCGCGTGCGCCTGGCGGATGAGGGTGCGGTAGGCGTCGATGAGGTCGGCCGCGGCGAGGTGCCCGTGCGGGCCGCGGTCGACGCTGATGTCGTTGATGCCCTCCAGCAGGACCACGGCCGTGACACCGGGCTGGCCGAGGGCGTCGTGGGCGAAGCGGTGCAGGGCGCTGGTGCCGAAGCGGGTGCCGGTGTCGGTGAGCACCCGGTTGCCGCTCAGGCCCGCGTCCACGACGCCGAGGAGCGGGCCGCCCGGCCGGTCGCGCAGCCGCCGGGCGAGGACGTCGGGCCAGCGGGCGTTGGCCGACGTGCTGGAACCCGCGCCGTCCGTGAGGGAGTCGCCGAAGGCGACCAGGGTGCCGCGGGCGGTGGCGGACTCGACGTCGAGACCGCTGAGGTAGTACCAGACGCCGTTCGAGACGGGGTAGTGCGCGGTGGTGTCGGCGGCGGCGAAGTCGCCGGGCGCCGAGTAGTACGTGGTCTCGGCGGCCAGCCAGTGCCGCCCCGACGCGCCCGCGTCACCGGGGAAGTAGACGCTGACCAGCAGATTCTCGTCCGCGTTGACGGTCATCGCGAGGGGGTCGGTCGCCGCGTCCCGCCCCGCCGGGATCGTCGTGGCGCCCGCCCCGGAGAACGTCGCGGTGTGATGCGTGCCGGGTACGGCGTCGCCGCCGTGCGCCTGGACGGCCACGTCCACGGCCCCGACCGGCAGCGGCCCGGTCCCGTACCGGTTCGACAGCCGCACGCGTACGCCCGTCCCGCCGATCGTCGGGTGCACGACCATGCGGACCGTGCGGTGGCGGACCCGCTGGCCGCCGCCCGCCAGCGCCGCCGTCCACGCGCCGACCCGGGTGAGCACGGGCCTGGGCGGGGCCGCGCTCTGCACGGCCGACCTGGCGCCGGTCCCGGACAGCCCCGCGACGGCGAAGACGGAGCTGACGACGACCGCGAAGGCCACGACCGGCGGGGTCAGCCACCGCAGCCGCCGACCCCGAAGTCCTCTCCCGTCAGCGGGAGTCGCCCCCATGGCCCCCTCCTCCGGAACGCGGTGTCACCGTCTGTGGAGCGTACGACACGGCCGCCCGCCGCCGACGGCGCGCGCCGCGGAGCCGGTGCCGGGTCAGACCGGCAGGCGGCGGAAGAGCGGCCTCGGGACGTGCCGCAGGGCCGACATGACCACGCGCAGGGTGCCGGGCACCCAGACCGTTTCGCTGCGGCGGCGCAGCCCGGTCTCGATGGCGACCGCGACGGCCTCGGGGGTGGTGGCCAGCGGGGCCTCTTCGCGCCCCGCGGTCATCTTGGTGCGGACGAAGCCGGGGCGGACGATCATGACGTGCACGCCGGCCCCGTGCAGGGCGTCGCCGAGGCCCTGGGCGAAGGCGTCGAGCCCGGCCTTGCTGCTGCCGTAGATGAAGTTGGCGCGGCGGGCGCGCTCGCCGGCCACGGAGGACAGCACGACCAGCGAGCCGTGGCCCTGGGACTGGAGGGCGCCCGCGCAGACCAGGGAGGCGGAGACGGCGCCGGTGTAGTTGACCTGGGCGACGTGGACGGCCGAGAGCGGTTCCTGCTCGTCGCGGGCCTGGTCGCCGAGGACGCCGAAGGCGAGCAGCACCATGTCGATGTCGCCCTCGGTGAAGAGCTTGCCGAGGACCTCCTCGTGCGAGGCGGGGTCGAGGGCGTCGAAGCCGACCGCGTGGACGTCGGCGCCGAGCGCGCGCAACTGCGTCGCGGCGGCGTCCAGCGCCTCGGAGGGGCGGCCCGCGAGATAGACGGTGCGGGTGCGGCGGGCGATGAGGCGGCGGGCGGTGGCCAGCGCGATCTCGGAGGTGCCGCCGAGGATCAGCAGGGACTGGGGGGCGCCGAACGCGTCCTTCACGGGAAGCTCCTTCGAGGCTGTGGCGGCGGGCCCTAGAGGGCCAGGCGGCGGGCGAGGTCGGACGTGATCACGCCGCGCGGGTCGTACGTGGCGCGCAGGGTGCGGAAGTCGTCGAGGCGCGGGTACATCCGGGCCAGGAGTTCGGGCCGCAGCCGCGCGTCCTTGGCGAGGTAGACCCGGCCGCCCGCCTCCGCGACCTCCTCGTCCAGCTCGTCGAGGAACGCGCCGAGGCCGGGGAGCGCGGCGGGGATGTCGAGGGCGAGGGTCCAGCCCGCCATCGGGAAGGAGAGCCAGCCGGGATCGCCCTCGCCGAAGCGCTTGAGCACGGCGAGGAAGGACGGGCAGCCGCGGGCGCCGATCCGTCCGACGATGCGCCGCAGCGCCTCCTCCTGGCCGTGGCCGACGACGAACTGGTACTGGACGAAGCCGCTGCGGCCGTAGATCCGGTTCCAGTGCGGCAGCCCGTCCAGCGGGTGGAAGAAGGCGGACAGGCGCTGGAGTTCGCCGCGCCGCTCGCGCGGGGCCCTGCGGTACCAGAACTCGTTGAACAGGCCGACGCTGGTGCGGCCGAGCAGGCCCTCGGGGACGAAGCGCGGGGCGGCGGGCAGCCGTCCGGGGCGGAAGGCGAGCGGGTCGCGGCGGGCGCGGGACGTGGCGGGCAGCGCGTCGAGCGGGGCGTGGTCGCCGCGGGTGAGGACGGCGCGGCCGGTCTTCGCGCCGCGCGCGAGCAGGTCGATCCAGGCCACCGAGTAGCGGTACGTGTCGTCGGTCGCGGTCAGCCGCGCCATCAGGTCGTCCAGGTCGGTGGCGCGTTCGGTGTCCACGGTCATCAACGACGTCTGGACCGGCAGGAGCTGGAGGGTCGCGGCCAGGATGACGCCGGTCAGGCCCATGCCGCCGGCCGTCGCCCAGAACAGGCCCGGCTCGTCCTCGGGCGTGACCAGCCGGGTCTCGCCGTCACCGGTGAGCAGTTCGATGGCGCGCACATGGCGGGAGAAGGACCCGGAGCCGTGGTGGTTCTTGCCGTGGATGTCCGCGCCGATCGCGCCGCCGACCGTCACATAGCGGGTGCCGGGCGTGACGGGCACGAACCAGCCGAGCGGCAGCAGCACCTCCATCAGGCGGTGCAGCGAGACGCCCGCGTCGCACACGACCAGGCCGTTGACGGCGTCGATCTCGTGGACGCGGTCGAGTCCGGTCATGTCCAGGACGGCGCCGCCCGCGTTCTGCGCCGCGTCCCCGTAGGCCCGGCCCAGGCCCCGCGCGATGGCGCCGCGGCCGTCGCTGCCGGTGACCGCCGCGACGGCCGCCTCGTACGTCAGGGGGCGCAGGACGCGGGCGGTGGTGGGGGCGGTGCGGCCCCAGCCGGTGACCGGGCCGACGCGGCTGGGGAGGTCGGCGGGGCCGGAGCCGCGATCGAGGGGGGCGTCGGTGGGGTCGGTCGAGGCGTCGGTGGGGTCGGCCGAGGAGTCGGCGGCGGTGCGGCCCTCGCCGGTGACGGGGACGGTCGTCGCGGAGGGTACAGGCATGTCCGTGACCGTAGCGCTCTGAGTGGTGCGAAAGATCACGAATAGTGCGTTATGCGGCTTTTCTCACTGAAAAGGGTGAGTGGTGGTGCGTGAGGAGCCGTCGCGCACGGTAAGCACTCGGGGTCCAAGTGTGATGACCCGACAATTCGCCCAGGTGGGGCGGCCGGTCGCCCAGCTGTGGCGGCCCCGGGTCACGAGCCGTCGCTGCGAGGGAGTACCGACCAGTGCGCTACCCCGACTCCGCCGCGGAACGCGCGGACCACCACCTGCTGGCCGCGCTGCGCCGCCGCGGCACCGACCCCCGCGTCGCGGGCGCGGCCCGCGCGCTGTCCTGGGCGGGCGAGCACGGCGCGGTCTGGCTGGCCGCCGGTCTCGCCGGCGCCTGCGCCGACCCCGGCCGCCGCGGCGCCTGGCTGCGCGCCACCACACTGGTCGGCGCGGCCCACGCGGCGAGCATGGGGGTCAAACGGGTCGTCCGCCGCCCGCGCCCGGTGCTGCCGGACGCCGAACCGCTGGTCCGCACCGCCGGACAGCACAGCTTCCCCAGCTCGCACGCCACCTCGGCCGCCGCGGCCGTCGTCGCCTTCGGGGCACTGATGCCCCGTACGCCGTTCGCCGCGCCGCTCCCGCCGCTCGCCGCCGCCATGTGCGTGTCCCGGATGGTCGTCGGCGTCCACTACCCGAGCGACGTGGCCTGCGGCGCGCTGCTCGGCGCCGTCACCGCCCGGCTCGGCCGGAACTGGGCCCTGCGCGGAGGGCGGCCGTCATGACGGAACGCACCGCCGCGCTCATCGACGACGTACCGGCGACCGCCGTCCCCTCGGCCGGACGCTTCCCGCCCCCGGTCTCCGTACGGGGCCTGCCCGCCGGTCTGGTGCGGACCGCCCGGCCCCGGCAGTGGGTCAAGAACGTCCTCGTGCTGGCCGCGCCGCTGGCCGCCGGGCGCCTGCTGTCCGCGCACGCCGTCCTCCAGCTCGCCGTCGTCTTCGTGCTCTTCACCGGCTGCTCCGCCGCCGTCTATCTGATCAACGACGCCCGCGACGCCGACGCCGACCGCGCCCACCCCGTCAAGTGCCGCCGCCCGGTGGCCTGCGGACAGGTCCCGGTGCCGGTCGCGTACGCCGCGGGCGGCGCCCTCGCGGTCCTCGCGCCCGCGGCGGCCGGGGTGCTCTGCAACCCGGACACGGCCGGGCTGCTCGCCGGATACGTGGTCATGCAGCTCGCCTACTGCGTGTGGCTCAAGCACATGCTGGTCGTCGACCTCGTCATCGTCACCACCGGCTTCCTGATGCGCGCCATGGCGGGCGGCCTCGCCCTCGGCATCGACCTGTCCCGCTGGTTCCTGATCACCTCGGGCTTCGGCGCGCTGTTCATGGTCGCCGCCAAGCGCTACTCCGAACTCGTCCTGATGTCGCGGCTCGCCGAACGGGCCACGGCGGCGGCCCCCGCGGCCCCGACGGTCGGACCCCAGCCGGACGCCACCGCCGCGGCGGCCCCCGCGCCGCCCGAGGACTCGGAGGGCTCCGAGGTCGGCGCCTCCCGCGCCCTCCTCGGCGCGTACACCACCGGCTACCTCCGCTTCGTCTGGCAGCTCGCCGCGGGCGGCGCCGTACTCGCCTACTGCCTGTGGTCGATGGAGACCGGCGCCTCGCCCAACGGCTGGCTCCCCTGGCGGCAGCTCTCGATGATCCCCTTCATCCTCTCCGTCCTGCGCTACGCCGTCTTCGCCGACGCGGGCTCCGCGGGCGCCCCCGAGGACGTCGTCCTGCGCGACCGCGCCCTGGTCGTCATCGCCCTGGCCTGGGTCGTCCTCTACGTCCTGGCGGCGGTCAACCGGTGAGGGCGCGCTCCCCTCGGGGCCTGAGCTCGGAAGTCCTCGGCTTCGCCCTCGCGGGCGGCGCCGCGTACGCCGCCGACCTCGGGCTGTTCGTCTGGCTGCGCGGCCCCGGCGGGTTCGGGCCGATCGGGGCGAAGGCGCTGTCGTTCCTCGCCGGGTGCACGGTGGCGTATCTCGGCAACGCGCTGGGGACCTACCGGGGCCGGACCCCGGCGGTCGGCAGGGCGCGGCAGTACGGGGTCTTCTTCGCGGTGAACGTGGCGGGCGCGCTCGTGCAGTTGGGCTGTCTGGGCGTATCCCACTACGTGCTCGGGCTGGCCAGTGCGCGCGCCGATGTCGTGTCGGGCGCGGGGATCGGCATGGCTCTCGCGACCGCGCTGCGCTTCTGGGGAACCCGCACCTTCGTGTTCCGCGGGACTGCGCGGGCCGGGGGAGGGTAGGCCCCTCGTTATGGACTGGTTGACAAGGTTGCCCTGGATCGGCCCGCGCATCGCCGCGGCGATGCGGACACACGGCTGGCGCGCCTTCGCGCACCTCCAGACCGTCCACTGGACGCGGCTGGCCGCCGCGATGACCTTCACCAGCTTCCTCTCGCTCTTCCCGCTGCTCGCGGTCGTCGCCGCGATCGGCGCCGCGCTGCTGTCGCAGCATCAGCTCGACACCCTCCAGCACAAGATCTCCGACCAGATCCCCGGCATCGCCGACCAGCTCGACATCAACGGCCTGGTCGCCAACGCCGGGACCATCGGCGGGATCGCCGGTGCCGCGCTGCTCTTCACCGGTATCGGCTGGGTCGGCTCGCTGCGCGACTGCCTGCGCGCCGTCTGGGACAAGGACGACGAGGAGCGCAACCCCGTCGTCGCCAAACTGGTCGACGGCGGCATCCTGCTCGGCCTCGGCGCGGCGGCCCTGCTCTCGCTCGCCGCCTCCGGCTTCGCGACCGCGGCCGTCGACTGGACCGTCCACAAGGCCGGGCTCGCCGACCACGGCCCCGGCCGCGCGCTGCTGACCGTCCTCGGCTTCTGCATCGCCGTCCTGGCCGACTTCCTGATCCTGACCTACCTGCTGACGCTGCTGCCGGGCGTCGAACCGTCGCGCCGCGCCGTGGTCCAGGCGGCGTTCATCGGCGCGGTCGGCTTCGAACTGCTGAAGGTGCTGCTCAGCGGCTACCTCCAGGGCGTCGCGGGCAAGAACGTGTACGGCGCCTTCGGTACGCCGGTCGCCCTGCTGCTCTGGATCAACTTCATGGCGAAGCTGCTGCTGTACTGCGCCGCGTGGACGGCGACGCCCAGGCACGCGCCGCCGCCCGAGAAGGACGGCGGGGACGGCGGGGACGGTGGTGACGGCGACGCCGCCGGGGAACCGGTGGAAGGCGTCGAGACCGTGGAGGTCGTCGAGGTGATCGAGGTCCACGGGGCCACGCGGGCCCCGGAGTCCGTCAGCCCTTCCGGCGCCGGGAGCGGCGGTCGGGACCGGACGCCGGACCGGACGCCCGATCGGGATCGGGATCAGGGCCAGGATCAGGGTCAGCACCGGGACGCGGAGCGGGATCAGGACGCGGGGCAGGATGAGGACCACCGCCGGCCGGGGACGGCAGCGGGCGGAGCTTCCGTACCACGATGAACGCCACGGCCAGGACGAGCAGGGAACCGGCGGCGACGCCCAGCGCCGTCCACAGGCCGTCGTGGGAGGAACCGGCCGTGGCGGAGGCGGTGGCCGGTCCCTTGTCGCCCTCGGGCGCCTTCGTCGTGGCGGTCGGCGGCGGCAGTTGGCTCAGCGGCGGGACCAGCGTGCCGACCGGCTTGACGGTAGGGGCGGCCTTGAAGCCCCAGTCCAGCAGCGAGGCGGCCTCGCGGTAGACCAGGTCGTGCTCGGCCTTCGGCGTCATGACGGTGACCAGCAGCGTACGGCCGTCGCGCTGCGCGACCCCGGTGAAGGTGGCGCCCGCGTTGGTGGTGTTGCCGTTCTTGACGCCCGCGATGCCGGGGTAGGGGGACAGGCCGTAGTCGCCGCTGAGCAGCCGGTTGGTGTTCTGGATGCCGAACGACTCGCGCTTCTTGGTGGTCTTGCCGGTCTTCTTGTTCTTGTCGACCTTCCACTCGCCGGGGAACTGCGCGCTCACCGTCGAGCAGTACTCGCGGAAGTCGGCGTTCTGGAGCCCCGAGCGAGCGAACAGCGTGAGGTCGTACGCGCTGCTGACCTGCCCGCGCTCGTCGTAGCCGTCGGGCGTGACCACATGCGTGTCGGCCGCCTGCAACTCCTTGGCCCGCGCGTTCATGTCCGCGACGGTCTTGGCGACGCCGCCGTTCATGGCGGACAGCACGTGCACCGCGTCGTTGCCCGAGCGCAGGAAGACACCGAGCCACAGGTCGTGGACGGTGTAGGTCAGATTCTCCTTGATGCCGACGAGGCTACTGCCCTCGCCCATGCCCTGGAGGTCGCTCGGCAGCACCTTGCGCACGGTGTTCTTCGGGAACTTCGGCAGCACCGTGTCGGCGAACAGCATCTTCAGGGTGCTGGCCGGGGGGAGCCGCCAGTGCGCGTTGTGCGCGGCGTAGATCTCGCCGGTCTTGGCGTCCGCCACGATCCAGGACTTCGCCGTCAGCTTCGCGGGCAGCGCGGGCGCGCCCTGTCCCGGGTCCACCTGCGTGCCCGGCACGCCCAGCCGGTCGCCGCCCACCGTGGACATGTGCTCGGGCGGTCTCGGCGCGGGCTTGGTGCCGGCGGCCGGAGCCGCGCTCGCGGCCCCCGTCAGGACGGTGCCGCCGAGCAGCGCGGCGACGGCGGACACGGCGAGAACGGCCAGGGCGGAACGGTGCGGCGCGGTGCGGCGCGCGGCGGTCGTAGGCATGGGCACCCGAGGAAACGTACATGTCCTTTCCTGGCCGCCGCGCCCCCGGGTGCGGGCCGTCCGCCGTGACGATCCGCACGTCCCGCGCGGGGAACCGGCCACCCCCGTCGGCCCTCCTACCGGGGGGCCCGCACATACTGGGACGCATGAAGCTCAGTCGGCGCGTGTCCTGGTTCCTGGTCGCTTTCGGTGTGTGGTCGTGGATCGTCTGGGTCACCTTTGTCAAGAATTTGTGGAAGGACACCAGCGGTCTGGCCTTCCACGACGGCGACCACGGATCGCCCACCGCCTACTTCTGGATCCACCTCACGCTCGCGATCGTCTCCTTCCTCCTCGGCACCGCCATCGCGGCCCTCGGCGCGCGGAGCCTGCGGGCGCTGCGCCGCGAGGCGGCGCAGGCCGGTCCGGCCGACCCGGCGGAGGCGACCGCCCCGACTAGCCCGGCTGCCCCGGCTGCCCCGGCTGCCCCGGCTGATCGGGAGTCGGCCGACTCGACGGTGTGACCGCGGTGCGGCCGATCGTCGGGAGGATGAAGTCCTGGATGAGGGACTTGGCGTCGCGGACGACGGGGCGGAAGACCCGGTAGCGGGACAGGCCGATGACGCGGGCCGCCACGGGGGTGGAGCGGTGCACGAACTCGCGGGTCCGCGCGGTGTCGGGGGTGCGGTCGAAGACCCAGTAGAGGACGACGACCATGAGGTGCAGCCAGAGCAGTTCGGGGAGCAGCTCGGCGAGTTCGGAGTCGAGCTTGGGGGCGAGGTCGGAGCCGGACAGCACGTCGCGGAAGAGTTCGACGGCGGTGGCGCGGGCCGGGTGCGACTCGTTCGAGAACGGGCTGAGCGAGCTGTCCGGGTCGGCGGCCGTGCGGAAGAACTGGGCGGCGAATTCGTGGTACTCGGCCGCGGTGTCCAGCCAGGACGCGAGCGTGATCTCCAGGCGCTCCGCGAAGTCGGTCACCCCGCGCATGCGCACCCGGGCGTCGGCCGCGTGGTGGTGCGTCATCCGGTCGTAGAACCCCTGGATCAGGAATTCCTTGGACTGGAAGTAGTAGTAGGCGTTCCCGACCGAGACGCCCGCCTCCTGGGCGATGGCGCGCATCGTGGTCTTGTCGTAGCCGCGCTCGCGGAACAGCCGCATCGCGGTCTCCAGGATCACCGCGCGGGTCTGCTCGCTCTTGCCGGTCTTGGGCCGGGCCCGGCCGCCGGGCAGTTCCTCGCCCAGGCCGGGGCCCGGCTCCGCCGCCGGACCCGTGGCCGCGGGCTCCGGCTGGTCTGTCACGTGCTCCACCCGGGTGAGCCTATCCGTCGCCCGCACAGCCGTCGGCGCAGTCCTCGCCCCGGCCGCGCCGCGGGTCGGCCGGCGGTACGGCCGGCGGTGCCGACGGGGCGCCCGGGTCGCTCTGCGTCCAGCCGGTCGCCTTGTCGTAGATCCAGCCGGGTACGGACCTGACCGGCGCGGGGCCGGGCGCGCCCGCCGCGTTGCGCCCGGGGAACCAGGTCGGGGCCGCGGCCGAACGCTGCTTGCTCTCGCGGTACTTGGCCGCGGTCAGCACCGCCGCGCGGGCGAGCCTGCGGCCCGCGGGGGTGGCCAGGGTGTGCGAGAAGGCGCGGTGGTCGGCGAGCGCCCACAGGCACACCACCCAGGCGGAGTCGCCCCGGTAGAGCTGGCCCGCGTCGCCGACGACGGTGATCTCGCGCCCGGTCGCCGCGTGGTCGAGGCCGGGGAAGCGGTGCATGGCCTCGGGGGAGCCGACCGGCACCATGTCGAGTCTGACGAGCTGCCGCTGCCGGACGAGCCAGTCCCGTACGAAGGCGCACAGTCGGCAGGCGGGGTCGTACAGCACGGTGAGCCGCCGTACGGGCGGGCGGGGCGTCCGCGCCACGGGCCGCGCCGTCGGCCGGTCGGGCCGCGCGGTCACCGCGCTCTGCGTGAGGCGCGTCATGTCACACCCCGGCCGGGGTCGGGCCGTTCGGCTTCGTCCAGCCGTCGCTGTCCACCGGCGGGTACTGCTCGCGCTCCATCAGCCCGCGCCGCCGGATCTTGTTGAGCACGTAGACGTTGCCGAGGTGCATTACGCCGAGCACCAGCAGCACGACGCCGAGCTTGACCGACAGCGCCTCGAACAGGCCGCGCGCGTTGTCGACGGCGTCGGCCGACTTCAGGTAGAGGGCGACGAAGCCGAGGTTCACCAGATAGAAGCCGACCACCAGGAGGTGGTTGACGGCGTCGGCGAGCTTCTCGTCGCCGTGCAGCACGTCGGCGAGGAAGATCCGGCCGTTGCTGCTGAGGGTACGGGCCACCCAGACGGTCAGGCCGATGCTGACGGCCAGATAGATCACATACGCGAGGACGGTCAGGTCCATAGCGGGTCCACCCCTTGTTTGAACGTGTTCAAACCTGCTGACGCGACGACTCTAGACCCGGTTTTGAACATGTTCAAGGCCGGTGCTCCGGGCATACGGAAGGGCCCGGCTCCGAAGGTTCGGAACCGGGCCCTGACGACGGGCGCCGCCGGGGGAGCGGCGGCGCCCGGCCGCGGTCAGTCCTGCGAATAACTCAGCTCCAGATCGACGTCACCGTCCCCCTCGCCGCCGTCGTCCGGGACCCGGACGGTGGCGGGGAAGGGCGGATAGCCCATGGTCAGCAGCGTGTACCGGCCGGGGTAGAGATTGCCGAAGGCGTACGAGCCGTCCTTGCCGGTCCGCGTCTCCGCCACCTCGTGGCCGTCCGCGTCGTGCAGCACGACCCGCGCGTCCTCGACCGGCTGGCCGTCCGCGCGCCGCACCGTACCGGTCAGCGCACCCGTCCCCGTGAGGCGCAGATCACACTCCACCGGGCGGTCGGAGGCCAGCACGCTCGCCGTCTGCGGGTGGTGTCCCGGCGCGTTGGCGACCAGGACGTACGAGCCCGCGCGCGGTGTCGGCAGAGCGAAGGCGCCCTCGTCGTCCGCCGCCGCGCGGCCCACCTGGCGGCCGTCCGCCGCGATCAGCGTCAGCTCCGAGCGCGGCACCGGCAGCCCTGCGGCGCCCGTGACCCGGCCGCGTACGGCGGGCCCGGAGACGATGTCGGTACCGGCCCCGGCGGCCATCAGCGTGCCCGTCGGCGCGCCTGCCGCGGGGTCGTCGTCCTCGGCCGGCTCCACCGCCAGGTGCGGCAGCCGCTTGTCCAGCCACGCGGGCAGCCACCAGTTGGAGGTGCCGAACATGTGCATCAGCGACGGCACCAGCACCGTCCGCAGGATGAACGCGTCCAGCGCGACCGCGCCCGCCAGGCCGATGCCGAACATCGCCAGCACCCGCTCGCCGCTGAGCACGAAGGCGCCGAAGACGCAGATCATGATGACCGCCGCCGAGTTGATCACCCGGCTGGTCTCGGCGAGCCCGACCCGTACCGCCCGCGCGTTGTCCTTGGTGTGCACCCACTCCTCGTGCATCCGGCTGACCAGGAAGACCTGGTAGTCCATCGACAGGCCGAAGAGCAGCGAGAGCATGATGACCGGCAGGAAGGCGTCGATCGGCCCCTCGCGCCCGGCCAGCGAACCGCCCCAGCCCCACTGGAAGCAGGCCACCAGCACCCCGAAGGAGGCCGCCGCCGCGATCAGGTTCATCGCGGCGGCCGTCAGCGGCACCACCAGGCTGCGGAAGGCGACCAGCAGGAGCAGGAAGCCCAGCACGATGATCACGCCGATGAACAGCGGCAGCTTGTTGAACAGGACCGTCGCGAAGTCCTCGAAGATCGCGGTCTGGCCGCCGACGTACGCCCGCATCGTGCTGCCCCGCTCGGCGGCCGGGACGACGTCGTCGCGCAGGTGGTCGATCAGGTCGGAGGTCGCCTTGTCCTGCGGCGAGGTGGTCGGCACCGCCTGGATGAACGCCACCTTGTCGCCCGGCTTCATCGGCAGGGCGGCGGCGTACGCGATGCCGTCGGTGTCCTTCAACGTCGTGACCAAGCCGTTCAGCGCGGTCCTGTCCGCGCCGGTCGGCACCTCGGCGAGGATCGTCAACGGCCCGTTGAAACCGGGGCCGAAGCCGTCCGCGAGCATGTCGTACGCCTTGCGGGTGGTGGTCGTCGTCGGGTTGTTGCCCTGGTCGGAGGAGCCCAGGCGCAGGCCGAGCGCCGGGATCGCCAAGGTGGCCATCACGGCCACCGCCGCCACCGCGAGCACCCGCGGGTGCCGCTGGAGGAACGACGACCAGCGCGCCGCCGCGCCCGTCGCGACCTCCGGCTGCGGTCCCTCGGCCGCCAGCGCGCGGCGCTGCCCGCGGCTGAGCACCCGCATGCCCAGCAGGCCGAGCAGCGCGGGCAGCAGCGTCATCGCGGCGGCGACCGTGATGACGACGGTCAGCGCCGCCGCGACGGCCACACCGTCGAGGAAGGTCAGCCGCAGCGTGAACATGCCCAGCAGCGCGATGCAGACCGTGCCGCCCGCGAACAGCACGGCCCGGCCCGAGGTGTTGAGCGCGGTGACCGCCGCGTCCTCGGGGCTCTTCCCGCGCAGGATTCCCTTGCGGTGCCTGGTCACGATGAACAGCGCGTAGTCGATGCCGACGCCCAGACCCACCAGCGTCGCGAGCTGCGGCGAGAAGTCCGCCACGTCCATGCCGTGGCTGAGGATGATGATCGCCGACGACGAGATGCCGATGCCGAACAGCGCCGTCACGATCGGCAGCAGCATCCCGAACAGCGAGCCCAGTGCCAGGAACAGCACCACGGCCGCCGCCGCGATGCCGACGCCCTCGGCGAGGCCCGGCAGCGGCTGCTCCGCCTGCGCGGGCTTGTTGCCGCCGACCTCGACCCTCAGGCCCTTGGCCGCCGCGTGGTGCGCGGTGTCGATCAGCTTCTGCGCCTGGTCGTCGGAGAGGTCACCGCCGAGCTTGGTGTACGTCACCGTCGCGTACGCCGTACGGCCGTCCTTGCTGATCTGCGCCGCGCCCGCCGGGTCGTACGGGCTGACGACCTGCCCGACGTCCTTCTGCCGGGCGATGTCCGCCAGCGCCGGGTCGAGCCGCGCCCGTACCGAAGCGTCGCGCACCGTACCGGAGTCGACGTGCCACACCACCGTGTCGGCCTCGCCGGACCGCTCGGGCACCACCTGGTCCATCAGGTCCAGGACCTTGGTGGACTCGGTGCCCTTGAGCGAGAACGCGTTGGAGTAGCCGCTGCCGAGCGCGTTGCCCACCGCGCCGACGCACAGCAGCGCCGCCAGCCAGAACGACATCACCAGCCATTTGTGCCGAAAACACCATCGAGCCACAACGGCCACGACCACATCCCCCATCAACGAGCGTTCCACGACCGACGAGTTGACCAACGGGACCCGCGCACTGACCGACGGACCCGCGGACTGACCAACGAGCCTCTTCAGCCTCCGTGGCTGTCGCGCCGACCGCCAAGCCGATCCCGCTTCTCTCAAGGAACTCCAAAGTTCCGGCCGGGACGGGGCCCCGGGGGGAGTGCGGATACTGGTGGGCATGGACGCCACCGTGCTCATCGTGGAGGACGAACCGGGGATCGCGGACATCCTGCGCATCACCCTGAAATACAACGGCTTCACGGTGCACAGTGCCGCGACCGGGCGCGAGGCGCTGGCCGCCGCGCGCGAACACCGGCCCGACCTCGTACTGCTCGACGTGATGCTGCCGGACGGCAGCGGCTGGGAGGTCTGCCGCGCGCTGCGCCAGGAACGCGCCGCCGAGACCGACGCCGACGACCTCGCCGTCATCTTCGTCACCGCGCGGGACGCCCCGCGCGACGTGGTCGCCGGGCTCGCGCTCGGCGGCGACGACTACATCACCAAGCCGTTCGGCGTCGACGAGGTGGTGGCCCGCGTGCACGCGGTGCTGCGCCGCACCCGGCGCCGCGAGGGCGCCGACGGGCGCGTCCTGCGCCACGGCGACCTGGAGATGGACGAGGCCACGTACACCGTCCGCAGGTGCGGGCAGCCCGTCGAGCTGACGCCCACCGAGTACAACCTGCTGCGGCACCTGCTGCGCAACGCCGGGCGGATCGTCACCAAGGAGCAACTGCTCCAGCACGTCTGGCAGTACGACACGGCTGTCTCGTCCACGGTCGTCGAGACGTACATCTCGTATCTGCGGCGCAAGCTCGACCGGCTCGGGCCGCCGCTGATCGAGACCCGGCGGGGGATCGGATACGGGCTGCGCGCGGCGGAACCGGGCGCCGCCACGGACGGGGGAGCGGTGTGAAGGTGAACAAGTGCGGCCTGTGGCCCCGCCCGCACTCGCTGCGCGGGCGCTTCACGATCGCCAACGTGACCTTCCTCGCGGTCGGCCTGCTGCTCGCGGCCTGCGCGAGCATCGCCGCCACGTACATGGTGCTGGTCGGCGAGATCGACGACTCGCTGAAGGGCTCGCAGTCCTCGCTCGCCAAGACCTCGATCGACGCGGACATGGTGCGGCGGCTCTGCCAGCTCGCCGACCTCCTGCAGAGCGGGCAGGGCGGGCAGAACGGGGGCGGCGGGCAGGGGAGTTCGGCGATCGCGGTGGCGTTCCAGCAGGATCTGTTCGTCATGCTCGACCGGCGCGGCGAGCCCGCCGCCGTCTGCCAGGACGGCACCATTCCGGTCAGCTCCGAGCAGCGGCGGCTCGCCGAGGCGATCCCCGACCCGGCGGGGCTGGTCCGCAGCGGCGGCGCGAAGACCGTGAAGACCGGCTCGATGGAGTACCGGGTGGTCGCGATCCGGCTCTCCGACGGCACCATCGTGGTCAAGGGCATACGGCTCAGCGGCGTCAAGCACGCGATCGGCAATCTGCTGATCGTCGAATCGGTCGTCGGCGTGGTGCTGCTCGCGCTGCTCGCCACCGGCTCGCTGACCGCGGCCAGGCGGCGGCTGAGCCCGCTGGAGGACATGGTGGAGACCGCGTCCGCCATCGCCGGGGGCGACCTCGGGCGGCGGATCGGCACCGCGCGGCACGGCTCCAGCGAGGTCGAACAGCTCAGTGGCGCGCTCAACGCGATGCTCCAGCAGATCGAGACCGCCGTGACCGAAAGCGAGCGCGCCACCACACAGTTGCGTCGATTTCTGGCCGACGCCTCGCACGAGCTGCGCACCCCGCTGGCGTCGGTGCGCGGCTACCTCCAGCTCTACGAGAAGGGCATGCTCGACGCCGACGAGAAGGAGCGGGCGCTGAGCCGGGTCAGCTCCGAGGCGCTGCGGATGAGCCGCCTGGTCGACGAACTCCTCGCGCTGGCCAGGCTCGACGACCGGCCCGCGCTGCCGCACGGCGCCGTCGACCTGTCCCGGCTGGTCCGCGACGCCGCCGCCGACCTGGCCGCGCAGCAGCCGGAACGGCCGCTGACGCTGATGGTGCCCGACTGCCGGGCCGACGGCGGACCGCTGCCCGAAGTCCTCGGCGACGAGGCCGCGTTGCGGCAGGTCGTGGGCAATCTGCTGAGCAATGTGCGGGTGCACACGCCGGCCCGCTCCCCGGCCAGCGTCGAAGTCGCCGCGCGTGGCGAGAAACTGCTCTTGCGGATCACCGATTCGGGTCCCGGTATGAGCGAGCGGGACGCGGCCCGCGTCTTCGACCGTTTCTTCCGCGCCGACGCAGGACGCGCCCGCGACAGCGGCGGCGCGGGCCTCGGCATGGCCATCGTGCAGGCCGTCGTCCAGGCGCACCACGGCACGGTCGCGCTGGAGACGGCGCCCGGCCGCGGCCTCACGGTCTGCGTGACGCTGCCGACGGTGGGCGCGGGGACGGCGGTCGGCGAGGACCCGGCGGCGGACGCGGCGAGGGGCCAGGAGACGGTGGTAACCGGTGCGAAGTCCACTGTCCCCGCCGCTACTTGACCAAATCTATAACAAACGGAAACCCGTACAACCCCGGTGCGACATCGGCCGTCCAACTCCCCACAACGAACCACCACTCGAAGTGACGGGGAGACACCATGCGAGGTCGCGCATTCACCGGACGGCTGCGCCCGGCGGCGCTGGCCCTTGGGGCGGCCGGGGTGTTGACGCTCGGCGGCGGAGCCGTGGCGTTCGGAGCCGACGGGCCGCCGGCGGACACCGCGCCGGCCGATTCGATCGACCTGGGCCTGCGCGCCTACGACGTGACCTTCGCGCCCACGGCGGCCGGGGCCGAACCGGTCACCCGCTCGATGGCGGTCACGATGTTCCACCACGACCCGAACGTGGCCGTGCCCGCACAGCGACTGACCTTCTCCGCGGCGGGCATGAAGAACGTCGCCGAGGTCGTCTGGCCGCAGGGCTGTACGGTGACCGGCGCCGACGCCGTCTGCACCGTGCCCGGCGCGCCCGTCGGGCAGCTCGACCTGCCCGACGTCGCGGTGAAGATCCGGCCGCTGCCGGGCGTGGCCGCCGGGGCCAAGGGGTCGTTCAGCGTCAGCCACCGCAACACCAACGGCAAGACGCAGACGTTCAAGCCGACGGTGACGCTGGCCGACGGCCCGTCCCTGGTCGTCGGCCGGGCGGCGGCCACGACCCTCGCCCCCGGAGCGAACGGCGACGTGCCGGTCACCGTCACCAACGAGGGCAACGCCGACGTCGCCTCGGTCCAACTGGAGCTGCGGTGGTCGCACGGCCTCACCCCGGTCGAGCGCTTCTCCAACTGCGTGTACGACACCTCCCGCGACCCGCGGCAGGGCGTGGACCGTACGGTGGCGCGCTGCGCCATCGACCAGCCGCTCGCCGCCGGCGCCAGCTACGGCGTGCGCGACACCGTCTCGATGAAGGCGAACGCGGACGCCTACGCGGAGAGCGTGGACGTCACGGCGTTCACCCCGAAGGAGGCCACCGCGCACCCCGCGGGCGAGCCGGGCACCGGGCCCGCCCTGCACCTGGTGCCGGTTCCCGGCGGGACCCCGGGGGCGGACGGCCGTAACGACACCTCGTACGGCGGCGCGGACTTCACGGTCACCAACAGCGCGGACTTCGGGATCTCCGCGCCCGAGGTCACCGGTGCGAACGGCGCGCAGGTCAAGCTCACCGTGCACGTGGACAACCACGGACCCGCCTCGATCGACCCGCTCGAGTACTTCACGCCGGTCACCCGCTTCGACGTCCGCGTGCCCGACGGCACCGCACTCGTGCAGTGGCCCGTGACGTGCGCGCCGCGCGACACCGCGAAGCGGTACCTGCGCTGCGCGTCGGACACGGAGTCCGACGTCGAGCACCCGGTCACCCTCTACAGCGGGAAGTCGTACGACTTCCCGCTCACCCTGCGCGTCACGTCCACCGGCGTGCACCGGGGCGAGGCGGCGCTGCTGACGACCGGGCCGAACCGGATCGAGCTGCCCTTCGACCACAACGCGGCGAACAACACGGTCGCGCTCGTGGTCAAGACGTCGGCCTCGAACGCCTCGGCCACCGCCGGTTCTTCCGGCTCTTCCGGTTCCAACGGGACCACCGGATCGGCCGGGTCCTCCGGCGCGGTGTCCGGCGGCGCGGGCAACGCCTCGCTGCCCGCCACCGGCGCGGGCGCGACCCGGCTGATCGGCGCGATCGCGGTCGGCGCCGTCGCGTTCGGCGGCGCGGTGCTGTTCACCGCGCGCAACCGCCGCCGTACCGCGTAGTCCGCGGGTTCCCGACAGCTCCCCCCACGGGGTGATCAGACGGTGACCGGTGCCCGCTCCCTGGGGGCGTCGGTCACCGTCGTCGCGTGCCGCACACCGGGGACGGCCGCCGTCCCCAGGCACAGGGCGCCGACCAGCGCCGCCGCCACGTACAGCGGCACGGCGGGTCCGAAGGCGTCGCAGGCGAGCGGCGCGAGCGCGTATCCGACCGGCATCGCGCCGAGCGAGAGCAGCCAGTCGTACGAGGTCACGCGGGCCAGCACCCCGGCGGGCACCGAGCTGAACACGTAGGACTCCCAGACCGGGTTGAAGAAGCCGAGCGCGCCGAGCGCGAGGCCGTAGGAGACGATCAAGGGCACGGCGGGGGCATCGGCGGCGAGCAGGACCAGCGGCAGCGCGTAGCTGGTCAGGGCCAGATTGCCGGTGAGCACGGGGCGGCGCAGCCGGGCGCGGGAGGCGAGCAGCGAGCCGGTCAGCAGGCCGACGGAGCCCGCTTCGAGCATCAGCACCCACATGCCGTCGCCGCCGCGCCGGTGGTGCGCGATCAGCGGGCCGAGGGTGGCCAGGACGGCGGCGGCCCCGTTCCACACCGCGTGGGCGATCAGGCTGGTCCAGTACCAGTCGCGGGCGCGGACCTCGGTCCAGCCCTGGACGAGGTCGGCGCGCATCGAGCGGCGCGGGATGGGGGTGCGGCGCACCCGGACGAGGGTGAGCAGCGCCGCACTCGCCGCGAAGGACGCGGCGTCCAGCAGGAACGCCCAGCCGGGCCCCGCGGTGAAGATCAGCAGTCCGGCGAGCGCGGGGCCGCCGAGCCGGGTCGCGCTCGCGGCGGACGCCATCAGGGAGTTGGCGCCGAGCAGGCCGTCCTCCTCGACGGTGCCCGCGACCAGCGGCGCGGAGGTCGGGATGGCGAAGGCGGAGGCGGCCCCGCCGACGGTCTCGGCGACCGCGAGGACCAGGATGCTCGGGTCGCCGCCGACGAGTTCGAGGCCGACGAAGATCTGCGCGGCGCAGCGGACGAGGTCGGTGGTGAGCGCGACCTTGCGCGCGTCGAACCGGTCGGCGATCACGCCGCCGACCGGCAGCAGCAGGAGGCGCGGCACCATCGCGCAGCCCAGCACGACCGCGAGCGCGGACGCCGAGCCGGTCGCGCGGCTGATGGCGATGGCGAGCGCGGCCGGGACGACGGCGTCGCCGAGGGCGGAGAGCGTCCGGCCGAAGAAGAGCAGGCGGAACGAGCGGTGCCGGAGCGGGTGCCGGGGCTTGGTGGGCGGGGCGACGGGGTCCTGGCGGGAGCCGTCGCGGGGGGCGTCGTGCCGGTCGTCGCGGAGGTCGTCACGCGGGTCGTCGTGCCGGTCTTCGTGCGGGGGCGGGGTGGTCACGGCGAACAAGGTATTTCGGTGTCGAACATTTCGTCAACGAATATTTCGGCACCGACGTATCTCCGGTGGGTAGGCATAGGATCGGCCCATGCCCACCCCGCACGACTGGACCGACGGCCACGTCGCCCGCTGGCAGCCCGTACTGCCCGACCTCGACCCCGACGTCGAGGGCGCCGCCACCCGCGCCATGCTGTTCACCGACCACATCCGCAGGGTCAAACAGCGCTCGCTCGTCGACCACGGCCTGCACAAGCACGAGTACGAGACGCTGCACACGCTCGCCGGGCGCGGCGGCCGTACCGTTCCCTCCGAACTCGCCGCCGACCTCAAGATGGCCCCCGCCTCCATCACCGGCCGCCTCGACGGCCTGGAGCGGCGCGGGTACGTACGCCGTACGCCGTCGGCCGCCGACCGCCGCCGGGTCGACGTCGAACTCACCGAGGCGGGGCGGCAGGCGTGGCTCGGGGCGCTGGAGTTCCAGGGCCAGGAGGAGCGCCGGCTGCTGGGCGTGCTGACCCCGGCAGAACGGCGCACGCTCTCCGACCTGCTGCGGCGGGTGATGCTGGCGGCCGAGGGGAACGGGGACGGCAGACGCGACTGCACGGGCTGAGCTGGCGTGGGGCTTGCGCTGGAGTCGACTCCAACCCCTAGCGTCGTCGTCATGACCCCCGCAGACGGCTCCGACCCCACCGACCGCGCCGAATCCGCTCCCGCCGACGACCGGTACGCGCGCGGCCTGGCCGCCCTCCGCACGGTCACCGGCGACGAGCGCCCGGCCCTGCTCGACTCGGTCGCGGAGATCGCCCCCGACCTGGCCCGGATGACCATCGAGTTCGGCTACGGCGACATATGGTCACGCCCGGGCCTCACCCCGCGGCAGCGGCAGCTCGCCACCGTCGCCGCGCTCGCCGCCCTCGGCAACGCCGCCCCGCAGCTCCGCTTCCACATCGCCGGGGCGCTCAACGTCGGCTGCACCCGGCGCGAGATCGTCGAGACCTTCATCCACACCACCGTCTACGCCGGTTTCCCCGCCGCGCTCAACGCCCTCGGCGCCGCCCGTGAGGTCTTCGCGGACCACCCGGCCGACGACGACCCGGTCGTCAAGGAGCCGGTCGACGGCGGCCGTTACGAACGCGGCCTGGACGCGCTGCGCACCGTCGACGGCCCCGACGGCGTCCGCGTCGTGGCCACCCTCGACGACATCGCCCCCGACCTCGGCCGCTACATTGTCGAGCACGTCTTCGGCGACATCTACTGCCGCACCGGCCTGGACCTCGTCACCCGCGAACTCCTCACCATCGCCATCTGCACCGCCCTCGGCACCGCCGCCCCCCAGCTCCGCATCCACATCCGCGCCTTCCTGCGCCTCGGCGGCACCCGCACCGAAGTCGTCGAAACGCTCACCCAAATGGCCGGCTACGCCGGTTTCCCCGCCGCCCTCAACGGCGTCACGGCAGCCCGCGAGATCTTCACCGAGCACGACGCGGCCGGGACCGCGGGCTAGCGCGCGCGAGGAGGACCCGCGTACGGGCACGCGAAAGGGCCCGCCCGTGGCCGGAGACGACCGGTCGGGGCGGGCCCTTGGGGACGCAGGGGTCAGAAGCGGCGGGTGATCAGGGCGCGCTTGACCTCCTGGATCGCCTTCGTCACCTCGATGCCGCGCGGGCACGCGTCGGTGCAGTTGAAGGTGGTGCGGCAGCGCCAGACGCCGTCCTTGTCGTTCAGGATCTCCAGGCGCTGCTCACCCGCCTCGTCGCGGGAGTCGAAGATGAAACGGTGCGCGTTGACGATGGCCGCGGGGCCGAAGTACTGGCCGTCGTTCCAGAAGACCGGGCAGGACGACGTGCACGCGGCGCACAGGATGCACTTGGTGGTGTCGTCGAAGCGCTCACGGTCCTCGGCGGACTGAAGGCGCTCACGGGTCGGCTCGTTGCCCTTGGTGATCAGGAAGGGCATCACATCGCGGTACGCCTGGAAGAACGGGTCCATGTCGACCACGAGGTCCTTCAGCACGGTCAGGCCCTTGATCGCCTCGACCGTGATCGGCTTGTCCGGGTTGATGTCCTTGATCAGCGTCTTGCACGCCAGCCGGTTCTTGCCGTTGATCCGCATGGCGTCGGACCCGCAGATGCCGTGCGCGCACGAGCGGCGGAAGGTCAGCGAGCCGTCGATCTCCCACTTGACCTTGTGCAGCGCGTCCAGGACGCGCTCCTTCGGGTCGATGGCCAACTGGTAGTCGACCCACTCCGCGTCCGCCGCGACCTCCGGGTTGAACCGGCGGATCCGCAGCGTGATCGTGATCAGGTGTGCGTCGGTCACCTCGGCGGCGTCGAGGGCCGCCGAGTGCTTGTCGAGCGTCGGGGTGCTCATCAGTACTTACGCTCCATCGGCTGGTAGCGGGTCTGCACGACCGGCTTGTAGTCGAGGCGGATCGACTCGACGCCGGTCGCGTCCACCTCGCGGTAGGCCATCGTGTGCCGCATGAAGTTGACGTCGTCGCGGTTCGGGTAGTCCTCGCGGTAGTGACCGCCGCGCGACTCCTTGCGGGCGAGCGCGGAGACCGCCATGACCTCGGCCAGGTCGAGCAGATTGCCCAGCTCGACGGCCTCCAGCAGGTCGGTGTTGAACCGCTTGCCCTTGTCCTGGATCGCCACGTTCAGATAGCGCTCGCGCAGCTCGCCGATCTTCTCGACGGCCGTCTTGATGGTCTGCTCGGTGCGGAACACCATCACGTTGGCGTCCATGCACTCCTGCAGCTCCGTGCGGATCACCGAGACCCGCTCGGTGCCGGTGGACGCGCGCAGCCGCTCCACCTGCGCCTCGACCAGCGACGCCGGGTCGTCGGGCAGCGGCACGTAGTCGTGCGCGTGCGCGTACTCGGCGGCGGCGATGCCGGAACGGCGGCCGAAGACGTTGATGTCCAGCAGCGAGTTGGTGCCCAGCCGGTTCGCGCCGTGCACCGACACGCACGCGACCTCACCGGCCGCGTAGAGGCCCGGCACGACGGTGCTGTTGTCGCTCAGCACCTCGCCCTGCACGTTGGTCGGGATACCGCCCATCGCGTAGTGCGCGGTCGGCTGGATCGGGATCGGGTCGGTGTACGGCTCGATGCCCAGGTACGTCCGCGCGAACTCGGTGATGTCCGGCAGCTTCGCGTCGAGCTGCTCCGGCGGCAGGTGCGTGAGGTCGAGGTAGACGTGGTCGCCCTCGGGACCGCAGCCGCGGCCCTCACGGATCTCGGTGTAGATCGCGCGGGAGACGACGTCACGCGAGGCGAGGTCCTTCATGACCGGCGCGTACTTCTCCATGAAGCGCTCGCCGTCCTTGTTGCGGAGGATGCCGCCCTCACCGCGGGCGCCCTCCGTCAGCAGGATGCCCATCCGCCAGATGCCCGTCGGGTGGAACTGGAAGAACTCCATGTCCTCCAGCGGCAGCCCGCGCCGGTACACCGCGGCCTGACCGTCACCGGTCAGGGTGTGCGCGTTCGACGTCACCTTGAAGAACTTGCCGGTGCCGCCCGACGCGTAGATCACGGCCTTCGCCTGGAAGACGTGGATCTCGCCGGTGGCCAGTTCGTACGCGACCACGCCCGCGGAGCGCTTGACGCCGTCGACCTCGACCAGGAGCTGGTCCAGGACGTAGAACTCGTTGAAGAACTCCACGCCCTCCTTGACGCAGTTCTGGTACAGCGTCTGGAGGATCATGTGGCCGGTGCGGTCCGCGGCGTAGCAGGCGCGGCGCACCGCGGCCTCGCCGTGGTTGCGGGTGTGGCCGCCGAAGCGGCGCTGGTCGATCCGGCCCTCGGGCGTCCGGTTGAACGGCAGGCCCATCTTCTCCAGATCGAGGACCGCGTCGATGGCCTCCTTCGCCAGGATCTCGGCGGCGTCCTGGTCGACCAGGTAGTCACCGCCCTTGATCGTGTCGAAGGTGTGCCACTCCCAGTTGTCCTCCTCGACGTTCGCGAGGGCGGCGGCCATGCCGCCCTGGGCGGCGCCGGTGTGGGAGCGGGTCGGGTACAGCTTGGTCAGAACGGCGGTGCGGCTGCGCTTGGTGGCCTCGATGGCCGCGCGCATGCCGGCGCCGCCCGCGCCGACGATGACGGTGTCGTACTTGTGGATCTGCATGGGGGTCGCTTCCCTGTTCCAGCCCTGGCTCAGCGCTTGGCGTCAGCGGCTTCGCGGCTTGGCGGTGATGGCCGTGTCGGCCGCGTTAGCGGATGTTCGGGTCGAAGGTGAAGATCACCAGCGAACCGAGCACGATGGTGAACGCCGTCGCGGTGAACAGCAGCGTCTTCAGCCAGATGCGGGTGTTCGGCCGCTCGGCGTAGTCGTTGATGACGGTCCGCAGGCCGTTGCCGCCGTGCAGCATGGCCAGCCAGAGCATCACCAGGTCCCAGCCCTGCCAGAACGGCGAGGCCCAGCGGCCCGCGACGAACGCGAAGCCGACCTTGGTGACACCGCCGTCGAGCACGAGCTGGATCAGCAGGTGGCCGAGGACCAGGACGACCAGCACCACACCGGACAGCCGCATGAACAGCCAGCCGTACAGCTCGAAGTTGGTGCGGGAGCTGCGCGGGGTCCGCTTGGTGCGGGCGCGCGGCGGCTCGATGACCGGGGCCGGGTTGTCCGGGCTGTACGTGACGCTGGAGCCGGTCAGCTCGACCGCGTCCGCGGGAGTGATTTCGGTGGACATGTGCGGTCAGCTCCCGAACAGGACTCGTGCGGCGTGGCCGAGGACGGGGTAGATCGCGCCGACCATCAGGAGAGCCCACAGGCCGAGCACCGTCCACAGCATCTGCTTCTGGTAACGCGGGCCCTTGGTCCAGTAGTCGACCGCGATGATCCGCAGGCCGTTCAGCGCGTGGAAGAGGATCGCGGCCACGAGGCCGTACTCCAGCAGGCTGACGATGGGGGTCTTGTAGGTCGCGACGACCTTGTCGTAATCCTCGGGGGAGACCCGCACCAGGGCGGTGTCGAGGACATGGACGAACAGGAAGAAGAAGATGAGGACACCGGTGACTCGATGAGCCACCCAGGACCACATGCCTTCCCGGCCGCGGTACAGCGTTCCAGCCGGCACGGAAAAAACCCTCCGGGAGCGGGGCGAGGGGTGCCGGCTTCGGTGTCGGTCACGCCCGGCCGGGTACGGTCCACCGGCCCCGGCCATCGTAGCGACGCGATGTCGGCTCCGGACCGCGGGGTAGGCCAGGTGTGATCGATCCCGCACGGTCGGGTGAACCGGCGGGGGTCTTTCGCGGGCCGGACTCGGCCAGATGCCCACCGGTGTCCGCGAGTCGCAGCAGCCGCGCGCGGCAGATCCGGCGCAGCTGCTCGGCCGTCGCCACCGACTCCTCGTCCTCGTCGTGCCCCAGGCGCTGGCGCAGGCTCGCCAGCGTCAGGTCGAGGGCGGCGGCCGGATCGTCGGGGTCGTCCAGGTCGGTCAGCGCGATCACGAAGGCGTGGCCGAACTTCGCCTCGTACGCCGCGTTCGCGGCCCGCAGCGCGGTGTGCACGGTCAGGCCGCCGCGGTCGGGCAGCGCGGTGGTGGCCTCGCCCGCCAGCGCCTCGGCGAGATCGCCCGACGTCAGGTCGTACGCCGCCTCGTCGGCCGCGGCGAGCAGCGCCTCGACCGTCGGATACGGCCGGTGCGCGGCCACCCGGCGGGCCCAGCGGTGGCTGCCGCAGCAGGTGCGCAGCGCCGCCTCCGCGACCAGGGAGGGGGCCCGGTTGAGCAGATACAGCCCCTCGGGCGGGGTGTCGCTGGACAGCGCTGGGCTCCTGGATCGGGTGGACCGGGGGTACGGAATCGGCACGGCGGTACGACAGGTGCGGATTCGGTACGGCTTCGGCTCGGGAAGGTACGGCAGGGGGAGTGCTCCCACTTTAGGGGCAGCCGGTTCGAACATGTCCGACGGGACCTTGAACTTCACTCGTACGTGAGGCGGCGCGCCCTCCGTTGACGCGCCCCCCGTTGACGCGCCCCCCGTTGACGCGCCCCCGTTGACGCGCCCCCCGTCGGCCCGCCCCGGCCCGGCGCCGCTCAGTCCCACCAGAACGACCACAGCCGCTCCCCGCGCAGCGCCTCGGCGTAGTCGGGGAACGGAAACGTCCCGTCGTTCAGATTCGACGCCCCGGTCAGCACGTGTTCGAGCGCGACGTGCCCGGCGTGCGCGGAGGCCAGCGGCGGCGAGGCCACCGACACGAAGACCGACGAGCCCTCGAAGCCGATCACCCGCGCCCCGAACCGGTCCTCCCACGTACGCAGCAGCGCCGACAGCTCCAGCGCGGGCGCCTCGGTCTCCCAGCCCGCCAGCGCCGGGATGTCGGCGCTGCGCTCGGCGCGGACCAGCGCGATGTGTGCGATGAAACGGGTCGTGAAGTAGTGCAGCATCTGCCCGACGGCCGCGCGCGCCACCGCGTCGGGCGAAGGGCCGGGATGCGGCGGCGAGGCGGCGGCGAGCCCGGGAAAGGCGGTGAACGGCGGCCCCGGATCGGCCGCCAGCAGCGCCGCCGCGTCGTCCGGCCACACCTCGTCGATCGCCGGGTGCGGCGGGAGCAGCGACCGCGCCTCCTGGTACGTCCCCCACGACTCGCGCAGCGACGCCTCCGCGTCCACCGCGTCGATCTCGGCCGCGCGGTGCCCGAAGCCGTTCGCGCACGGCCACGCCATCAGCACCGGCCGCCAGCCGGTCTCCTCCTGCTGCGCCTGGTAGCGGGCCCACAACCGGCCCGGTGCGACCACGGGTTCGTCGCTCAGCCACAGTCCCGGCGCGGAGCCGGGGACCAGCCGTCCCGGCGGCAGTCCGCCCGGGAGCCCGTCGAGGAGGCGGTCCAATGACATCGGAGGACTCCTCAACGACCGTTCATGAGGGGACTGCGTGGGGGAAGTTGACGACGGCCGGGGGCCGCCTCCCCCCACAGGAGCGTCCCCGGCCGCCGTCTTGTACGGCGTATCCCCGTTCAAAAGTGTCACCGCTCCCATGGTTCAAAAGTGTCAGCGCTCCCACATGAGGCAGGATGGGGCGAGTGTTCGAGGGGGTGGGGCCAGAGGTGGACCTGGAGACCGCGGTAGCCGGGGCGCAGCGCGGGGACGAAGCCGCGTTCCGCGTCGTGTACCGCGCTGTGCAACCGCAGTTGCTGCAATACGTCCGCAGCCTGGTCGGACCGGTGGACGCCGAGGACGTCGCCTCCGAGACCTGGTTGCAGATCGCCCGCGACCTCCCCAACTTCCGCGGCGCGGGCGACTCGGTGCGCGGCTGGGCGGCGCGCATAGCCCGCAACCGCGCGCTCGACCACATCCGTGCCCGCGCCCGGCGGCCCGTCTCCGGCGCGGGGGTCGACGAACTCGTCCAGCTCCCCGACCGGGCCGACACCGCGGGCGAGGCGCTGGACGCCGTCGCCACCGACCGCGCCCTGGCCGCGATAGCCGCCCTGCCGCGCGAGCAGGCCGAGGCCGTCCTGCTCCGCGTCGTCATGGGCCTGGACTCCACCAGCGCCGCCCGCGTCCTCGGCAAGCGCGCCGGGTCCGTCCGGATGGCCACCCACCGCGGCCTGCGCCGCCTGGCCGAACTCCTCGAACACGACGACGACCCGCGCGCCGACGCCGACCACGTCGGCGTGACCTTCTCGACCTCCAAGGCCCTGTGACGCGACCCGCGGGGCTCGGTACGGCGCCGCGCGGGGCGCTTCCGGGGCCCGCGGCCCCGGCCGCCGACCCCTCCGACGAATCATGGGACGGCCGGGGCGGGTGCGGCCAGGTGACACTTCCGCGTGCCGGTGCGCTGTAGGAAGTGGACCGACTGGTCATCGGTCCTGCGGACCCCGGTTCTCCCCGTATCGGGGTCCGTGCAAAGGGCGCGGCCGGGCGCATTCCCCCTGCCCGGCCGCGCCCGTCACCACAAGGACCGGCGCCGCCCGCGTCACCAGTAGACGACGACCTTGTCACCCACCTTGACCTGGTCGAACAGCGCGGAGACCGCCGCCTTGTCCCGTACGTTCACACAGCCGTGCGAGGCGCCCGCGTAGCCGCGGGCCGCGAAGTCCGAGGAGTAGTGCACGGCCTGGCCGCCGCTGAAGAACATCGCGTACGGCATCGCCGTGTTGTAGAGCGTCGAGACGTGGTCGCGGCTCTTGAAGGTGACGTGGAAGAGCCCCTCGCGCGTCGGGGTGTACTGCGACCCGAAGCGGACGTCCATGGTGGCCCTGACCTTGCCGTCGACCACCCACGACAGCGTGCGAGTGGTCTTGCTCACACACATGGCGCGGCCGGTCATGCAGCGCGGGTCGAGCTTGCCCGCGGGCTTGGGCGGCGCGACCGGGTACAGCTCCTTGTGGGTCGGGGCGTGGGTCAGCGAGCGCAGCTTCGTCCAGGTGTCCTGGGTGACGCGGCCGGTGATGGCCAGGCCGTGCCGCTCCTGGAAGTCGCTCACCGAGTGCTGGGTGACGGTGCCGTAGTAGCCGGTGGGGGACTGGCTGAAGAGGTGGAGCTGGGCGAGCCTGGCCTGGAGTTCGCGGACCTTGGCGCTGGTCGAGCCGGTGGCGATCACGGCGGGGACGACGGGCGGCGCGGTCGTGGCCGGAGCCGTCGGCGAGGCCGGTGCGGTCGTGGTGGGCGCGGCCGACGTCGTCGGGGGCGCGGTGGTGGCCGGCGGCTCCGACGACGGCTGCGCGGTCGTCGCGGTCGGCGACGGCGCGGCCGAGGTGGCCGGCGGCCTGTCCTTGCCCGAGGCCCCGGTGTCCTGCGGTCCGCAGCCCGCCAGCACGGCCGTCGAGAGCGCCGCCGTCACGACCGCCGCGGCCACCGCCAGCGGCGATCTGCTGCCCGTCCCCGTCATCGTCCTCATCCCCTGCGTCCCCCCGCTCGTACTTCCTGTTCTTCCCTAGACATCGATTCCCGGCCGTGCGGTTGCGCGAACCGCGGGGAAGACTGTGAGGAAGGTCCCAGGCCGCCGCGGTGCACCGCACGCAGGGCCGCCGCTACAGTCCGTTACGCCAGCCACACAGCCATTCAGCAGCACACGGAGGCGTGAAGATGACACGCGAGTCGGAGTCGGGACTGCCGATCGAGCCCGTTTACGGGCCGGGTGTGTTGGAGGGCTGGGATCCCGCGGCCGAGCTGGGGGAGCCGGGCGCGTTCCCGTTCACCCGCGGTGTGTACCCGTCGATGTACACCGGCCGTCCCTGGACGATGCGGCAGTACGCGGGCTTCGGCACGGCGGCGGAGTCCAACACCCGCTACAAGGGCCTGATCGCCAACGGCACGATGGGCCTGTCGGTCGCCTTCGACCTGCCCACCCAGATGGGCCACGACTCCGACGCGGTGATCGCGCACGGTGAGGTCGGCAAGGTCGGCGTGGCGATCGACTCGGTCGAGGACATGAAGGTCCTCTTCGACGGCATCCCGCTGGACCGCGTGTCGACGTCGATGACGATCAACGCGCCCGCCGCGCTCCTGCTGCTGATGTATCAGCTCGTCGCCGAGGAACAGGGCATCGAGGCGTCCGCGCTGACCGGCACGGTGCAGAACGACGTGCTGAAGGAGTACATCGCGCGGGGCACGTACATCTTCCCGCCCAAGCCGTCCCTGCGGCTGATCGCGGACATCTTCGGATACTGCCGGACCGAGATCCCGAAGTGGAACACCATCTCGATCTCCGGCTATCACATGGCGGAGGCCGGTGCCTCGCCCGCGCAGGAGATCGCGTTCACCCTCGCCGACGGCATCGAGTACGTGCGCACCGCCGTCGCCGCCGGGATGGACGTGGACGATTTCGCACCGCGCCTGTCGTTCTTCTTCGTCGCCCGCACCACGATCCTGGAAGAGGTCGCGAAATTCCGGGCCGCGCGGCGCATCTGGGCGCGGGTGATGCGCGAGGAGTTCGGGGCGAAGAACCCGAAGTCGCTGATGCTGCGCTTCCACACCCAGACCGCCGGTGTGCAGCTCACCGCGCAGCAGCCCGAGGTCAATCTCGTACGGGTGGCCGTCCAGGGCCTGGCGGCGGTGCTGGGCGGCACGCAGTCGCTGCACACCAACTCCTTCGACGAGGCCATCGCGCTGCCCACCGACAAGTCCGCCCGGCTCGCGCTGCGCACCCAGCAGGTGCTGGCGTACGAGACGGACGTGACCGCGACCGTCGACCCCTTCGCCGGGTCGTACGTGGTGGAGAAGCTGACCGACGACGTCGAGGCCGCCGCGCTGGCGCTGATGGCGAAGGTCGAGGACCTCGGCGGCGCGGTCGCGGCGATCGAGAACGGCTTCCAGAAGTCGGAGATCGAGCGCAGCGCGTACCGGATCGCGCTCCAGACGGACTCCGGCGAGCGCGTGGTGGTCGGCGTGAACCGCTACCAGCTCGACGAGGAGGAGCCGTACGAGCCGCTGCGCGTCGACCCGGCCATCGAGGCCCAGCAGGCCGCCCGGCTGGCGGCCCTGCGCGCGGGCCGCGACCAGGACGCCGTGGACGCGGCGCTGGCGGCCCTCCAGAAGGCCGCGCAGGGCACCGACAACGTCCTCTACCCGATGAAGGAGGCGCTGCGGGCCCGCGCCACCGTCGGGGAGGTCTGCAACGCGCTGCGGGAGATCTGGGGCACGTACGTCCCCACGGACGCCTTCTGATCCGCGCCCGGGCCCGCCGACACCGTCACGCGGGCCTCCGGAGCGCCGTCAGAGCAGGTGGATCTGCGTGATCAGCATCGCCACCAGCACGGTGAGCGTCCAGCCCAGCACCTGCTCCATGAGGTGCTTGCGGTCCTTGGGCCCGCCCGTGCCGGTGCCGGGCTCGGTGTGCGGGCGGGGTGCGGCGAAGTCGCTCACGGTGTCGGTCCTCATCGTGTGGGTGTACGGCCCCTCAGGCCGGTGCGGCCCCCGGAAGTCCTCCACGATGCGCCGTCCGACGCCGCCGGTAAAGGGGCGAATGCCCCACCGGCGGCGATCGTGAGGGATGTCACCCCATGGTGGCCTTCTTCAGGGCGCGCGCCCTGCGGGCCACCCTGCGGACCGTCCGATTGCGCGGCACGAACGCCAGCCGGGCCGGTACCGCGCCCGGCAGCCCGAGCGAGGTCAGCCGCCGCCGCTTGAAGTACGGCCAGGTCGCCGCGCTCAGATGACCCGTCAGATACGCCTCCGCCCCGGCCCGCAGCTTCGGGTACGCCTTCGGCTGCATGCAGAAGCCCACCGCGTGCAGCAGCGGCGTCAGCTCCGCCGCCACCCGCTCGGGCGACGGCGACGACCAGGACCGTACGGCCGAGGCGTCCGCCAGGTCCGGCAGCAGCGCGTGCACGATCGTCACGGGCACCCGGTTGCTGTTCTGGTACGGCGACAGGCGCTCCAGCAGCAGCTTGGTGCCGGTACGGGCCACCGGGATGCCGTACAGCGCCGACGCGGTCAGCAGCGCGGTGGAGAAGCAGCCGACGACCAGCGCGGGGCGGGCCCGCTGGTAGACCACCTCGGCCAGCACCGGCGTGTTGAGCACCGTCAGCCTCGCGCCCAGCCGCTCGGCCTCCGCGCGCAGCGGCTCCGTCCAGTGCGCGGGGGCCGTGGGGTGCGGCTTGAAGACGATCGCGCGGTGCCCGAGGGCGGCGGCGCCGCGCACCATCGACAGGTGCAGCTCCTCCTCCTCGGCCACGGAGAGGATGCCGAGCGCCGACAGGTACTGGCCCAGCAGCAGCGCCGCGCCCTCCGGCACGTCCGCCAGATGCTCCTCGGCGAGGTCGGCGGAGCCCTCCGCGACCTCGGAGAGCACCTTGGTGAAGCCCTCGGTCGGCACCACCTGCGGCTCCACGCCGTGCTCGGAGAGCAGCAGCGGACGCAGTCCCGGCACCAGGTCCAGGTGGTAGAGCCGGTCGATCCGGGTGTCGACCAGCAGCCCCAGCTTGTTGCGGGTCGGGCCGTACGACATCAGGCCGTCCGCGTACACGCTGATCGGGGCGCCGGTGAAGACCTGCACGAGGGAGAGCGCGGGCGCGACCTGGAGGGACTCGACGATCAGCTCCACCGCGTCGTCGCCCAGGCTCCACAGCATCCGCAGATGCCGTTCCCACAGCGGCACGTCGTCCGGGCGCGGGACCCAGCCGCCCGGGTGCAGCGGGGTGATCGTCTCGTTCCACGACACGATGCGGTCGAAGCGGTCGCGCAGCACCTCGAAGCCGGGGGCCTGGTCGAGCCCCGGATTGGTCTCGGGCACCGACGCGTTGTTGCTGACCACCAGGATGCGGCGGTCGGCGGGCGGGAACGACCCGGAGTCCAGGCCGGCGGCCAGCGTGGCGGCGCCGTACAGCGTGGAGGCCATGAAGAGCTGAGTGGTACGTGCCATCACGCGACCGCCGATCCGTTGTCCGTGGCGTCCGGATCGTCGTCGGCCTCGGGCTTCGCGGCGCCCGCCCCCGCTCCGGCGGCCGGGGAGGCGGAGGCCGCGGTGCGCCGTGCGGCGGGCGACAGCTCCGGGTAAGGATCGGCGTCCAGGCCGTCGGTCCTTACCGGCACCCGCCAGCGCAGGCGGCGGATCTTCACACTGCGCTCCAGGTCCATCGAGTCCAGCGCGTCGGTGAGCACATCGTGCGGCAGCCGGTTCAGCGCGGCGGCGCTGATCGCCTTGAGCTTGCGGGCCAGCACGGGCTCGAAGCGGTCGATGTTGTCGAGGTGGTGGGCGATGATCGCGCAGTAGGTGCGGACCGCCTTGGGCAGGAACAGCTCCGCGTCCCGGTCCGCGGTGATCTCCGCGATGACCTGGTCGAAGGAGCGGACGAAGTCGAGCTGCCGGATGTCACCGATCTGGGTGAGCGAACTGGCCACGCCGCGCCGGTAGTAGACGCCCAGCAGGCCCAGCACCGCGCAGGACTTCGCCTCGCGGTGCAGCCGCCAGATCCACGGCCGGTCCTCGGCGGTGCGCAGGTGCTCGGGGAAGTGCAGCAGCCCCTCGTCCACGATCCGCCGGTGGTAGGCGCCCGCCCAGGAGTACGGGTAGTCGACCAGCGTCGGGCGGTCGGCGGGCAGGATCGTCGCGCGCGGGTCGAGCCGCTGACCGCGGCGGCCGTACGGCGCCCGGATGATGTTGCGGGTGCTGCCGGTGCACTGCACATGGTCGGTACGGATGAAGTCGACGTCCAACTCCTCCATCGCCCGCACCAGTTGCGGCAGATAGCCCGGGGCCATCCAGTCGTCGCCGTCGAGGAACGTCAGATACGTCCCCCTGGCCGCGTCGATGCCCGCGTTGCGCAGGCTCGCCACCCCGGTGTGGTCACGCCGGATGATCCGTGCGCCGGGCAGCGAGCCGACCCCTTGCTCCAGAAGCTCCGGAGTCCGGTCGGTCGACCCGTCGTCCATCAGCAGGAACTCGAAATCCGAGCGTGCATTGGCACGGAGACTGCGCAGCGCGTCGGGCACGAATTGCTGCACATTGAAAAAGGGCACGATAACGGTGAGCTTGACCACCCGCCGTACCTTAGGGCGTTTGCCTGTCCTTTTGCTTTGCGTCGAGCGTACATCTGGGTAAACGGCAGATGTCGGAGCGATGAAGCAGGCCCCGCACGGGCTCTTCTGCCGGTCGGAGAACTCCTGGCCTATCCACGGCAGACGGCTAAGTGGCGGCTCTATGTTTACCTGCTGTTGGTCGCCAATTAGCACGATGAACTCAACGGCTTCCTAAGGTCTTGCCGTGCCAAAACGTAAGCCCGGCCCATTGCGGGTCACTGTGATCGCCGACTCGGACACCCGGTGGAAGTGGGGTGCGCTGACCGCGCGCCGGATCGACCCCGAGGCCCGACTCGACGCGCGGCTGCTGCGCGGCCGGGCCACCCCCACGCCCCGCCAACTGGCGGAACTCGGTATTCCGGCCGACTCCATGGAGGAGGCGACCGCCGCCGAGATGCTGGCCGACATCGACGAGGAGAGCTGCGACGTGGTCGTCATCTCCTGCGTCGGCGGCACCGTCCAGGCGCTCCTGCACGGCTTCGCGCGCGCCTGGGAAGGCCGCCCGCAGCGACCGCTGGTCGTCACCGGATACGTCGGCGTCGTATACGAGAAGCTCGCCGACGGTCTCCTGCTGCGCGCCGGGGCCGATGTCGTCCTCGCCAACAGCGCCGACGACGCACGGCGGTTCAGGGACGTGTACGAAGGCGTCGGCTACCGCACCACGAGCATCGTCGAGACCGCGCTGCCGTTCCTCGGCGGCGAGCCGTACCGGCCCGACGACCAGCGGCCGTTCACCGTCACCTTCGCCGTGCAGCCGTCCGCGCCCGAGGGCCGGGCCGACCGGACGCACCTGCTGCGCCGCACTGTCGACCACGCGCGGCGGCACACCGAGCGCGAGGTGCTGGTCAAGCTGCGCAGCAAGCCCGGCGAGCACACCACGCACATCGAGGAACACCCGTACCAGAAGCTGGTCGCCGCCCTCGATCCGCCGGACAACCTCCAGTTGGTCTACGGCAACATGGCCGAGGTCCTGGACCGTACGGACCTGCTGGTCACGGTCAGTTCGACCGCCGCGCTCGAATCGCTGCACCGGGGCATCCCGACCGCGATCCTCACCGACCTCGGCATCCGCGAATCGCTCGGCAACCACCACTTCCTCGGCTCCGGCTGCTTCGCCTCCTGGGACGAACTGGACGACGGCCACGTGCCGCACGCCCACCCCGACTGGACCGCGGCCCACGGTGTCGCCGCCCTCGCGCCCTTCGCCGCCCTGCGCGCCCGCGTCCAGGCACTGCTCGCCGAACCCGAACTGCCGCGGATCACGCCGTACTACACGCTGCGCACCGCCCCCGGTTACCTCCCCGGCGTCCTCGCCCGCCACGGCCTCGACCCCAAGGGCGAACCCGTCGGCGGCCTCGCCCCGCGCGACCCCGGCCCCGTCCGCCGCGCGGTCCGCGACTTCGTCCGCAACTCCGCCCGCACCGCCTACCGCCAGGGCGTCCAGCGCGTCGCCCCCACCATCCGCCGCTGGGGCCAGCTGTGACGGCCCGCACGCGATTCCCGGCCGAGCGCGCGGTTCCCCGCGCCCCTGGAGCGGCCGTCCTCCGCATACGCGGCGAAAGCACAGAGCCCCTCGCGGGAGCGGGGCGCCGGGGCCGCCGGGCCCGAAAGACGACAGGAGTCACCCGATGAGCGACCGATCCACCACCCCGGCCGGAAGCGTCCTTGCCGTCATCCCCGCGCGCGGGGGGTCCAAAGGGGTGCCCGGGAAGAACCTGGCGCCGGTGGGCGGGGTGCCGCTGGTGGCGCGGGCGGTGGCGGCCTGCGTCGAGGCCGGGCGGGTGACCGCGGTCGTCGTCTCCACCGACGACCCCTCCATCGCCGAGGTCGCGCGCGCCGCGGGCGCCGAAGTCGTCCTGCGCCCGGCGGCGATCGCGGGCGACACCGCGACCAGCGAGGCCGCGGTGCTGCACGCGATGGACGCCCACGAGGCGATGAGCGGCGCGGCCACCGACGTCGTCCTGCTCGTCCAGTGCACCAGCCCGTTCATCACCGCGGAGGAGGTCGACGGCGTCGCCGCCGCGGTGCTGGACGGCGGCGCGGACACCGCCCACACCGTCGCCCCCTTCCACGGCTTCATATGGCGCGAGGCCGGGGACGCGGCGGCGGCCGACACGTCGCACGAGTCCGTGAACGGGACCGCGGAAGCCCCATCGGGCAGGACGGCCGACGTCACCGCGCCCGCCTCCGCCGTCACCGCGCCCGCCGCCGGGGGCGCCGTCGGCGTCAACCACGACAAGTCCACCCGGCCGCGCCGCCAGGACCGGCCGCAGGACCTGCTGGAGACCGGCACCGCGTACGCGATGCGCGCCGACGGCTTCCGCGCCGCGAACCACCGCTTCTTCGGCAGGACCGCGCTGGTGCGCACCGACCCGGCCCGCGTGCTGGAGATCGACGAACCCGCCGACCTCGAACGGGCCCGCGCCCTCGCCCCGCTGCTCGACCCGCGCACGACGACCCCCGGCTGGGGCGACGTCGACGCGGTCGTCCTCGACTTCGACGGCACCCAGACCGACGACCGGGTGCTGATCGACGCCGACGGGCACGAGTCGGTCACCGTGCACCGCGGTGACGGCCTCGGCGTCGCGGCCCTGCGCCGCGCCGGAATGCCCGTCCTCATCCTGTCCACCGAGACCAACCCGGTCGTCGCCGCACGGGCCCGCAAGCTCAAGGTCCCCGTGCTGCACGGCATCGACCGCAAGGACCTCGCCCTCAAGCAGTGGTGCGAGGAGAACGGCATCGCGCCCGAGCGGGTGCTCTACGCGGGCAACGACGTCAACGACCTGCCGTGCTTCGGCCTGGTCGGCTGGCCCGTCGCCGTCGCCGGTGCCCACGACGTGGTGCGCGCCTCGGCCCGCGCCATCACCACCGCCCAGGGCGGTCACGGCGCGATCAGAGAGATCGCCGCCTGGCTGCTGGGCCCCACTCTCGCCCGCTGACAAGCAGCCGCCGACGACCGCCGACCCCGGCCCCGCCGGCGGCACACATCCATCCCCCCGACAGTCCCAACCCGTAAGGAACACCCTCGTGACCACATCCATCCCCGCAAACCTCCGCCGCGTCGGCTCCCGCCACATCGGCAACGGACAGCCCGTCTACGTCACCGGCGAGATCGGCATCAACCACAACGGCGACCTGGAGAACGCGTTCGCACTGATCGACGCGGCCGTCGCCGCGGGCTGCGACGCGGTCAAGTTCCAGAAGCGCACCCCGGAGATCTGCACCCCGCGCGACCAGTGGGAGATCGAGCGCGACACCCCCTGGGGCCGTATGACGTACATCGACTACCGGCACCGCGTCGAGTTCGACGAGGCCGGCTACCGGTCGATCGACGAGTACTGCCGCAAGCGCGGCATCGACTGGTTCGCCTCCCCGTGGGACGTCGAGTCCGTCGCCTTCCTGGAGAAGTTCGACGTGCCCGCCCACAAGGTGGCCTCCGCCTGCCTGACCGACGACGACCTGCTGCGCGCCCTGCGCGGCACCGGCCGCACCGTGATCCTGTCCACCGGCATGTCCACGCCGAAGCAGATCCGGCACGCGGTCGAGGTGCTCGGCAGCGACAACATCGTGCTGTGCCACGCCACGTCGACGTACCCGGCCAAGCACGAAGAGCTGAACCTGCGCATGATCAACACCCTCCAGTCCGAGTACCCGAACGTGCCCGTCGGCTACTCCGGCCACGAGGTCGGCCTCCAGACCACGCTCGCCGCGGTCGCGCTCGGCGCCGTCTTCGTCGAGCGGCACATCACCCTCGACCGCGCCATGTGGGGCTCCGACCAGGCCGCCTCGGTCGAGTCGACCGGCCTGGAGCGCCTGGTGCGCGACATCCGGATCATCGAGACCTCCCTCGGCGACGGCGTCAAGAAGGTCTACGAGGGCGAGCTCGGCCCGATGAAGAAGCTGCGCCGCGTCGCGGGCGTCGTCGCCGAGTCCGAGGCCGCGGGCGTCGAGGCACCCGCCGCCGTCTGACCCCGGAAGGGCGGCGGGGATCACTGACCAGGACCGGCGGGACCGCGGGACCTTCGGGTCTCCCGGTCCCGCGCACAATCGCAGAGGAAAAGGGGAACGGCCATGACCGGTAAGCCCGCAGTCGCGGCCGGGCAGGTGCCCGCACCGGGTATCGGCGCCGTCGCGCTCGTCGAGTCACCCGTCCAGCTCCTCAACGTCCTGGAGTGGGCGCACATCCATCCGCCCACCGTCCCCGCCGCCCGCACCACCGGTGAACCGGCGGTACCCGCCGAACCGGAACCGGTCGCGCGACCGCTCACCGTCGTCGTCCTGTCCCCGGTCGACCCCACCAGCCGCGGCCAACTGCGCCGCATGGCCGAACTCGCCCGCGACGAAGGCGCGGTGGTCCGCTGGTTCGAGGCCCGCGGCAGCCGCGGCGGCCTCCTGCGTACGGCGGTCTCGCTCGCGCCGCTGCTCTTCCGGGTCGAGCACCTCGTGATCGGCGACCCGTTCTCACGCCTCGTCCAGGTGCTGCTCCCGCTGTGCCGCGCCCGTGAGCTGACCGTCGTGGACGACGGCACCGCGACCATGGAGTTCACCGAAATCCTCTCCAGAGGCGGCCGGTTGGTGCGCTGGCACCGCTCGGGGCGGCGCCGTTCGCCCGTCGACGCGGCCTTCGGGATCTTCTCCTCCGCGGCCCGCCGCCGCCTGACGCCCGGCAAGCGGCGCCATGTCGAACTCTTCAGCGCGATGCCCGCGACGCCGCCTCCGGGGATGGCGCTGCGCACCAACCGCTTCGCCTGGACCCGCAGCCGCTTCGGGCCGCCGCGCACGCTGGCGGGCACCGACCTGATCGGCACCTCCCTCGTCGAGACCGGCGTCGTCGACCCCGAGCGGTACCTCGCCGTCGTCCGCTCGCTCGCCGAACGGCACGGCGCCAAGCGGTACTTCGCGCACCGCCGCGAGGCCGTCGACAAGCTCCACCGGCTCGCCGCCGAGACCGGCCTGGAGATCGTCCGGCCCGACCTCCCGCTCGAACTCGTCGCCCGCCGCGGCCCGATCGGCCGTACCGTCCTGTCCTTCCCGTCCACGGTCGTGCACACGCTGCCGCTCGCGCTCGGCGGTACGGGAGTCCGTATCGTCGTCATCGACATCGACCAGGAGTGGCTGACGGCCGCCGCCTCGCCGCGCGCCCACACCTTCCTGACCGGTATCAACCACTCGGCCCGTGACCTGCACGGCCTGAACGGGGCCGAGTCCCCGAGCCCGGCCTGAGTCCCGGGTCCCGCCTGAGTCCCGAGCCCGGCTTGAGCCCCAGGTCCCCGGGTCCCGCCTGAGTCCCAGGGCCCCGGGTCCGGCTCAAGTCCCGCCGCCTCAGGGGACTTTGGTGACTTTGGTGACGGCGGTGTCGTCGGCGTCGAGCCGCCGCCCGTCCGCGGCGTGGACCTCCAGCGTGCGCAGGGGACGTCCCTGGCGGAGGTCGGTCAGCTCCGAGTGCGGCTCGTCGGGGGCGAAGAGATTGCGCTCGCCCCACTGCCGCAGCGCGACGACGACGGGGAACAGGTCCTTGCCCTTCGGCGTCAGTACGTACTCGCGGTAGGCGCTGCCGTCCGAGGCGGGGACGGTGTCGAGCACCCCGGCGGCGACCAGCGAGCGCAGGCGCGCGGTGAGGATGTTCTTCGCGACGCCGAGACCGCGCTGGAACTCCCCGAAGCGGCGGCTGCCGTCGAAGGCGTCCCGCACGATCAGCAGGGACCACCAGTCCCCGATGGTGTCGACCGAGCGCGCGACGGGGCAGTCGCTGTCGTCGAAGCGGGTCCGCTCCACCATGTCGCCCTCCCTCTGTGACGTGTTCCGTCCTGGTTGCATCATGCTACCGGATCGGCCTATGGTCCACCTGGTAGCAAGATGAAACCAGTGAGGGAGGGCGTGGCGTGGGACGAGCGTGCGAGGTCGTGGGGGAGGCCGTTCCTGTCGATACGGCGCGGGTCGCGGGGCCCGGCGCGGCGAAACCCGGATTCACGCTGACCCGAGGCGTCACCCTGCTCTTCGCGGTCGCCTGCGGCACCTCCGTGGCCAACGTCTACTTCGCGCAGCCCCTCCTGGTCACCCTGGGCCGCGACTTCTCGATCGGTACGGCGACGGTCGGCGCGATCGTGACCCTCACCCAGGTCGGTTACGGCCTCGGCCTCTTCTTCCTCGTACCGCTCGGCGACCTGCTCGACCGCAGACGCCTCGTCGTGGCACAACTCCTGCTCCTGGCAGGGGCGTTGACGGCGGTCGGCACGGCGGGCGACGCGGCGCTCCTGCTCGTGGGGCTCGCCGCCGTGGGACTGCTCGCGGTGGTCACCCAGACGCTCGTCGCCTTCGCCGCGTCGCTGGCTCCGCCCGGCGAACGCGGGCGCGTCGTCGGCCTGGTGACCAGCGGCGTGGTCACCGGCATCCTGCTCGCCCGTACCGCCTCCGGCGTCCTGGCCGACCTCGCGGGCTGGCGCTCGGTCTACCTCACCTCCGCCGTCCTGACCTGCGTGCTCGCCCTGGCCCTGCACCGCCTGCTGCCGTCCCGTCCCGGCGCTCCGCGAACGTCCGGGGGATACGGGCGGCTGCTGCGCTCCACCGTCACGCTGTTCGCGCGGGAACGCCTGCTCCGGATACGAGCCCTGCTCGCGCTCCTGGTCTTCGCCGCCTTCAGCGTCCTGTGGAGCAGTGTCGCGCTGCCGCTCAGCGAGCCCCCGCTCTCCTTGTCCCACACCGCGATCGGCGCCTTCGGCCTGGCCGGGGCCGCCGGCGCCCTGGCCGCCACCGCGGCCGGCCGCCTCAACGACCGCGGCCTGTCCCAGCGCACCACCGGCATCGCCCTGACCCTGCTCACCGCCTCCTGGCTGCCCCTCGCCTTCACCCGCCAGTCGCTCTGGGCCCTCGCCGTCGGCGTCATCGTCCTCGACCTCGCCGTACAGGCCGTCCACGTCACCAACCAGACCCTCGTCCACGCCCTCCGCCCCGAAGCCGGCAGCCGCCTCATCGGCGGGTACATGGTCTTCTACTCCCTCGGCAGCGCCTCCGGCGCCTTCGCCGCCACCACCCTCTACGCCGCCGCGGGCTGGCCGGCCGTCTGCGCCCTCGGCGCCGCCCTGAGCCTCGCCGCCCTCCTCCTCTGGGCGGCCACCACTCCGCGACGCCGAGGGCCGCGCTGACGCTGTGGGGCGAGCCGATCTTTCGGGCGCTGGGGGTACCTCCCAGCGGTAGCCGGGGGAGGAACTGCGCGGTCGGCCGAGACGTGGCTGCACGTCACCACCGGCCCCAGCGGGGCGATTCGGCTGTTGTCGGACCACCGGCCGGCGGGGCCAACGGGGCGGCGGCCCAGCCTCGTTCGCCTCACGTCAAGGCTGACGTAACCAAATGATCACCCCCGTGAGGTTGGCTTCGGGAATGACGGAGGGTTTAAGGGCCCCGGCCCACGTAGCGATCCTCGCCGGAGGCGACCCCGGTGGATTGGACGGCGACTCGCGTGCCCTGAGGGTGGCGGACGCGGCGCGGGCGGCGGGCTATCGGGTCACGCTGATCGGCAGGGCACCGGCGACGGTGACGCCGAAGGGCGTGGACGTACGGAAGGTCGCCGTGCGCGGCGTACTCGGCGCGCACCGGGTGCGGCGGCCGAGACCCGGGCTGCGCTGGCCACTGGCGTACCGGAGCGCGGCGGCGTACGACCACCGCACGGCACTGGTGACGGCCGAGCGCGCGGTGCTCGTCACCCGCACCGCGGAACTGGACGTCGTGCACCGGGCGTTGCCGCTGCTCGCGGCGGCCCGCACGGGCCACGCGCTGGCGTGGCTGCGGCACGGACTGCGGGCCGGATGGACACGGCTGCGCGCGGCGCAGTACCTGGCGGCGGTCCGCCGCCGCAAAAGCCCGACGGCCCGGCTGGACAACTTCGTCACCGAGACGCTGCGGCTGCTGCTCGGCCGCCGCGCGTGGCGCCGCCTCGACCCCGGCCTGCTGGACGAGGAGGTCGCGTACGGCCCGGTGCTGGACGCCGTCCGCCCGCATCTGATCCACGCGCTCGGCCACCGGGCGCTCGGCGTCGCCACCCGCGCGGCGCTGCGGGCCGAAGGGGCGGGGCACCGTATCGAGGTCGTGTGGGACGCGCCGCCGCGCACCCCGGCCGCCTCCCGCCGCGCGGCCGTGGCGGGCGAGGCGTACGAACGGACCTTCGCGCCCGAGGCCGACGGCGTCGTCACCGTCGGCGAGGGCCTGGCAAGGGAGTTGCGCGCACGGCACCGGCTGGCGGCCACGCCCGCCGTGGTCCGCAACGCCCCGCCGCTGGCCGCCGCCTCCGTCGCCGCGCACCCCGCGGGCATCAGGGCGCGCTGCCATCTGGCGCCCGACATCCCGCTGTTGGTGCACACAGGACCCGTCACCCCGGACCGCGGCCCGGCCACCGTCGTGGAGGCGCTGCCCAAGCTGTACGACCTGCACGCCGCCTTCGTCGTGCCCGACCCCGGCCACCCGCACCTGCGCGAGCTGCGCGAGCGCGCCGCCCAACTCGGCGTCCACGGACGGCTGCACGTCCTCCCGTACGTCCCCGTCGCCGAGATCCCGCGCTTCCTCGCCTCCGCCGACATCGGCGTCCTGCCCGTCCACCAACTCCCGCACCACCAAACGGTGCTGGCCACCCGCTACTTCGAATACGCCCACGCCCGGCTGCCCGTGGTCGTCAGCGACGTCCGCGCCATGGCCGCCGCCACCCTCGAACTCGGCAACGGCGAGGTCTTCCGCGCCCGCGACACCGCCGACTTCGTCCGCGCGGTCGGCGCCGTCCTCACCAACCCGCGCCGCTACCGCAAGGCATACGACCGCACCGACATCCTCCGCCAATGGTCTTGGCAGACCGAGTCCGCCCCCCTCCTCGACCTCTACACCCGCCTCCTGGGCCCCCGCCCCTCCGACACCTGAGCCCCCTGAGCCCCCTGAGCCCCCGCCCGGTCCGCCAGCAACAGCGCGAGCGGCCCCGCGGGCAACAGAAACCGACCGTCCCCGGCGGCGCGCAAAGCCTCTCCCATGGACCACCACCCGAGCGCGAAGTCCGCTTCGCTCTCCGCGAGTTCCTGCGGACCACAACTCAGGCCGCGCGCTTCGTAGAGATACACGCGGGCGGGCGTGGCGACGGTGAGCGCGAACGACCCCAGCGATCGCCACACCGTGGCGGTGATGCCGGACTCCTCACGCAACTCCCGCCGCGCACACTCCTCCGGCGTCTCGCCCGACTCCCGCCGCCCGCCGGGCAGAAACAGGAACTCGCCCCGGTGCGCCGGAAAGTACGAGCTCAGAACAGCCACGAACCCCTCGTCGTCCCTCGCCACCACCACCGAGGCGTCGCGAGGTCCCCCGCTGTCCTTCCGGGCCTCGCTGATATCGGCGCTCATACCGCCCGAGGCTAGCGATCGTCAGAGCACCATGGCCGCGTAGGGCACGTTCATGACCACCGGGTGGGCGATACCGCGGCCGTGGAAGCCGTCCTCGCCGAAGGCGTCGCCGTGGTCGGCGCACAGGATGATCAGCCAGCGGCTTCTGGCGGTCAGGGTGGTGATCAGGCGGCCGAGGTGGGCGTCGGCGTAGACGAGGGCTGCCTGCTGGGAGGCAGCGGTGTCGCGGCTGTCGCCGAGGTAGTGGCCGTGGGGGACGTGGGTGGCCGAGATGTTGACGAACAGGTAGAGAGGCCGCCCGTTGTGGTGTTCGGCGATCTCCAGCGCGTGGTCGACCTGGTGGTGGGTGGAGTCCGGTTCGGGGGAGCCGAATTCGGGCCGCCAGTGGTCCTCGTCGAAAAGGCCGGGCAACACCGAGCCGAGCGGTGTTTCGCGGGAGAAGTAGGTGACGCCGCCGACGCAGACACTGCGGTATCCGTGCAGGGCAAGGCCCTTGAGGAGGTTCGGGGCGTCGAAGACGAAAGTCTCGGGCGGGACGGTCGCGAAGGCGGGCGGGCGGCATTCCCACAGCCGCGGCGGCTGCACGGGCCGGGGCAGCTTGGGCAGGAAGCCGGAGAAGAAGGCCATGTGGGCGGGGAGGGTGAAGGTGCCCGGGGTCTGCCGGTGCTCCCAGACGCCGCCGGGAAGTAGAGCGGCCAGGCATGGGGTGAGCCCGCCTTCCAGGGCGGTGCGGGCTACGTCATAGCGCAGTGAGTCGAGCGTGACGAACAGGATGCTGGTGCCCTTGCGGATGATCTCGGCCGCGTCGATCACGTCGTTTCCTCCACGTCGGCTGGATCGAGGTCATGGATGCTGCCGCGGGCGCTGTCGCTGACCGGGAGCGGGATGCGGTCCTCGGCGATCATGCGGCGGATCGCGGCGAGACCGGTGTCCTCCTGGAGTGGTTCGCCGTCCTCGTCGTAGAGCTGGACGCGGACGACCACCGTTCCGTCCGAGGCGGGTTCGGTGGATACGTATGTGGCTGGCATTGGGCGTACGACCTGAAGGAAGGCGCGCAGGACCTTCCCCGTGACGGTGCCGAGGGAGGAAACGGCGCACGCGTGGTACCGCGCGTTGACGGCCCCGTTGCACAGTCGGCGTGCGAATTCGGCGGACGTCGGATGGCCGTCGTGCCCCACGGCCAAGCGGGGCGCGGCCTTTACGGCGACGAAGCACGCGCCGACCCACCAGGCGACACCCTCGTGGATCGCGCCGGGGAAACGGCCGGTCGCGCCGCTGTCGCGGATGACGGCGGTCGTGTCGACAGGGTTAAGCATCACGGGCCTCCAGGCGGGTGACGATCCAGTCGGCCAGGTCGTCCACGGACTTGTCATCGGTGTGGAGCGCGACGGCCGTCGGATCGGCGTCCTGCACCTGCTGGAAGTTCACGAGCAGCCGCGCAAGCCTGCCGGGAACGGCGAACAGGTCCACGTCGTCCTGTTCGGTATCGAGCTTGGCCGCCAACCGCTCCGTCAACGCGGCTTCCGAGCAGCGCAGATAGAAGGTGTGAGTGGGCGGTTCGAGGTAGGTACGGAACGGCTCCAGCAGACGGCTGACGTCGGTGACCGGCACGGTGTGGACGGCTGCGTGGCATGCGATGACCGAGGACGCGAAGCGATCGGCGATCACCGGGCCGTTCCTGCGGGCAGTACGCACGCAGTCGGCGGCGTGCAGCAGACCGGACACGTAGAAGGCGAACTGCGGCAGGGCGCGCAGCCGTTCGTTCACCACCGTCGACCATGCGGTGTGGGGCGGGGGAAGGGTATGCAGGGACGTGCCGCCCAGCCGCTTGGTCAGGGCGCGGGCCAGCGTCGACTTCCCGACGCCGGACACACCTTCCAGGACGATGAACGGATACGGCAGCGGAGCGTCCACAACGTGTGGACGGTACGGCGGCGGAAGGCTCACAGTGTCCCCTCGGTAAAGGCGGCCACGTGCTCGGCGACCGCCGAAGCCAGCCCTGCCGGATCGGCGAGCAGGCCGCTGACGTCCAGGCGGAGGTCGTCGCGCAACAGGCACGGCTGGACGCCGCCGCCGTGGTCGACCCGAAGAGCCCAGAAACCCTCCACGCACCGGACGCGCAGTGCGCAGCTCCCGCACTGGCCGACGTGATGGCGGCCGAGATCCCGGTGGATAACGTCGATCTCGACGCCGTCGACACGGAAGACCCGGCGTCCCTGTCCGACCCCGGCGACCTCAAGGTGCTCATCGCTGGTCAGGCTCCGCAGGTGGGCGATGATGCCGTCGGCGGACACCGCCGAGTCGGCTCGGCCCTCGTTGAAGTCGGTGCCCACCAGCTCGATGAACTGCACCGGCAGTCGGCGCTCCAGCGCGAAGTCCAGGATCTGCCGCACCTCGTGGGCGTTCTCCCGCTGCAGCAGCGTGTTCAGTTCGACCCGCTCGAAGATCTCCCTCGCGGCCTCGATGCCGTCCAGGACAGTACCGATTCCGATCCGCGTCCCGGCGATGGTCCGCAGCGACGCGTCGGAGAAGTAGTGCAGGGAGACCTTCACCTTGTCCAGCCGGGTCTTCGCCAGCCACGACCGATGCGTGCGCACCCTCGTTCCGTTCGTGATCAGCGTGTACGAGGCGTCGGGGCGCGCTTCCGGCAGCCCCTCCAGCACAGGCTGCGCCATAGGCGACGCCAACGGCTCACCACCGGTGAAGTACACCCGCCTCAGCCCGCTCTCCATCAGCGCGCCGATCACACCGAGATACGCGCCCGCGTCGAGCTGCCGTGGCCGCGGCTGCCGCGACCGGTCGAGCCGCGTCATCGGCGGCGGCACATCGCCCTCGTTGTGGCAGAACCAGCAGGCGATGTTGCACCGCGGCGTCAACGACACACGCAACTGGCCACGCAGAGCGGCGAAGTTGTGCAGAGCGGTCCAGTCGACACCGGCCGCAGCCGGTAGCGACAGCGAAGGTCCAGGCACGCGCGGACGTCCTCTCAAGGCTGTGGAACACGGCAGACCCGCCCGACTCGCGGGCAACGGACAGCGATTGGGCTCAGCGGCGGCCGAAGTGCCATGGGTCACCGACCTCGTCGCCACAAGGGCGGCGACGGGACGGCGTCCACGAAGCCTCCGGAATGGCGACCTTGGCCCAGACGCATTTCCCGGCTCCGACCGCCGCGACGGGCCTTTCCGTACGACCGCCGCGGTCTGTTCACCGACTGTGCGGCGACGGATCTCTTGTCACTTCCCGCACTCGGGTATCCCCACCATGGGTACGCTTTTTCACGGGGTGTGACGCACACTCGGCTGAACAGGCACGACGGGGTACTCATGACCGCATACAGGCCGCCAACAGCCTTACCGAACGAGCTCTTCGAGCGCGCGGACGTACGGGAAGCACTCGCGGCCCACGACTTCGGGACAGTGTTCCGGCTGGTGCGTGAGCTGGCCGGGATCAGCTATTCGAAGATCGCTGCCGAGTGCGACATCAAACCCGAGCGTGTCGGAACTCTGGCGCGGGGCCATGGCAGCGTCACGAGTTTCGACAAATTCGTGGCCATCGCTGACGCTCTGCGAATTCCCGGACATCTCCTCGGTCTTGCCACCCGTCCGTGGGAAGACGGGGAATCGGTCCCAGCATTGCCTGAACGGGACGACAGATCGGCGAGAGGCGGGGAAGACGTGCGGCGCAGGCAGTTCCTTCGGGCAAGTTCCGGTGCCGGTCTGGCGGCCGGGATTCCTGATCTGGCCAAGCCAAGCGCCGGGCGACGCATCGGCAGGGACTTCCCCGGACTTCTGCGGGAGCGCACCGCACGCCTGCGTCGGCTCGATGACGTGCTCGGCGGCGGAGACACCTACCGCGTCTATCTGGGCGAGTACCAGCAGACGAAGGCGTTGCTCCGGGACTCGACCTGCGCCGAGGAAACGCGCCGCGACCTGCTGTCCGTACTCGCCGAACAGGCTCAGCAAGCCGGATGGGCAGCATTCGACGCCGGGCGGGAGACGGATGCCGCCAGCTTCTACAAGGACAGTTACACCGCGGCGGTCGAAGCCGATGACACCGACCTCGCCGGTAACGCCCTGGCCTTCCTCGCCTACCAGACCGTGGCCGGCGACCGGAAAGCCGGAGTGGAGATCGCCGCGCGTTCCTGCCGAACCCTCACACCCGACGCCCCGGCCGGGGTGCGAGCCCTGCTCCACGAGCGGTTGGCGTGGGCCTGCGCCGTCGCGGGACTCGCCACGGAAGCGGAGAAGGCGCTCAGCCACGCCGAGGAGGCACTGGCCGACCTCGGCGCCGCGCCCCAACCCGACTGGGTGGCATGGGTCGACAGCAACGAACTCCAGATCATGTCCGGCCGCTGCTGGAGCGAACTGCGCCGTCCGCTGCGCGCCGTGCCCGTGCTGGAGGCAGCACTGGCCGGGTACGACGACAGCCACGCCCGCGACAAAGCGCTCTACCTGTCGTGGCTGGCCGCCTCCTACCTGACCGCCGGAGAGATCGAACAGGCCGCCAAGGTCACCGGCCGCGCGCTCGACCTCGCCAACGGGGTCGCATCCGTCCGTCCGAAGCAGCGCCTCGCACCGTTTGTGGAGCGGCTCGCGCGGCACCGTGATGTCGCCGCGGTGGCGGACGTGCTGGAGAAGGCAGCGGTCTGAGGGTTACGAAGCCGCTTCGGGCGTGGTGTTCGTCTCGATCCACCGGAAGGACGCCTCCGAACCGGCGACGACCGGCACCGCCGACACCTCGGGGTTGTCCCACGGATGGTGCCGCAACAGATGATCTTCGAGGGCCTGGTACCGCTCCGCCCGGGTGGTCAGCAGCAACCGCCACTCCTCCCCGGTACCGAACTTCCCCAGGTGCCAGAACACCGATGTCACCGGCCCGACGACCTGCGCCCCCGCGGCCAGACGCTCACGCACCGCGGACGCGGCCAACTCCACCGCCTGGTCACGAGTTTCCGTAGCAGTGCTCACCTGAAGGAAGTCGCCCATGTCGCGAGAGTAACCGCCGCGTTGGGCGCGCAGCAGGGCGCGGTGGGCGGCGGAGGTGCGGGGCACGGGGGCGTGGGGAGCGGAACACTCGGGCGGCACACGTTGCCGTAACACGAGGGTCGTAAGGTAAGGGGTCTCACCCGTGAGGCGGGGGTCGTCGGAGACGGTCGCGTTGCCTCGCGTGGGACGGCTCGTTGAGCCAGTATGGGTGTAAGAGACCTAAAAAGTTTTCTTACCCCCGAGGGTGACTGGGTATGCGCCGATCGGGCGACTTCTTCTCCTCCCGCAGGACAAAAACTTTCCCGATCACGTAAGAGGAGCCGGTGATGGGCCCTACGCTGACTGAGGTGAACGATTCACCTACACCGCCGTCCGACGGGCTGACCGCGGCTGTGCTGTCCGGTCTCGCCGAGACCGTCGTGGACGACGCACTGCGCGCCGAGCTGATCGCCTTCCGCCGTGACCTGCACAGGAACCCCGAATTGGGGCGGCAGGAGTTCCGGACGACCGAGCAGATCAGGGCGCGGCTGGAGCGCGCGGGGCTGAGCCCGCGGGTGCTGCCCGGCGGGACCGGACTGGTGTGCGACATCGGCGACACGGACGACAGCGGCAGCGGCAGCGGCGAAGACACCGGCGCGGCACGCTCCCAGCGCCCCCGCCTCGCCCTGCGCGCCGACCTGGACGCGCTGCCGGTGCCCGACACCAAGACCGTGGAGTACCGATCGACGGTCGAGGGCCGGGCGCACGCGTGCGGCCACGACGTGCACACCACGATCGTGCTCGGCGCCGGCCTGGTCCTCGCGGAGCTGGACAAGCGGGGCACGCTCCCGCGCCCGGTGCGGCTGGTGTTCCAGGCGGCCGAGGAGATCATGCCCGGCGGCGCGCTGGACGCGATCAAGGCGAACGTGCTCGACGGCGTCGACCGTATCCTCGCGGTGCACTGCGACCCCAAGGTGGAGGTCGGCAGGATCGGGCTGCGCCAGGGGCCGATCACCTCGGCCGCCGACCGGCTGACCCTGACGCTGGAGGGCCCCGGCGGACACAGCGCCCGCCCGCATCTGACCACCGACCTGGTGATGGCCACCGCGAAGCTCGCCGCCGAACTGCCCGCCGTACTGGCCAGGCGCGTGGACCCCAGGTCCGGGCTGAGCATCGTGTGGGGCCGCATCCAGGCCGGGCACGCGGCCAACGTCATCCCGCAGTACGCGGAGCTGGAGGGCACCGTCCGCTGCCTGGACCTGACGGCCTGGCACGACGCACCCGACCTGGTGCACGAGGTGATCGACCAGATCACGGCGATGTACCGGGCGAAGTGCGAGATCACCTACCAGCGCGGTGTGCCGCCGGTGGTCAACGAGGCGGTCTCGGTGGAGCTGCTGCGGGACGCGATGACCGCGCGCTACGGCCTGCACGCGGTCGAGGACACCGAGCAGAGCCTGGGCGGCGAGGACTTCTCCTGGTATCTGGAGCGGGTGCCGGGCGCGCTGGCCCGGCTCGGCGTGCGGCCGGTCGGCGACACCGCCAAGCGCGATCTGCACCAGGGCGATTTCGACGTGGACGAGGGGGCGATCGCGGTCGGCGTGGAGCTTTTCACGGCGGCTGTCCTGCTGTCCTGACACCGGGTGAACCCCCCGCTACCGGTCCGTCACCTGGCTGAAATGCGTCGATCCGATAACGGGCCGTCATTCGGTCTTTACCTGACATCTACGCGCGTTAAGCTCCCGCTTAGCCAGCGCCGGACGGGGCGCTTCAGACTGAAGGGGACCCTCTTGCGCCGGGTATCCAAGATCATCGTCGCGGGTATGGTGTCCGCGACTCTGGGGCTCACTGCCACCGCGTGCGGCAGCAGCAGCTCCTCGGACAGCGGCAAGGACAAGGGCGTCGGTCTCGCCTTCGACGTCGGCGGCCGTGGCGACCACTCCTTCAACGACTCCGCGGCCCGCGGCATGGACAAGGCCGTCAAGGAGTTCAAGATCGGGTCGAAGGACCAGACCGCCAGCAACGGCGAGACGGAGTCCGACCGCGAGCAGCGCCTCGACCTCCTCGCGGGCGGCGGCTACAACCCCGTCGTGGCGGTCGGCTTCACCTACGGCGACTCGGTCACGAAGATCGCCAAGAAGTACCCCAAGGTGACCTTCGGCATCGTCGACTCGGTCGTGGACCTGCCCAACGTCGACTCCATGGTCTTCGCCACCGAGCAGAGCTCGTACCTCGCCGGTGTGGCCGCGGCCCTGAAGACCAAGACCAACAAGGTCGGCTTCATCGGCGGTGTGCACAACACCCTGATCGGCACCTTCGACGCGGGCTTCGCCCAGGGCGTCAAGGACACCAAGCCGTCGGTCCAGCTCACCCGCCAGTACCTGTACGAGACCGACACCAAGGGCTTCAACGACCCGACGTCGGCGCAGGGCAAGGCGCAGGGCATGCTCGACAGCGGCGTGGACGTGATCTACACCGCCGCCGGTCTGTCCGGTGACGGCGCGATCCAGGCGGTGGCGGGCAAGGCCGGCGCCTGGGCGATCGGCGTGGACTCCGACCAGTACGAGGACCCGGCCCTGGCCAAGTACAAGGACCACATCCTGACCTCGGCGGTCAAGAACGTCGACGTGGCCACGTACGACCTGATCAAGTCGGTGCACGAGGGCAAGGCCAAGACCGGCACCAACACGTACGACCTGGCCAACGACGGTGTGTCGCTGGCGACGTCCGGCGGTTTCATCGCCGACATCCAGTCGCAGCTCGACGCGGCCAAGCAGAAGATCGTCTCGGGCGCGATCAAGGTGAGCTCGAAGCCGTGACGTAAGCCGGGGACCCGGCCACGGGTCCCCGCTGGACCGGCGGTACGACAACCGGTTCGCGAGGCTCGGCGGGGGGATGCTGCGGCGCCCCCCCCCCGAGCCTCGATCACTGTGCGGAACCATGCGGGAACACCCGGAAATCCCAGGAACCGTCCTGTCGGAATCCCGTGGTCCCCAGCCTGTGGAATGAACACAACTACGCGCGTAGAGTGCCATTTCCGCGATACGTTCACGCGATACCTTCACCCCACCCGCCCTGCCGCTCCGAGCCTTTCCCCCCAGGAGAGTGCGTCATCAACGCGTCCACGAGTCCACCCGCCGCCCCGGCCCCCGGCCGGTCCGCCGCGCCGCCCGCCGTCGAACTGCGCGGCATCACCAAGCGGTTCCCCGGCGTCGTCGCCAACCACGACATCGACATCACTGTGCGCAGCGGCACCGTGCACGCCCTCGTGGGCGAGAACGGCGCCGGCAAGTCCACCCTGATGAAGATCCTCTACGGCATGCAGAAGCCCGACGAGGGCACCATCGCCATCGACGGCGAGGTGGTGACGCTCGGCGACCCCGGCGACGCCATCGCCCGCGGGATCGGCATGGTGCACCAGCACTTCATGCTCGCCGACAACCTCACCGTGCTGGAGAACACCGTCCTCGGCAGCGAGGGCCTGCACGGCATCGGCGGCAAGGCCCGCGCCCGGATCAAGGAGCTGTCCGACGCCTACGGCCTCGGCGTACGCCCCGACGTCCTGGTCGAGGACCTGGGCGTCGCCGACCGGCAGCGGGTGGAGATCCTCAAGGTCCTCTACCGCGGCGCCCGCACGCTGATCCTGGACGAGCCGACCGCAGTCCTGGTGCCGCAGGAGGTCGACGCGCTCTTCGAGAACCTGCGCGGACTGAAGGCCGAGGGCCTGACCGTCATCTTCATCTCGCACAAGCTCGGCGAGGTGCTGTCGGTCGCCGACGTCATCACCGTCATCCGGCGCGGCACCACCGTCGGCGAGGCGGACCCGGGGACCACCACGGCCAAGCAGCTCGCCGAGCTGATGGTCGGCAGCGAACTGCCCTCGCCCGAGACCCGCGAGTCGACCGTCACCACCGAGCCGATGCTCACCGTGGACGGGCTGCGGCTGGGCACCGTCGACCTCGACGGCATCGAGCGCAAGGTGCTCGACGACATCTCCTTCACCATCCACAAGGGCGAGATCCTCGGCATCGCGGGCGTCGAGGGCAACGGCCAGGCCGAACTGGTCGAGGCCATCATGGGCATGCGGGAGCTGGACTCCGGCGGCCTCGTGCTCGACGGCAGCGACATCGCCCACGTGCCGACCCGCAAGCGGCGCGAGGACGGCATCGGCTACATCCCCGAGGACCGGCACCGGCACGGCCTGCTGCTGGAAGCGCCGCTGTGGGAGAACCGCATCCTCGGCCATGTCACCGAGCGCCCCAACAGCCGCGGCTTCCTGATCGACTCCGGCGCCGCCCGCCGCGACACCGAGCGGATCGTCAAGGAGTACGACGTCCGTACCCCCGGCATCGAGGTCACCGCGGCCTCGCTGTCCGGCGGCAACCAGCAGAAGCTGATCGTCGGCCGCGAGATGAGCCACCTGCCCAAGCTGCTGATCGCCGCGCACCCCACCCGGGGCGTGGACGTCGGCGCGCAGGCGCAGATCTGGGACCAGATCCGTGAGGCCCGCCGCGAGGGTCTGGCGGTGCTGCTGATCTCCGCCGACCTCGACGAGCTGATCGGCCTGTCCGACACTCTGCGCGTCATGTACCGGGGACGGCTCGTCGCCGACGCCGACCCCGCCACCATCACCCCGGAAGAGCTGGGATCCGCGATGACCGGTGCCGCCAGCGGCCATCTCGAACACGGGGCCGGGACCGACACCTCGGCCGGTTCAGAGGACCGGCCCAAGAAGCTCGGGGGAGAGGACCGATGAAGAAGTTCGACAAGGACCGGCTGGCCCTGGGCGTCGCCGCCCCCGTGCTCGCCGTCGTCGGCGCGCTGGTGGTCACCGCCCTGGTGCTGCTGGCCACCGGCAAGGAGCCGTTCCACGCGTTCGACGTGATGGTGAACTACGGCAGCAAGACCGACAGCCAGGTCTACATCCTCAACAAGGCGACCACGTACTACCTCGCGGGTCTCGCGGTGGCGGTCGGCTTCCGGATGAACCTGTTCAACATCGGTGTGGACGGCCAGTACCGGCTCGCGGCCTTCTTCGCCGCCGCCGCGGGCGGCGCGATGTCGATCCCCGGCATCATCCAGATCCCGGTCATCATCCTCACCGCCATGGTCGTCGGCGCGCTGTGGGCGGCCATCGCGGGTGTCCTCAAGGTGACCCGCGGGGTCAGCGAGGTCATCTCCACGATCATGCTGAACTCCCTCGCGGGCATCGTGATCGGCTACTTCCTGCGCGACGGACGGCTCGGCGTCACCGACAAAGCGGCGAACATGATCTCCACCAAGCCGCTGCCGTCCTCCAGTCACCTGTTCAACTTCACCACCTCCACCGACCCGGTTTTCGGCTTCATCGTCTTCGCGGTGCTGGCCGGTGTCATCTACTGGTTCGTGCTCTCGCGCACCCGCTTCGGCTTCGACCTGCGCGCGGTCGGCCGCTCGGAGTCCGCCGCCGAGGCCAGCGGCGTCAGCGTCAAGAAGATGGTCGTCACCAGCATGCTGATCTCCGGCGCGATGGCCGGACTCGTCGGCATGCCGACCCTGCTCAACCAGTCGTACGAGTACGGCACGGACTTCCCGACCGGTATCGGCTTCACCGGTATCGCGGTCGCCCTGCTCGGCCGCAACAACCCGATCGGCATCGGCATCGGCGCCCTGCTCTGGGCCTTCCTGGAGCGGGCCTCCAACGGCCTGGAGTTCGAGGGGTACGACAAGGAGATCGTCGGCGTCATCCAGGGCGTCATCGTCCTGGCCGTCGTCATCGCCTACGAACTGGTCCGCCGCTACGGCATCACCCGCCAGCAGCGCCAGGTGGGCGCGGAACTCGCCGCGGCGTCCGGTCCGGGCAACGGAACAGGCCCCGGCACCGGCAACGGTTCAGGCAACGGCACCGGTAACGGCACCGGCAATGGCCCCGACTCCGGCCCCGACTCCGGCCCCGACGACAAGCAGGAGGTGACGGCGTGACTGCCACCGCTACCCAGACCCCGCCGCCGGCCGCGCCGCGCGTGACCAACGGCGGCAAGGCGCCCCGGCTCAAGCTCACCTTCCCGGTGATCCTGCTGATGATCGCCGCCGCGCTGATCGTCGTCTCCCTGGTCCGGATCATCACCGGCGCGAACGACATCACCTCCGACGGCCAGATCGCCGGAGCGCTCGCCGGCGCCGTACCGATCGGCCTGGCAGGACTCGCCGGCCTGTGGTCCGAGCGGGCCGGTGTGGTCAACATCGGCCTCGAGGGCATGATGATCCTCGGTGCCTTCTTCGGCGCGGCGGTGGGCTGGCAGACCGACCCGTGGCTCGCCGTCCTGGCCGGTGTGCTCGGCGGCGCGGCGGGCGGCCTCGTGCACGCGATCGTCACCGTCACCTTCGGCGTCGACCACATCATCGCCGGTGTCGCCATGAACATCCTCGCCACCGGCGTCACCGCGTACCTCGCCAAGCGCTGGTTCACCGTCGGCGAGGCGGCCTCCAAGGGCGGCAGCCCCAAGCAGTCCCCGCCGATGGACTCCATCAAGTCCTTCACCGTGCCCGGACTCTCGCACTGGCTGGCCACCGTCGAGAACCACCACTGGTTCCTGATCTCCGACGTGGCGGGCATCCTCGGCGGCCTGGTCACGCACATCTCGTCGCTGACCATCCTCACGCTGGTGCTCTTCGTCGCCACCTTCTTCGTGCTGTGGCGCACCGCCTTCGGCCTGCGGCTGCGGTCCTGCGGCGAGAACCCGGTCGCCGCCGAATCCCTCGGCGTCAACGTGTACTTCTACAAGTACATGGCCGTCATCGTCTCCGGCGGCCTCGCCGGACTCGGCGGCGTCTTCCTCGCCATCGGCACGCACTTCTACCTCGCGGGCCAGACCGGCGGACGCGGCTACATCGGTCTCGCCGCCATGATCTTCGGCAACTGGCGCCCCGGCGGACTCGCCATGGGCGCGGGCCTGTTCGGATACGCCGACAGCCTCCAGCTCCGCAACGGCAGCTCCTCCGTGCACGCCCTGCTGCTCCTGCTCGCGCTGCTGCTGCTGGCCATGGCCGCCTGGAAGTTCTTCCGCAAGTCCTACGTGCCCGCCGCCGTCGCCCTGGGCTTCGCCGTCCTGCTGGCCGTCTGGTACGCGCTGACCGACTCCGTCCCCGACGAGGTCGTCCAGGCCACGCCGTACGTCGCCACGCTGCTCGTCATGGGCCTGTCCGCACAGCGGCTGCGCATGCCGAAGGCGGACGGGGTCCCGTACCGGAAGGGGGAGGGCGGATGACGCCTCCCGTCACCGACCCGGCCGCCGTCGACTGGGACCGCCTGCGGTCCGCCGCCCGGGAGATCATGGAGAAGGCGTACGCGCCCTACTCCGGTTTCCCGGTCGGCGCCGCGGCGCTGGCCGTCGCCGACGACGGCACGGTCCGTACGGTCGTCGGCTGCAACGTCGAGAACGCCGCGTACGGGGTCGCGCTGTGCGCCGAGTGCGGGCTGGTCTCGGCGCTGCACGCCTCGGGCGGCGGCAGACTGACCGCCTTCACCTGCTCCGACCTGCGCGGCAACCTGTTGATGCCGTGCGGGCGGTGCCGCCAACTGCTGTGGGAGAACGGCGGGCCCGGCCTGCTGGTCGACACCGCGGGCGGCATCCGGCCGATGAGTGAGATCCTGCCGGACGCGTTCGGCCCGGAAGACCTGAACCGCTGACGCGGTTGAACCGCTACACCGCTAGGACTATTCGTGGACGTCATTTCCGTCATCCGTACCAAGCGGGACCGCCAGAGGCTGAGCGACGACCAGATCGACTGGGTCATCGACGCCTACACGCGCGGTGCCGTCGCCGACGAGCAGATGTCGGCGCTCGCCATGGCCATCCTGCTCAACGGCATGGACCGCGCCGAGATCGCCCGCTGGACCGCCGCGATGATCAACTCCGGTGAGCGGATGGACTTCTCGGCGCTCACCCGCCCCACCGCGGACAAGCACTCCACCGGCGGCGTCGGCGACAAGATCACGCTGCCGCTGGCCCCGCTGGTCGCCGCGTGCGGCGCCGCCGTCCCGCAGCTCTCCGGGCGCGGCCTCGGCCACACCGGGGGCACCCTCGACAAGCTCGAATCCATCCCCGGCTGGCGCGCCTCGATCTCCAACGAGGAGATGCTGGCCGTCCTGGACGACGTCGGCGCCGTCATCTGCGCCGCCGGGGACGGGCTCGCGCCCGCCGACAAGAAGCTGTACGCGCTGCGCGACGTGACCGGGACGGTCGAGGCCATCCCGCTGATCGCCTCCTCGATCATGTCCAAGAAGATCGCCGAGGGCACCGGGTCGCTCGTGCTCGACGTCAAGGTCGGCTCCGGCGCCTTCATGAAGTCCCTTGAGGACGCACGGGAGTTGGCGTCCACCATGGTCGGGCTCGGCACCGACCACGGCGTCCGCACGGTCGCCCTGCTCACCGACATGTCCGTACCCCTCGGGCTCACCGCGGGCAACGCGCTCGAAGTCCGCGAATCCGTCGAGGTGCTGGCCGGTGGCGGCCCCGCCGATGTCGTCGAGCTGACCCTGGCGCTCGCCCGCGAGATGCTGGCCGCCGCCGGGCTTCCCGACGCCGACCCCGCCAAGGCGCTCGCCGACGGCTCCGCCATGGACGTCTGGCGCCGCATGATCCGCGCCCAGGGCGGTGACCCTTCCGCTCCGCTCCCGGTGGCCCGCGAAACCCTCGTCGTCCCCGCGCCCGCCTCCGGCGTCCTCACCTCCCTCGACGCCTACGCCGTCGGCGTCGCCGCCTGGCGGCTCGGCGCCGGCCGCGCCCGCAAGGAGGACTCCGTCCAGGCGGGGGCCGGGGTCGAGCTGCACGCCAAACCGGGCGACTCCGTCGTAGCGGGCCAGCCCCTCCTGACCCTCCACACCGACACGCCGGAAAAGTTCCCGTACGCGGAGGAAGCCCTCGACGGCTCCTTCTCCGTTGCCCCGGAGGGTGCCTCCTTCTCCCCCCGCCCGATCATCCTCGACCGCATCGTCTAGGCCCCCGCGCCGGGCCCGCTGCCTTTGCGCAGGGCCTGGTTTTTAGGGGCGCGGGGAGGCGCGGTGCCTCTGCGCAGGGCCTGGCCTTTAGGGGCGCGGGGAACTGCGCGACAAGCCACGACGTGCGTGCACGTCACCACCGGCCCCAGAGGGGCAGTTCGGTTGTCTCCGGACCACCGGCCCGGTGGGGGCTGGCCGCGCAGTTCCCCGCGCCCCTTAAAGGATCGGCCCACCGCCCTGGGCGAAGGGGGCGTCCGGGGGCCGCGCCCCTTAAAGGATCGGCCCACCGCCCTGGGTGGAAGGGGCGTCGGGGCCGCGCCCCGTAGAAGATCGGCTCACCGCCCCGGAGGGGCTCCCCGGGGATGTGTCAGGATCGGCGGATGGTGGGGATGAGGACGTGGGCGGTGGCGGCGGCGGCCGCAACGGTGTTGGCGGTGGGCGGGTGCGGGACGGACGGGGGGTCCGAGGCGGCCGTGGGGCTGCCGACGGACGCGGCACCGCCCGCGCCGGCGCCGGTGGTGACGGAACCGCCGTGTCCGGAGGGCGGCCTGGCCGTCACCGGTGAGGAACCGGACGCCGCGATGGGCCTGCGGGCGATGGCCGTCTACGTGACGAACTGCGGGAAGTCGCCGCGCACGGTGGAGGGTTACCCGCGGACGTATGTCCTGGACAAGGCGCGCGAGCGCCTGAAGGTGACGGTCCATCAGGGCTTGTCGATCACGACCGGCATCGACGACCCGGCCCCGACACGTATCGAACTGCGGCCGGGACAGCGGGCGTTGACAGTGCTGGTGTGGCGCAACACGGTGACGGACAGCACGGTGGCGGCGAGCACGGGCGAATACCTGGAGATCACGCCGGTCAAGGACACCCCGCCCCAACGCGTGACGATGATGGTCGACTTGGGCACCACCGGAAAGCTGGACGTCACGGCGTGGCGGCGCCCGGCCGCCTGAGCGCGAGGCCCGCGACGAGCCCGACGGCGCCGACGGTCGCCAGCGCGAGCGACACCGTCGCGCCCCACCCCCCGGCGTGGAACGCGCCGGCGCCGAGCGTGCCGCCGAGGCTGTTGCCGATGTAGTACGCGGTCAGGTAGAGCGCGGACGCCTGCGCGCGGCCCGTGAGGGCCGTCCGGCTGACCGCGCCGGAGGCGGCCGAGTGGCCGGTGAAGAAGCCGGCCGTGACCAGGACGAGCCCGAGCAGGATCAGCGCCAGGGTCCCGGACAGGGTGAGCAGCAGCCCGGCGGCGCACAGTACGGCGGCGACGGTGAAGGCGCCGCGCAGGCCCGTACGGGCGAGGAGCGCGCCGGACGCGGCGGAGGCGGCCGTACCGACGAGGTAGACGAGGAAGATCGCGCCGACGGCGGTCTGGGAGAGGCCGAAGGGCGCGGCGGTCAGCCGGTAGCCGAGGACGGTGTAGACGGCGCCGAAGACCGCCATGAAGAGCAGGCCGATCGCGTAGAGGCCGCGCAGCAGCGGGTCGCCGAGGTGCCCGGCGACCGTGCGCCACAGCGCGGCCGGACGCACGGGTCCCGGCGTGAAGTGCCGGGCGGGCGGCACGAGCAGCCGGAAGGCGACCGCGCAGGCCAGCGCCGACAGGCCGACGGCGAAGAGCGCGGCGCGCCAGCCGAACGCCTCGGAGAGGACCCCGCCGACGACGCGCGAGCTCATGCCGCCGATGGAGTTGCCCGCCACGTACAGGCCGATCGCGGAGGGGACGGCGGCCGGGTGGACCTCCTCGGCGAGATACGCCATCGCGGTCGCGGGCAGCCCGGCGAGCGCCACGCCCTGCACGGCGCGCAGCGCGACGAGGACGGCCAGGTCGGGCGCGAAGGGCACGGCGAGGGCGAGCAGCGAGGCGGCGAAGACGGAGGCCGTCATCACCGGCGTACGGCCGTACTTCTCGCTGAGGGCGCTGACCGGCAGGAGCGCGACGGCCAGCGCGGCCGTCGTCGCCGAGACGGTGAGGCTGGCCCGCGCGGGGCTCAGCGACAGGCCGGAGGACAGGGCGGGCAGCAGCGCCTGCGTGGAGTAGAGCAGGGCGAAGGTGGCCAGTCCCGCGGCGAACAGCGCGAGGTTGGCGCGGCGGTAGCCGGGGGAGCCGGGGCGGAGCCGGTCATCGGCCGTGGTGGCGGCCTGCGTTCGGGCTCGGGCGTTCGCGCGGGTCGCGGCGACCGCCCCGGTATCGGCGCGTGACATGTCACGACCGTAGGGGCGTCCACATTTATGCGTCCAATGCACAGATCGTGCATGATTGATGCACTGGTGCATGAGCGCAGGTGGAGGGGGCATATACGGTGGCCGACACAGCCGGTACCGGGCCGGACCCGGAGTCCTGGGGCGCGCTGCTGGCACCGCGCCTCGCGCAGTTCGCGGCCGTGGCGCGGCATGAGCATGTGACGCGCGCGGCCCAGGAGTTGGGCATGCCGCAGTCGACGCTCAGCCGCGCGCTGGCCCGTCTCGAAGCCGATCTCGGTGTCGCCCTCTTCGCCCGCCACGGCCGCGCCGTCCGCCTCACCCGCGCCGGGGTCACCTTCCGCGCCGCCGCCGAGCGGGCGCTCGCCGAGGTGGAACGGTCCGCCGAGTCCGTACGCCTCGACGCCGATCCCGACAGCGGGCGGGTCGCCTTCGGGTTCCTCCACACGCTCGGGCCCGAGACCGTCCCCTCCCTCCTGCGCGCCTTCCGCGCCGAGTATCCGCGCGTCCGCTTCCAGCTCGTGCAGACGTACGGCGAGGCCATGCTGGAACGCCTGCGGCTGGGCGAGCTGGACCTGTGTCTGACCTCACCGGTGCCCGACGAGGCGGGACTTGTCGTACGGAAGCTGGACGAGCAGCGGCTGCGGCTGGTCGTGCCCGCCGGGCACCGGCTCGCGGGGCGCAAGCGGGTGCGGCTCGCGGAGGCCGCAGGGGAGGCGTTCGTCACCCTGGAACCGGGGTTCGGGCTGCGGCGGATCACCGACGCCCTGTGCGCCGAGGCCGGGTTCACCCCGCGGGTCGCCTTCGAGGGCGAGGAGGCCGAGACGCTTCGGGGGCTGGTCGCCGCAGGGCTCGGCGTCGCCGTCCTTCCCCCGCCGGCCGTGCCCCGGCCCGGCGTCGTCGAACTCGACCTCACCGGGCGACGTGCCGTCCGCGAGATCGGTCTCGCCTGGCTCGACGGCGCCCCGGCCCCGCCCCCGGTCGCCGCTTTCCGTGCTTTCCTGCTCGCCCAGACGGGCACCCTTCTGCCGGCCTGAGCCGGTCTCCTGCGGAGGGCGAAGCCCGACGTCTTTGGGGCGCGGCCCCTGTACGGTTCCTTGGCGTGGGACGCCAGCCCATGTTTTTAGGGGCGCGGGGAACCGCGCGCTCAGCCACGACGGCGGCGCGGGTAAAAAACCGCCCCAGTGGGGCAGACGCTGTGTGTTTCGCGACCACCGGCCGGTGGTGGGCTGGCCGCGCAGTTCCCCGCGCCCCTAAAAGCACGTGGCTGGCGTCCGGGCGAAAGGTGGTGCGGCCACGGTGGGGGGCGCCCTCCCCCGGGGGGCGGGTCAGACGCGGAGGGACTTGCCGAAGCCGGAGGCCAGGGGCATGCGGAGGCCGAGGGGCGGCGGAGCCGCGAGGGCGTCGGCGATGGGCCGGGCGTGGGGCCGGTCGAGAAGCGAGCCGAGGACGAAATCGGAGGTGAGGGCGAAGACCTCGCTGCGGTGCTGGTGGAGGCCGTGACCGTCGGAGTGCACCTCGAAGCGGCAGGTGTCGCGGTTGACCTTCTTGAGGCGTTCGGCGAAGCCGTAGGAGATGTCGGGCGCGGTGGACTCGTCCTCGGTGCCGTGGACGAGCAGCACGCGCCGCCCGATGAGCTGCTTGACCGGCTCGGGCTCGGCACCGCGCGGCAGCCACGGAGAGAGCGCGACGACGGAGGTCACGGCGGGGTGACCGGCGGCGTGGAGGGCGGCCCGCGCGCCCATGTCCATGCCGACGAGGCAGACGGGCACGTCACCGTAGCGCCGTACGGCCTCGCCGACCGCCCACTCGGCGTCCTCCGCCGGATGCGCGTGCCCGCCGTTCCAGCCGCGGAAGCGGTAGTGCACGACGTGCGCGGCCACCCCGTCGGCGGCCCCCTCGCGGACGAGATGGCGGGCCAGCGGCCACATGACGGCCGCCGCCACCGGGGAGCGGCGCCGGGTGCTCAGCGCGTCACCGCCGGGCAGGGCGAGCACGACGGCGCGCACCGTGGCGCCGGTATCGTGTTCGCGCTGCCTCGGCGCGGGCACCAGCCCGGACGGCACCGGGCGGCCCAGTCGTGCGCCACGCGCCGGTAATGCTTGGGAAGCCATGGCGCAACGATGGCAGACGCAGGGGTGTGCACTGTATGGCCGGGCGGAAAATTGTTGTGCGCAGCGCGATATCTACGCGCGTAGGGGCTATCGTTTGAGCATGCAGAACCCCAAACCGAGCACTCCCACCCCGGAACAGATCCGCCGCGCCCCCAAGGCGCTGCTCCACGACCACCTCGACGGCGGCCTGCGCCCCGGCACGATCGTGGACATCGCGCGCGCGACCGGTTACGACGCGCTGCCCGAGACCGATCCGGACAAGCTCGGCGCGTGGTTCCGCGAGGCCGCCGACTCCGGTTCGCTGGAGCGGTATCTGGAGACGTTCGCGCACACCTGCGCCGTGATGCAGACGCGGGACGCGCTGGTACGGGTCGCCGCCGAGTGCGCGCAGGACCTGGCGGCCGACGGCGTGGTCTACGCCGAGATCCGGTACGCGCCCGAGCAGCACCTGGAGCGCGGCCTGACCCTCGAAGAGGTCGTCGAGGCGGTCAACGAGGGCTTCAGGGAAGGCGAGCGCCGGGCGCGCGAGGACGGCCACCGGATTCGCGTCGGCGCGCTGCTGACCGCGATGCGGCACGCCGCCCGCTCCCAGGAGATCGCCGAACTGGCCAACCGCTACCGGGACCTGGGCGTCGTCGGCTTCGACATCGCGGGCGCCGAGGCCGGTTACCCGCCCACCCGGCACCTGGATGCCTTCGAGTACCTGAAGCGCGAGAACAACCACTTCACGATCCACGCGGGCGAGGCGTTCGGCCTGCCGTCCATCTGGCAGGCGCTCCAGTGGTGCGGCGCCGACCGGCTCGGGCACGGCGTGCGGATCATCGACGACATCTCCTCCGACGGGCGCGGCGACCAGGTCAAGCTCGGCCGCCTGGCGTCGTACGTGCGCGACAAGCGCGTGCCGCTGGAGATGTGCCCCACCTCCAACCTCCAGACCGGCGCGGCCAGCTCGTACGCCGAGCACCCGATCGGTCTGCTGCGGCGGCTGCACTTCCGGGTCACCGTCAACACCGACAACCGGCTGATGTCCGGCACCAGCATGAGTCAGGAGTTCGAGCACCTCGTGGAGGCGTTCGACTACACCCTCGATGACATGCAGTGGTTTACCGTCAATGCGATGAAATCAGCGTTCATCCCTTTCGATGAACGTCTGGCCATGATCAATGAGGTGATCAAGCCGGGGTACGCGGAGCTGAAGGCCGAGTGGCTGTTCCGGCAGTCGGCCGCCGCACCGACCCTGGCCAGCGATTCCGTGCCCGACGAGGGCTGACGGAACACCTTCACGGCGCGGCCGGCCCGAGGGGTGACAGCCGCGCCACGCCGTTTGCACGGCCGGTCAACATCTGACTACGTTCCGAAGTCATGCAGACCCGTACCCAGAAGACCCTCGCCACCACCGTGCTCGGCCTCGCCTTCGCCGCCGCCGCGGCGGGCACCGCCTCCGCGGCCTCCCTCCCGGCCCTGCCGGTCACCGACCAGGCCGGTTCGCTGCTCGGCCACGCCGGTTCGCCCACCGTGCTCGACGGGACTCCGGTCGGCACCGCCGCCAAGCTCCTGCCCGGCGCCGCCGACAGCGCCAACGGCGCGCAGCAGGCGCTGACCAACGGCACCTCCGCGCTCCCCGGCAACCCGGGCAAGCTGCTGCCCTCCGGCAACCAGGTCAGCCCGGCGAACGGCCTCCTCGGCGGCCTCCCGGTCGGCGGCCTCACCGGCAAGTAGGCCGCGGACACGTCGGCGCGTCTCCACGTACGCACGTAGGCACGTCGGCACGGAGCAAGCAGGCAGGCACCGGCCGGAGTACGTACCGCCTCGGCGCGTACCGCCTCGGCGCGTACCGCCTCGGTACGTCGGCCGACCGGTCAGACCCCCACGGGCCGCGCCCCCGCCGAGCGATCCTCGGCAGGGGGCGCGGCCCGCTTGCGTGCCTCGCGCCTGCGCAGCGCGCGCCGCGCGGGCGGCACCACCAGGAGGTGCGCCAGCGCCACGCCCGCCGTGTTGAGCAGTAGCGCGTCCACGTCGAAGAGCTGGCCCGGCACCATCGTCTGAAGGAATTCCAGGGTCAGCGACACCATCAGCGAGGCGAAGACCGTCCGCGCGAAGGACGCGAAGCCCGAGGTGCGGACCCGGCCGCCCGCCATCGGCAGCAGCACGCCCAGCGGCGCGAGCAGACCCAGGCCCTCGGCGATCCGCCGGGCCGCCTCGCCCGCGCTCATCGCCAGGTCGGCGCGGATCGTGCCGAACGGCCGCAGATTCGGCGCGGGCACCCACGCCACGTAATGCGGACGCAGCAGCAGCCAGGCGACGAAAGCGAGGTACGCGGCGGTGAGCAGCAGCCCGGCCGCGCGCACCCTGAAACTGGAGCCTTCGTGCCGCACGCCCTCCAAGACGCGGCTTCACCCCACCGCGGTTCCCGCGCTGTCCGCGGCGTCCGGGCGGGTCCGCAGGTCGGGCGTGCAGGCGTAGCGGCGCGGCTTGCTGTCGGGGTCGTCGCCGCCGAGCACCACACCGCCGTCGCCGGTGACCGACGGGTCGTCGACGAGCGTGCAGACGATCTGCGCGAGCGCGAACGACGGCAGCTCGTCCACCGGCTGGTTCAGCCGCAGCGCGTTCTCGGGATCGCCCTTGAACGGCCCCAGGATTTCCAGGCTGGCCGGCACCTCGGTGGAGAAACCGGCCTGCGCCTCGGCCGACAGCGGGCTGCGCTGCAACTGCGCGACCAGCTCCCTGACCTGCGTCAGCCGGTCGATCCTGCCCGGCCGCAGCGTCACGTTCCGCTTGACCGGCGTGGTCTGCATGCTGCACACCAGATACACCTGGCGTACGACGGTGTCCGTCTCCGGCGCCTTGCCGTCGCGCGGCACCGCGCACGACACCCGCGACGGCGCGGGCCCCGCGTCCACCGGGACCGTGGTCGACCGGATGCCGCAGCCGCCGATCAGCGGCAGCGCGGCGAGCAGGACGACGGCCAGCACCTTGCGTGGCGCATGTCTCATCCGGCCGAGGCTCATCGGGCGGCGTCTCATCGAGCGCTGGTTCATCAGGCCGTATCTCGTCGGGCCGTATCTCGTCGGGCGGTGTCTCGTCGGGCGGTATTTCGTCGGGCGGTGTCTCATCGCGCGTCACCGCCGGGCCCCTGCGACGTGCCCGTGGCGCCCGAGCCGTTCGCGCCCCCGTCGCCGTCCGCGTCGTCCTCGTCCTCGTCGGTGCGCGGCCTGACCGGCAGCCGCAGCGTGAAGACCGCGCCGCCGTCCGGGGAGTTGGCCGCCGTGATGTCGCCGCCGTGGATGTGCGCGTTCTCCATCGCGATCGACAGGCCGAGACCGCTGCCCTCGGAGCGGGCGCGCGAGGCGTCGGCCTTGTAGAAGCGGTCGAAGACATGCGGGAGGACGTCCTCGGGGATGCCGGGGCCGTGGTCGGAGACCGCGATGACGACGTCGCCGTCCGCGCCCCCCTCCCTGCGCAGGCTGACCCGGACCGGGGAACCGCCGTGCTTGAGCGCGTTCCCGATCAGATTCGCCATGATCACATCCAGCCGTCGCGGGTCCAGGGTGGCCAGCAGGCCGCGCGGCGCGTCCAGTTCGACCGAGTCGACCCACGCCCTGGCGTCCATGCAGGCCATCACCATGTCCGCGACGTCGACCTCGTCGACCCGCAGCTTCGCGGTGCCCGCGTCGAAGCGGGTGACCTCCATCAACGTCTCCACCAACTCGTTCAGCCGCCGCGTCTCGCTGACCACCAGCCGTACCGCCGGGGCGATCATCGGGTCCAGCGCCTCCGCCTCGTCCTCCAGCACATCGGTGACCGCCGTGATGGCCGTCAGCGGGGTGCGCAACTCGTGCGACATGTCGGCCACGAAGCGGCGGCTGGCCGCCTCCCGCGCGCTCAACTCCTCGACGCGGCTCTCCAACGCCTCGGCCGCGCTGTTGAACGTCCGTGACATCTCGGCGAGTTCGTCGGTGCCCGACACCTTCAGCCGGGTGTCCAGGTGGCCTTCGCCGAGCCGCTGCGCCGCCTCACCGAGCCGCCGTACCGGACGCAGGACGGTCGAGCCCGCCGCCTGGGCGAGCAGCGCGGCGCCCACCAGAGCGAGCAGGGTCGCGATCCCCAGCGACCAGGCGAGGGAGTTGAGGTCCTTGCGCTCCGCGTCCAGCGACTTGAGCATGTAGCCGGTCGCGCCGTCGTCGTTGATCCGCGCGCCCGCCACCAGATACGGGCGGCCCTGCAACGAGATCCGCATCCACCGCAGGTGGTAGCGGTTGTGGTCCTTGGTATCCGGGGTGTTGACCGCCCGCTGCAACTGCGCGGGCACGTCGTCCAGCGTGAACACGTCCCGGTTGGAGGGCGCGGCGCACGGCGCGTTGTCCCGCGTCGTGTCGATCAGCACCACCTGGTACGTGTCGGGTCCGCCGATCCGGCCCGCCGCCGTGTTCAGCGACTCGCAGGTCGGCGAGACCGGCAGCGAGGCCGCGTTGCGCTGCAAGGAGTCACGGAAGTCGTTCAGCGCGCTGTTCTGCGCGCGGGTCAGCACCGCGTCGCGGTTGAGCCAGTACGCGATGCCGGAGACGGAGACGGCGGCCGTGAGCGCGACGGCCGCGAAGACCGCGACCAGGCGCAGCCGCAGACTCGTCCAACGCACCATGCCGGGCGACCAGTTCCAGCCCCGGTCGCGTTCCTGGCCGGTGGCGGAGCCGTTGCCGGTGCCGGTGGCGGTGGCGGTGCCGTCGGAACCGCCGTCGTCCGAAGGGCCGTTGTCGGTCGGGCCGCTCTCAGAGGGGTCGTCGTGCCGATCCTGCCGGTCGTGCCGATCCTTCCCGCCGTGCCCGCCGTTCCCGTCGCCGAACCGCGATTTCACTGGGGCGTGTCCAGGCGGTATCCCACGCCTCTGACCGTACGGATCAGGGTCGGTGACGACGGCACGTCCTCGATCTTGGCGCGCAGCCGCTGCACACACGCGTCGACGAGACGCGAGTCACCGAGGTAGTCGTGCTCCCACACCAGACGCAGCAACTGCTGCCGGGACAGCGCCTGTCCCGGCCTGCGGCTCAGTTCGAGCAGCAGGCGCAGCTCGGTCGGCGTGAGCTGAAGGTCCTCGCCGTCCTTCGTCACCGTCATGGCACTGCGGTCGATGACGATCGCGCCGAAGGCCGCGGAGTCGGTGCTGTCCCGCTCGCCGCGCCGCAGCACCGCCCGGATGCGGGCGTCGAGCACCCGCGGCTGCACCGGCTTGATCACGTAGTCGTCGGCCCCGGACTCCAGCCCCACCACCACGTCGATGTCGTCGCTGCGCGCGGTGAGCAGGATGATCGGGAGCTGGTCGGTACGGCGGATGCGCCGGCACACCTCGAACCCGTCGATCCCCGGCAGCATCACGTCCAGCACGATCAGGTCGGGGCGCTGCTCCTTGAGCAGCTTCAGGCCGTCCTCGCCCGTCGCAGCGGCCACCACGCGGTGACCCTGACGGGACAGGCCGAGTTCGAGGCCCGTACGGATGGCGTCGTCATCCTCGATAAGCAACAGGAAAGGCACGCCGGTCATTGTTGCCTAACGACGGCGTCCGCATGAAGTGCGGGGACCTTCTCCCCTGACATGCCCCTGCCCGCGTGACCTGCTCGTGACCTGCTGACCGGGGGTGCCGCAGCCGGGCCGACCGGCCGGTCACGCGGCGCGCGGCCTCTGTGACGGGCCTGTGACACTCGGCGGACAGCGTCATGAAACTGGCCCGGCAGTCTGTTGTCACATCGGAAGAGCGCACGCCGTACCGGATGCGACGCCGAAGACCACGCATCAGGTTCCAACGACGGGGGCGGGACATGAACACACTGCACATCACCACCGACACCGCGGTTCATGCGACGCACACGCACTCGGCGCACTCCACGGGGACCTGCGCCGTCCGCACCACGGAGAAGGCCGGCGCCGCGAACGGACGGGGGTACGTACGCGGCGCCGTACGCGGCACCTCGTACCCGACGAGCGCCCGGCACCGCCCGCCGTTCATGGCGGCGGTCGACAGCGGCGCCGAGCACCAGGCGAAGCCCGTACCGTCCGCGACCACCGCCGACCAGCCGTCCGGCACCTTCGACGGCGCCGCCGCCCGCACCCCGGCGCGGGCCGAGGCCGAAGCGGCCTTCACCGCCTACGTCCAGGAGCGCCGCGCGTCGCTCTACGCGACCGCGTACCACCTCACCGGGGACCGCTTCGCGGCCGAGGACCTGCTCCAGAGCGCCCTGTTCTCCACATACCGGGCCTGGGACCGGATCAGCGACAAGGCGGCCGTCGGCGGCTACCTGCGGCGCACCATGACCAATCTGCACATCAGCGCCTGGCGGCGGCGCAAGCTCAGCGAGTACCCGACGGAGGAGCTGCCCGAGACGGTCGGCGACACCGACGAGATGGGCGGCACCGAACTGCGCGCCGTCCTGTGGCAGGCGCTCGCCCGGCTGCCCGAGCAGCAGCGCACCATGCTCGTGCTCCGCTACTACGAGGGCCGCACCGACCCCGAGATCGCCGACATCCTCGGGATCAGCGTCGGCACCGTCAAGAGCAGCATCTGGCGCTCCCTGCGCCGCATGCGCGACGACGAGGCCCTGAGCTTCGGCCGCGACGAGGAGGACGCCTTCGGCGAACTGGTCGCCTGAGGGCCGTCCGAGGCCCAGCTCAAGGCCAAGGATTTCCACACGCCGGTACGGGGGCCGGTCGGGGGGACACGGGGGAGCAGGGGGGAAACGGGGGGGACCCGGGGGGTACGGGGGAGCAGGGCCGGACGGCCAGGGGAATGCCGTCCGGCCCTGTCGTACGTCCGCTGCCGTACAGCTCTACAGCTTTGCGGCTTTATAGCTCTACGGCGTCACGCCTCGGCCGGGACGCGGGGCAGCGGGGGCGCGGGGGTGACGGCCGCGGCGATACGTTCCAGCGCCTCGTCACGGCCGCAGGGGTGGCAGCCGAGAGCGGTCTGACGGGCCACGATCGCGCGTTCCGCGCGCATGAGGTTCCAGCCCCTGCGGACCAGGAACGGCACCGACTTCCGCGCCTCGCGCAGATCCCGTACGAAACGCCGGCGCGCCGTCGTCGTCGGGCGTCCGCGCAGGCACAGCGCGTCCGCGAGCAGCCCCAGCTCCCGGCAGCGCCCGGCGATCTCGGCGGCGAAGATGCCTTCGGCGACGAAGACGGGCGCTCCGCCGAGGTCGAGGCGGGTACGGCCGGTGACCGAACTCGTCGCGATGTCGTAGACCGGGGTGTCGGCGGCGCCGTCCGCGCAGAGCGCGGCCACGGCCGTGAGCGCCGCGTCCGCGTTCCACGAACCCGGGGCGTCCCAGTCGGTGCCCGCGCCGCTGGGCAGGGCGGGCAGCGTCGGGTCGTCGCACGCCTTGTAGAAGTCGTCGAGGGCCAGCACCGGCAGTCCGGCACGGGTGGCGAGGGACGATTTGCCGGACCCCGAGGGGCCGGTCAGCAGGATCACACGGGAGCGAAGCGACACCGGGGATGAACTCACGGAGAACAATTGTCCCGTATCCCCGGCCGGGGGACGACCCGCCGTAGGACAACTACCCTGCGCGGTCATTGCGTTACGCTGCGCCAGGAAGACTCCCGTCGACAGGAACCGGTCCATGCCCTCGCTCCGTACCGCCCTCGCCCTGACCCTCACCGCCGCCGCCGTCGTCGTACCGGCCGGTGTCGCCGCCGCCGATCCCCTCGCGGCGGCCCAGAGCGCCACCGACGCCCTCCCGACGTCCGACGTCACCTCCGCGCTCCCCACCCAGTACGTCACCGGCGCACTCGGCGCGGGCGTCGCCCCCGTCCGCGACCTCACGATCGATCCGTTGAGCAACACCGGTGTCGACCCGCTCGACAACGCCGTCGGCTCCCAGGTCGCCGATTTCCACCCCGTCTCCACCTCCGCCGTGACCGCTCCGATCACCAACGGGGGCTCCCTCGGCACGCTTCCCCTGGTGGGACCTGTCACGGGACTCCTCCCGCACTGAGCGGTTCCTTTGCCGGGGACGGCAGGCCGATTTTTCAGGGGCGCGGGGAACTGCGCGGCCCGCCCCCACCGGCCGGTGGTCCGGAGACCACCGATCTGCCCCTCTGGGGCGGGTGGTGACGTGCACGCACGTCGTGGCTTGTCGCGCAGTTCCTCGCGCCCCTACGGGGGACCCGTCAGGCGCCGATGGGGTGCCAGACGGTTTTGGTCTCGAGCCACGCGGTGAGGCGGGAGAGGCCGGGGTCCGTACCCCAGTCCTCCGGCGCCGGACGGCGCACCCGCTTCAGGTTGTCGGCCGCGCCCCGCTCCAACTCGGCGGCGAGGTCCGCGTCGGCGCCGGTGAGGTCGAGGCCGTTGACGTCCTGGTGGGCGGCGAGGGGCGCGGCGATCTCGGAGGTGCGGCCGGAGAGGATGTTGACGACGCCGCCCGGCACGTCGGAGGTGGCGAGGACTTCGCCGAGGGAGAGCGCGGGCAGCGGCGAGCGCTCGGAGGCGACGACCACCGCGGTGTTGCCCGTGGCGATCACCGGGGCGAGGACCGAGACGAGGCCGAGGAAGGACGAGTCCTGGGGAGCCAGGACGGCGACCACACCGGTCGGCTCGGGCGTCGAGAGGTTGAAGTAAGGACCGGCCACCTGGTTGGCGCCCCCTACCACCTGGGCGATCTTGTCGGTCCAGCCCGCGTACCAGACCCAGCGGTCGACGGCGGCGTCGACGGCGGCCCCGGCCTTCGTCTTGGAGAGCCCCTCGGCCTCCGCGACCTCGCGGACGAACTGCTCGCGCCGCCCCTCCAGCATCTCCGCGACGCGGTACAGCACCTGCCCGCGGTTGTACGCGGTCGCGCCCGACCAGCCGGACACGGCCTTGCGGGCGGCGACCACCGCGTCCCGCGCGTCCTTGCGGGACGCCTGCGGCGCGTTGGCCAGCCAGGCGCCGCCCTTGGAGTCCGTCACCTCGTACACCCGACCGCTCTCACTGCGGGGGAACTTGCCCCCGACGTACAGCTTGTAGGTCTTGAACACGCTCAGCCGAGCGTCGCGGACGTCAGACATCGAGGTACCCCTCCAGGCCGTGCCGACCGCCCTCGCGGCCGTAACCGGACTCCTTGTAGCCGCCGAAGGGGGAGGCCGGATCGAACTTGTTGAACGTGTTCGCCCACACCACACCGGCCCGGAGCTTGTTCGCCATCGACAGGATGCGCGAGCCCTTCTCGGTCCAGATGCCCGCGGACAGGCCGTACGGGGTGTTGTTGGCCTTCTCGACCGCCTCGGCCGGGGTGCGGAAGGTCAGCACCGACAGGACCGGGCCGAAGATCTCCTCGCGGGCGATGCGGTGCGCCTGGGTGACGCCGGTGAACAGCGTCGGCGCGAACCAGTAACCGGCGTCGGGCAGTTCGCACGCCGGGGCCCAGCGCTCGGCGCCCTCCTCCTCACCGGCCTGCGCCAGCGCGGTGATCCGGGCCAACTGCTCGGCCGAGTTGATCGCGCCGATGTCGGTGTTCTTGTCCAGCGGGTCGCCGACCCGCAGCGTCGCCATCCGCCGCTTGAGCGCGTCGAGCACCTCGTCCTGCACCGACTCCTGGACCAGCAGCCGGGAGCCCGCGCAGCAGACATGGCCCTGGTTGAAGAAGATGCCGTTGACGATGCCCTCGACGGCCTGGTCGACCGGGGCGTCGTCGAAGACGATGTTCGCCGCCTTGCCGCCCAACTCCAGCGTGACCTTCTTGTCCGTGCCCGCGACCGTACGGGCGATGGCCTTGCCGACCCCGGTGGAGCCGGTGAAGGCGACCTTGTCCACGCCCTCGTGCGCGACCAGGGCCGCGCCCGCGTCCCCGTACCCCGTCAGGATGTTGACGACACCGCGCGGGAGGCCCGCCTGGCGGCAGACGTCGGCGAAGAACAGCGCGGACAGCGGGGTGGTCTCGGCGGGCTTGAGCACCACCGTGTTGCCCGCGGCGAGCGCCGGGGCGATCTTCCAGGCCAGCATCAGCAGCGGGAAGTTCCACGGGATGACCTGGCCGGCCACGCCGAGCGGGCGCGGGTCGGGGCCGTAGCCCGCGTACGCCAGCTTGTCGGCCCAGCCCGCGTAGTAGAAGAAGTGCGCGGCGACCAGCGGGAGGTCGACGTCGCGGGTCTCGCGGATCGGCTTGCCGTTGTCCAGCGACTCCAGCACCGCCAGTTCGCGGGAGCGCTCCTGGATGATGCGGGCGATCCTGAAGAGGTACTTGCCGCGCTCGGCGCCCGGCAGCGCGGACCACTTCTCGAACGCCTTGCGGGCCGCCTTCACCGCGCGGTCCACGTCCGCCTCGCCCGCGCGCGCGACCTCGGCGAGGACTTCCTCGCTGGACGGCGAGACGGACTTGAAGACGGTGCCGTCGGCGGCGGCGGTGAACTCGCCGTCGATGAACAGGCCGTAGGAAGGCGCGATGTCGACGACGGACCGCGACTCGGGCGCGGGCGCGTACGCGAATTTCTGGCCGGGTCGCTGGCCGGGATTCCGGCCGGGCCGCATGCCGGGCTGGCCGGTGCTCTGGTCGGTGCTCTGGTCGGTCATGGTTTTCAGTCCACCGTCACGTAATCGGGACCGGAGTACCGGCCGGTGCTGAGCTTTTGACGCTGCATCAGCAGATCGTTGAGCAGGCTGGAGGCGCCGAAGCGGAACCAGTCGGGGGACAGCCAGTCGTCGCCGAGCGTCTCGTTGACCATCACCAGGTACTTCACGGCGTCCTTGGAGGTCCTGATGCCGCCCGCGGGCTTCACTCCGACCTGTACGCCGACGGCCGCGCGGAAGTCGCGGACCGCTTCCAGCATGAGCAGGGTGTTCGCGGGGGTCGCGTTGACCGCGACCTTGCCCGTCGAGGTCTTGATGAAGTCCGCGCCCGCCAGCATCGCCAGCCAGGAGCAGCGGCGGATGTTGTCGTACGTCGCCAGCTCGCCGTTCTCGAAGATCACCTTCAGGTGGGCGGCGCTCTCGCCGTCGGGGCGGGCGCACGCCTCCTTGACGGCGCGGATCTCCTCGAAGACATCCATGTAGCGGCCGGACAGGAACGCGCCGCGGTCGATCACCATGTCGATCTCGTCCGCGCCGGCCGCGACCGCGTCGGCGGTGTCGGCCAGCTTCACGTCGCGCGCGACCCGGCCGGCCGGGAAGGCCGTCGCCACCGAGGCGACGTGCACGCCGGAGTCGCCCAGGGCCTCTTTGGCCGTCGCCACCATGTCGGGGTACACGCAGATCGCCGCGACCTTCGGGGTCGTGCGGTCGGTCGGGTCGGGACGCACGCCCTTCGCGCACAGCGCCCGGACCTTGCCGTGCGTGTCCGCGCCCTCCAGCGTCGTCAGGTCGATCATCGAGATCGCCAGGTCGATGGCGTACGCCTTCGCCGTCGTCTTGATCGACCGTGTGCCGAGCGACGCCGCCCGCCCTTCCAGGCCCACCGCGTCCACCCCCGGCAGTCCGTGCAGGAAGCGGCGCAGGGCGCTGTCCGAAGCGGTCACATCCGACATCGTCGCCGTACGGCGCGCGGCATCGGGATCATAGGCGGGGACTACCGGCGTAGGCGGCGGCGAAGACATGGTCACCACCTCAGCATATCTACGCGCGTAGCAACCCGCCACCCCCCTCCGGGCGAGGGTTCCCCCACCCTCGACGGCCCCCGATCTCCCTGGGGCTCCCCTCTGAACCCTTCTCCGCCTTGGGCGGCGGGGCGATCTTTTGGGGGGCGCAGGACTGTGTCTTATCTGCGGCTGCCGCCGCGTGGGCGCTCCGCGCAGGTCACCGCCGGTCCCGGCGGGGCAGTCCGGTTGTTTTCCGGTCACCGGCCGGTGGTGGGTTGCTCGCGCAGTTCCCCGCGCCCCTGACGGGGCGGGCCCCTTTCGCATGGGGGGCGGGCCGATCGTTTGAGGGGCGCGGGGGACTGTGCGGCCAGTTGGAGCGTTCCCGCAGGTCGCCACCGGTCCCGGGCGGGGTGCCCCGGTTGTTTCCCGGCCAACGGCCGGTGGTGGGTTGCTCGCGCAGTTCCGGCGGGCCGGTCTTTTGAGGGGCGCGGGGAACTGCGCGGTCAGCCATGGCGCTCCCGCAGGTCGCCACCGGTCCCGGCGGGGCAGCCCGGATGTTTTCCCGCCTCCGGCCGGTGGGGGGTTGCGCCCGCGGTTCTGCGCGCGCCTGGCGGGAAGTGCGGGTTTGGGGGAAAGATGCGGGAACGCAACAGGGCTGGGGGCGAGGGCGGCGGCTCGGTGGGGCAGAATCGGGGATTATGACGAGCCACCACAACCGCCCGGCCGCGCAGGCCACCACGCCCGACCCGGCAGGCGGGACACCGCAGTACCCCGACCGGGTCTACCGCTCGGTGGCCGGACTGTGCGCCGGTGTGCTGCTGCTGGTGCTCGCGCTGTGGCTGGGCGGCGACGCCGTGGTGCACGGCAAGGGACACGCGCCGTGGCTGGCGCTGGCCTCACTGCTGCTGGCGGTCCCGCTGATCGTGGCGTTCACCTTGCGGCCCGCCGTCTACGCGGGCGAGCAGCGGCTCAAGGTCCGCAACCCGTTCAGGACGATCTCGGTGGCGTGGGCCGGCGTCGAGTCGCTGCGCGCGTCGTTCTCGAACGAGCTGTTCGCGGGCGGCAAGAAGTACCAGATCTGGGCGATCCCGGTCTCGCTGCGCGCGCGCAAGCGCGCGACCAAGCAGCAGATGCGCGCCAAGGCGGCGGGCGACGACCCCTTCGGCGCGCCCCCGCGCCGCAAGCCGCGCCCCGGCCTCCCGGTCGATGACGACGGCGCCTACCGTTCGCCCTCCGACCAGGCCATCCACGAGCTGCGCGAGCTCAAGGAGCGGCACGGCGCCGACGACGGCTCCGAGCCCCCGAAGCCCGAGATCCGCTGGGCCTACGAGGTCATCGCCCCGGCCGTCGCCGGTTTCGTCGTCCTCGTCGTCCTCCTCGCCATCGGCGGCTGACCTTTCCCCCTGAGGCCCCCTGAGCCCTGCGGAGGCCCCCCGGGCCCCCGCGCCGCCCGGCGCGCCCTGCGAACGTCACCCCTAGCGACCGTCCGTGAACAAGGGGCAACTTCGCGGTGAAGGATGCCGTGGGCAACCTGTGAGACAACCCTCAATTATCTGAGGCCACATACATTGCCCGTGCCGCACGATCTACCGCGCGTGCGGCCTTCCTCGACGTGGGGCGACAAAGAGGTCATCAGGGGTGGGGTTGCGGCAGATGGCAGGAGAGATCGGTGGGGCCAGTGTGGTGGGGACACGGTGTCAGATCGACATCGACGAGAACGGGTGGCACTCGTGGCGACTGACGGCGAACAACGGCCGGGTGATCGCTCTCGGGGCGAACGCGTATCCGGACGACGCCGCGTGCAGGGCGTCCTTCGAGGGGCTGTGCGAGAGCGCGGAGGGACTGGCGGGCGGAGTACAGCACGCCGCCGAGTCCAATGGATGGATCTGGCGGTTACGGGACAGTGAGGGTCGTGTGCAGGCCGTGTCGGCGCGGGCGTACGAGCGGCACTCGACGTGCCAGGCCGCGTACGACCGGTTCCGTCTGACGCTGCTCGGGCTCGGCGCCGCCGAATCCGTGCCCTGGGACGACGCGAGCTGACCGAAGAACCTCAACGGCCACGTTCCGTGCCGCGCCGACGCGCGGCGGGACGTGGCCGCCGTGTTTCCCCGCCCGGCCGGCCCCCGCGCCCGCCCGCGCCCCGCGCCCCGCCCGCCGCCCCCCGGCCCGTACGGCTGTACGGCCCACGTGATTCCGTACGGAAACCGAAGTTGCCCCTACGGGTGCTGTCGTTCACATCGGCTTGCGAATGCGGCCATCGCGGACCATGAGCGTCAATGCGTGACGATGCGAACACTGGCGAGAACCGGCGAGCCGGACCAGGGTGACGGGCCCGGAGCCGACAGCGCCCGGCGGCTGCACGCCGACTCGGGGCTGCCCGACCGGGTGTTCAGGGCAGTGGCGCGCGGCGGCGGCAGCCTGGTGCTCGTCGTGATGCTGCTGGTCGGCGGATTCCTGCTGTACCGGGCGTGGCAGGCGCTGCGCAAGGTGGGCGTTCCGGCGTTCCTGACCACCGCCGAATGGGACCCGGACGCCGGGCACTTCGGCATCGCGGCCGTCATCATCGGCACGGTGCTGATCGCGGCGGTCGCCATCGTCATCGCGGTGCCGATGGCGATCGGCACGGCGCTGTACATCTCGGAGTACGCCCCCGCCAGGCTGCGCCGCACGCTGGTCAGCACCGTGGACCTGATGGCCGCCGTGCCGTCGGTGGTCTACGGCCTGTGGGGGCTGTTCTTCCTCCAGGGCAAGGTGATCGGCCTGGCCCGCTGGCTGTCGACGTACTTCGGCTGGATCCCGCTCTTCCACGTGGACGGCGCCGACCCGCACGACCCGCTCGCCACCGCGACCGTCTACACCGCGTCCACCTTCGTCGCCGGAATCGTCGTGGCCATGATGGTCACCCCGATCATCTGCTCGATCATCCGCGAGGTGTTCTCGCAGGCCCCGGTGGGGGAGCGGGAGGGCGCGTACGCGCTGGGCGCGACCCGCTGGGGCATGATCCGCTCGGTCGTCCTGCCGTACGGCATGGGCGGCATGATCGGCGGCACCATGCTCGGCCTGGGCCGCGCGCTCGGCGAGACCATCGGCGTCTACCTGGTCATCTCGCCGATCTTCGTCATCCAGCCGCACATCCTCCAGAGCGGCACCAGCTCCGTCTCGTCGCTGATCGCGCTGCGGTACGGCGAGGCCAGCCCGCTGGGCATGTCCGCGCTGATGGCCGCGGGTCTGGCCCTCTTCCTCATGACGCTGGTGGTCAACTTCGCCGCTTCGTCGATCGTCGCCCGCAGCCGGTCCGGCGCCACCGCCGAGTAGCCGCCCAGTAGCCGAGCCGCCGAGCCGCCGCCCCACCGTCAGCCCGCAGCCGTCAGCCGCACGCACGCCGTAGGCCGAGCGATCGGCGGAACCAGGAGACCCCCTCGTATGACCACGGACGCACCGGACTCCGTCACCACGGCGCCGGAATCCGCCGGGACCGCCACCGCTCCGGCGCACCCGGCCCCGGCGCACCCGGCCACGAAGGCCCCCGGCACCGTCATCCCCGGCCCGCCCCCCGCGGCAGCGGAACGCCGGCGCTCCACCTCCACCGTCCGCCAGACCGACCTGCTCGGACTGCTCGGCTCGGCAGCCGCCTCCCTCTCCCTCACCTGGCTGTTCTTCGCCAGGATCGCCCCCTTCAGCGGGGCCCTCGGCTTCGTCGTCTTCTGGTACGCGCTGTTCATCGCGCTGTACGCGCTGCTGGTCTCCTTCGACGAGGACGGCCCGGTGGTGCGCGACAAGATCGCCTCCGCCGTGGTCCACAGCATCGCGGTGCTGCTGCTGGTCGCGCTGCTGTTCGTCGTCGTCTACACGCTGTGGTCCGGCCGCAGGGCGATACCGCACCTGAACTTCTTCACCCGGGACATGTCCGTCACCGGGCCGCTCGACCCGCTGAGCGCGGGCGGCATCAAGCACGCCGTGGTCGGCACGCTGATCGAGATCGGCATCGCCCTGGTCCTCACCGTCCCGGCGGGACTGCTGTGCGCGGTGTTCCTCAACGAAGTGCCCGGACGCTACGCGCGTTTCGTCCGTACGGTCGTCGAGGCGATGACCGCGCTGCCGTCGATCGTGGCCGGTCTGTTCATCTACGCCACCGTGATCCTCGCGCTGAACGTCCCCAAGTCGGGCTTCGCGGCGTCGCTGGCCATCTCCGTGATGATGCTGCCGATCATCATCCGCGCCTCCGACGTGGTGATCCGCCTGGTGCCCGGCACCCTGCGCGAGGCGTCGTACGCGCTGGGGTCGCCGCGCTGGCGGACCGTATGGCATGTGGTGCTGCCCACCGCCCGGTCGGGGCTGACCACCGCGGTCATCCTCGGTACCGCCCGCGGCATCGGCGAGACCTCTCCCGTCCTGCTGACGGCGGGCTTCGGCGCGAGCACCAACTACGACCCCTCGCAGAACCCGATGGTGTCGCTGCCGCTCGCGACCTTCGAGTTCGTGAAGTCCCCCCAACCCACCATGATCGCGCGCGGGTTCGGCGCGGCGTCGGTGCTGCTGGTGCTCGTCCTGGTGCTCTTCGCGCTCGCCCGGGTCCTCGGCGGGCGCGACGCGGGCCAGTTGAGCAGGCGCGGCACCCACCGCAGGGTCGTCGCCTCCCGCCGGGACACACGCCGCTTCACCGAGCGCGCCGCGGCGCGCGACGGCTACTCGTCGGCGTCGGCCGCCCCGGCCTTCGGCACGACAACAATCCAACCTGCACAGGGAGTTGACGGATCGTGAAGAGGATCGGCTGGACGGGCCTCAGGGCGGCGAGGGCGGCGAGGGCGGCAGCGGGGGCGATGGCCGCGCTGCTGATCTCGCTGCTGTTCCTCGGCCAGGCACCGTCGGCAAAGGCCGACTCGTACGCGAGGATCAGCGGCGCCGGCTCGACCTGGAGCCAGAACGCCGTCGACCAGTGGCGGGCGAGCGTCAAGAAGTACGGGATGACCGTCGACTACACGGGCAGCGGCTCGTCCGACGGCCGCCAGCAGTTCACCAACGGCACCGTCGACTTCGCCGTGTCCGAAATCCCTTACGGCATGACCGAGTTCGGGGTGCGTGAACCTCCGCCCAAGCGCGGCTACGCGTACATGCCGATCGTCGCGGGCGGCACGGCCTTCATGTACAACCTGAAGATCGGCGGCAAGCGGGTCACCAATCTGCGGCTGAGCGGCGGCACGGTCGCCAAGATCTTCACCGGCCGGATCACCAACTGGTCCGACCGGCAGATCGCCGCCGACAACCCCGGCCTCACCCTCCCGGCCCGCAAGATCATCCCGGTGGTGCGCTCCGACGGCTCGGGCACCACCGCCCAGTTCACGCTGTGGATGTCCAAGCAGCAGGGCGCGGTGTGGAACGACTACTGCAAGCGCGCCAACAAGCCCACCCCGTGCGGCCTGACGTCGTACTACCCGGTGATCCCCGGCTCCGGCTTCATCGCCCAGTCCGGCTCGCTCGGCGTGTCCGGCTACACCCGGCAGAACTACGCCGAGGGCGCCATCACCTACGTCGAGTACTCCTACGCGGTCACCACCGGCTTCCCGGTCGCCAAGGTGCTCAACGCCAAGGGCTACTACACCGAGCCCACCGCCTCCAACGTCGCCGTGGCGCTGACCCAGGCGCAGATCAACCAGGACGAGAACTCCTCGCAGTATCTGACGCAGATCCTCGACAAGGTCTACGCGTACCAGGACGCGCGGACGTATCCGCTGTCCAGCTACAGCTACATGATCCTGCCGACCTCGCTGGACTCGCCGCTGACCGAGGACAAGGGCAGAACGCTCGGCGCGTTCGGCTACTACTTCCTGTGCCAAGGCCAGTCGCAGGCCCAGCCGTTGGGCTTCTCGCCGCTGCCGAAGAACCTCGTGCAGGCCGGATTCGACCAGCTCAAACGCGTCCCCGGTGTGCAGGCCCAGACCATCAATCTGGCGGGCTGCCACAATCCGACCTTCTCCAGCGACGGCACCAACACCCTGGCCAAGAACGCGCCGTTCCCCAAGGCGTGCGACCGGCAGGGCACGCAGCAGTGCTCCGACGGCACGGGCGGCGCGTCCAGGCAGCCCACCTCGGTCAAGCCGCAGGCCAACGCCGCCTCCGGCGGCGGCTCCAATGGCGGCAACTCCGGTGGGAGCAGGGGCGGTTCCGGCAGTACGGGCGGCGGCTCGTCCGGCACCACGGCGGGCGCGAGCGGCGGTACGGGCACCACGTCCGGCGGCACCACGGCTGGTACGAGCGGCGCCGCCACCGGCGGTACGACCGCCACGGGCGGCACCGGCCAGAGCGTCGACCCCGACACCGGCCTGCCCGCGGGCGACTCCGGCGGCACCGGCGGCAACCAGGACATCGTCGCCTCCAGCGTCGGCGTCGGCAACGAGACCTTCTGGGGCATGCGGACCTGGCTCATGGGGCTCTCCGCCCTGGCGCTGCTGCTGGTCGTCCTCGCCCCGCCCACCCTCGCCAGGCGGCTGACCAGGAACGGGAGGCGTGATGGCCGCGCGTAACCACCCCGGAGCCGCCCGAGGCCGCGTCCTGTCGGTCCGCCTCGGCGCGCTCCTCACCTCGGTGCTCGCCGCCGTCGGCCTGACCCTGCTGCCACCGTCGGCGGGCGGCGGACAGGCCCACGCGGACACCGGCACGGACACCGGCTCCGCCGTCACCAAGCCCGGCACCAAGGGTCCCTACGACGACTTCTCGCACCTGAGGGTGACGGTCGAGCAGACGAGGAATCTGCGGACGCAGGGACTGAAGGTCTCATGGGCGGGCGGGGTGAAGAGCTCGCCCAACAACGCGGGCAACTACCTCCAGCTCATGCAGTGCTGGGGTGACGCGGCGACCGGCCCGACCCCGGAGCAGTGCGAGTACGGGAACCCGCCGCCGAACACGGGCGTGCTCAACGTCGGGCGGAGCGTGGGCAATCTGGACCCGCTGGAGCCGGCGCAGCACACCGTGCCCTTCACCACGGTGAAGGGCGCCAGCTCGACCGACGTCAACCAGTTCTTCACGCAGTACGCGACCAATGAGCAGGACCTCGCCACGACCGGCGTCGACGGCAGCGGCCAGACGATCTTCCAGGCGGAGGACGCGGACACCTCGCCGATCCTGGGGTGCGGCACGGTGGCGAGGACCGGTCAGGCGCCCGAGCCGTGCTGGCTCGTGGTCGTGCCCCGCGGCACCCACGAACCCGACGGCTCCGAAGCGCCGCCGCCCAACGGACTGATCAGCTCCCCGCTGTCCGCGGGGAACTGGGCCCAACGCATCGTGTTCCGCCTCGACTTCGCCCCGACCGACTCGCCCTGCCCGATCGGCCAGGACGAACAGCCCACCATCGGCTCCGAGATGATCTTCGAGGCGATGAGCTCCTGGGCGCCGACCCTGTGCACCTCGCAGAAGGTCACCTACGGATACGTTCCGCAGCTCGAGGACTTCTCCCGTACGCAGGTCACCAGCCCCGGCACGGGCTCGGCCGGACTCGCCTTCATCGAGAACCCGGTGCTGCCCCAGCCGGACGTGGCACCGGTCGTCCACGCGCCGGTCGCGGTCTCCGGACTCGTCATCGGCTACAGCGTCCAGGTCGCCGGATCGTCCCAACAGGTGCCCCGGATACGGCTGAACGCGCGGCTCGTGGCGAAGATGCTCACCGAGTCCTACCAGTGCGACCTGCCGGGCAACGACTTCCCGCGCGGCAGACTTCCGGCGAAGAACCCGTTCGGTATCGAGCGCGACCCCGAATTCGCGCGGCTCAACGCCGGTGTGCCCTACCCCGTGGGCAGTTCCTGCGGATTCGGTATCGGGGTCCCGCAGGGCGCGAGCGATTCGGCGGGGCAGCTGTGGAAATGGCTGCTCTCCGACCCCGACGCGCGCAACTTCCTTTCCGGAAAACCCGACCCGTGGGGCACGGTCATCAATCCGTATTTCCTGGAACTGGCACCGGTCAGCACCCCGCCGTCCGGCTTCGACAAGCCGGACCCGACGGTGTGGGCACCCGACAGCCGCTTCCCCGACATCCGGCTGACGGCCGTCGGCGTGAACCCGTACGGCAGCGGTCTGAGCGACGACGCCAGGACGGTCCGCAAAGCCAACAACGGCGGCATCACCGGCTTCAACCCCACGTCCACGCCCCCGGCGCTGACGAAGGCCGAGACGCAGCCCGCGGGTTCGAACTTCATCATGGGCCTGACGGACGCGGCCAGCGCCGCCCGCTACCGGCTCGGCACCGCCGAACTCCTCAACGCCGACGGCCAGTTCGTCGCCCCGACGGTCGACTCGATGACCAGGGCGGTGAACGGGATGAAGGCGGGCAAGGCCCCGGGCGTCCTGGACGCGGACCCCTCCGCGAAGACACCGGGCGCCTACCCGCTCACCACCGTCACCTACGCCGCCGCCTCCACCTCGCTGGACGCCGCCGACCGCAAGACCTACGCCGCGCTGATCCGGTACGCGGCGGGCTCCGGCCAGCGACAGGGCATCGGCTTCGGCCTGCTGCCGCTCGGCTACGCACCCCTGACCGCCACCCTGCGCGAACAGGCCCTCACGGCCGCGTCCGCCCTGATCGCCGGTGTGCCCCCGGCCACGGGACCGGGTGACACGTCCTCCAACGGCGGTTCCGGCTCCGGCCCCGGCGGTACGGGAACGGCCGGCGGCGGTGCGGGCGGCGGCGCCGGCCACGGAGCGACCGGCGGGGGACCGGGTCCGGGCGGCGCACCGCCCGCCTCGCCGTCGTCGTCGGCCCCCGCGGCCGGTACGACCAAGGGCTCCACCGGCGGACCCGCCGCCTCGCCCCCCGTCAGCAACGTCGCGCAGACCGGCGGCACCACCCCCCAGGCGATTCTCGGCGCCGTCCGCTGGGTGCTGCTGATCGTCCTCATCGCGGGCATCGCGGGCTCCCTGGCCGGACCCCTCCTGATGCGCGCGGGCGTAGTCCGCGGCAGGAAACCGGTGTGACGGGTACTTGGGCGCCCCTTGGAAGGAAAATAAAAGAGAATTTGGAATACCCATTGTTCACTTTTGCGGGGCGGTAATTTTGGTTGCCACTTCTTGAGGGGATCGGCAGGATCATTCATGGCCGGACCGACAGGTCAGGTCTTTTGGGGGGAATTATCAATTCTCCTTGCGTGTCACACGTCTGGAAATTCCATCCGCATCGACTCGGAGGAAATACAGTGAACGTGAAATTCGCCAAGCGGGCGGCGATCGTGGTCGGTACCGCGACCCTCGGTGTCACCATCGTGGCCGGTACGGCTCAGGCCGACCCGGCGGCCGGTGTCCACCGCACGCTCGTCGCGGTCGGCTCCGACACCACGCAGGACGTGCTCAACGGCCTCGGCAACAAGATCGCCGACCCGAACCCGACCGGTTCCTCGGACGGCAACCTGATCGCGTCCTACGACGCCACCGGTTCCTCCACGATCTCGACGCGGGACACCACCTGTGCGTCGGTCACCCGCCCCGACGGCTCGGGCGCCGGTGTCAACGCGCTGCGCGCCGACATCGCGGCCGGCAGCCACTGCATCGACTTCGCCCGGTCCTCCTCCACCCCCAACGCCACGGGCCAGTTCACCTTCATCCCGTTCGCCGTGGACGCGGTGACGGCGGCGACGGCGACCACCACCAACCTGCCCGCCAACTTCACGTACCTGGCCGGCGGTTCCTCCCTGACGAACGCCCAGAAGGCCACCTCCGACCTGACCCGGGTCTACAACTGCCTGGACACGGCGGGCAACCCGCTGCCGGCCGGCACGTACCCGACCATCGGCGGCGTCACCGTCCACCCGCTGGTGCCGCAGGCCGGTTCCGGCACCCGCAAGTTCTGGGCCTCGACGCTGGGCTTCAACGCCACCACCCTGCCGTCCTGCGTCAAGGACACCGCCGCGAACGGCGCCGCCGTCCAGGAGCACAACGGCAGCGCCCTCCAGGGCCCGAACGACCTCATGCCGTTCTCGATCGCGCAGCACATCGCGCAGGGCCGCTCCCTGCCGGGCGTGACCGACCGTCGCAACGGCGCGGTGCTCAAGACCGTCAACTCCACCGCGCCGCTGAACGCGAGCGGGAACCTCAACACCGCGTTCCCGGTCACGCGTGAGGTCTACAACGTCATCCCGGACAGCCGGGTGACCGGCGAGACGCTCATCAAGAACACCTTCGTCGGCAGCGCCTCCAAGGTGTGCACCGCCAAGTACGACTCCACCACCACGGTGATCAACAAGTACGGCTTCGGCACCGACACCAACTGCGGCAACGCGACCACCCTGGTCAGCCGCGACCTCGTCTGACCCGTCGTCTGACCCGTCACAGCGGCGGACCACCGTCCGCCGGGCCGGGCGTCCCTCGGGGGCGCCCGGCCGCTCCCGGCACCGCGACGCGGTGCCACGTACACACCGGACTCCTTCAGGGGGAGAGAAGACAATGACGAGACGAAGACTGCGCGGCGTTCTGGTCGGCGCGCTCGCACTGGCCATGGGCACGGGCGCGCTGCTCGCGGGGGCGGCCACCGCAGGCGCCACCACCGGTACCCCGACGGCGACTTCGGGCACGGTCACCCTCACCGCCCGCGGCACCGGCATCGACGACGACTCGCCGTTCGCGCGGGTGTCGGTCGACAAGGCGTGCCCGGCGAACTACCAGGACGCCCTCACGGTGTCGCTCGTGGTGCCGGACGGCCGGGAGTCGCTCCTGGCCTCCCACCTGACCGGCGGCGCCCCGTACGCCAAGGCCCCGGTCACGGCGCAGGTCCCGGAGGCGTCGGGCAACGGCACCATCGTCCGGTCGATCGCCACCGCCTTCGACGTCGCCAGTGTCCCGGTGGCGGACGGCACCTACCCGATCCACGTGACCTGCGCGAACGCCGACCGGGCGAACTTCCCCGAGCACCCGACGTTCACCGGCTTCATCGACGTGACCGGTGACACCTGGCAGGTCTCCGGCCACGCCGCCCCGGTCGCCACCAGCGTCAGGCTCAGCGCCGACCCGGCCAACCACGTCCAGGTCGGCAAGCCCTTCACGCTCACCGCGAAGGTCGCGGGCGGCGTGCCCGGAGCCGTCCAGTTCGAGGCGGACAACGGCGTCACCGTGTACGACACCCCGGTGCCGGTCGTGAACGGCGTGGCCACCTTCCAGCCGCCGGCCAACACCGCGCCGAACGTCCGCAGTTACATCGCGGTCTTCATCCCCGCCGACCAACTCGCCTACGCGCAGGACTACTCGGTCCTCAGCTACTCGTTCGTCAACGCGCCGTCCGTCACGGTGACCGACGCGGACGGCAACGCCCTCGGGGACAGCCCGCAGTTGACCCCCGGACAGCACATCAAGGTCTCCGCGCAGGGCTTCCTGCCGCAGAGCCAGGAGCAGGTGCTGCCGTTCGTGTCCAACGCCCTCGCGCTCTTCGCCCCGGTGGCGACCGACGCGCGGGGCTCGGTCACCGGCTACGACCTGACGGTGCCGAAGCTGATCGCCCGCGGCTCCCACACCCTGACCCTCACCGGTCTGTGCAGCTTCGTCCAGGTCTCCTTCACCTTCACCACGAAGTGACCGCGAAACAGCGCTGACCAGCACAGACGTACCACCGGCCGGGCATCGTCCAGATGCCCGGCTGCCGCCGTGACACGGCGGAAACGGCACCGCCACCGCACGACCCGCACGTGATCACCGCACGACCCGCACGACTCGTACGACCGACGCATATCCCCGAGGGGACGAGGAGACATGAAACGAAGAATGCATGCGGCGCTGCTGAGCGTGCTCGCACTGGTCCTGGGCACCGGGGCCCTGGTCCTCACCACCGCGGGGACCGCGAACGCGGATCTGGCCGGGAACGTGACGCTGTCGCCCGCCGCCGGCACCGTCGACGACTCCCCGGCCTTCACGTCGGTCTCGGTCGACCAGGCATGCCCCACGAACTACCAGGACGCCGTGAGCGTGTACATCGTCCTCGACGGCGCGGAGTCGCTCCTGGCGACCCACTTGACCAACGGCGCCCCGTTCTCGACCGCCCCCATCACCGCGCGGCTCCCGGCCTCGGGGGGCAACGGCACGATCCTCCGGTCGATCAGCTCCGCGTTCGACGCGTCAAGCGTGGAACTCGCCGACGGCACGTATCCGATCGACGTGGTCTGCAAGTCCGCCGACCCGTCCGCCGGGGACCTGCCGACCTTCACCACGTTCATCGAGATCACCGGCTCCGACTGGGCGGTGAAGACGGTCACCCCGCCGACGTCGACCTCCGTCGTTCTCACCGTCGACCCGGCGGGCCGGGCCGTGGCGGACAAGAAGATCACCCTCAAGGCCACCGTCACGCCGGACACCGCCGAAGGCACCGTGACCTTCAAGCAGGGCGCCGTGCCCGTCACCGGCGGGAACATGATTCCGCTGGTCAACGGCGTGGCGACGGCGAGCATTCCAGGGATCGGCAACCCCGGCGTCATCACGCTCTCGGCGCAGTTCACGCCCAGCGACCCGCTCAAGTTCGCCGCCAGCCAGAACGGGGTGTCGTATCCCGTGGTGGCCGAGCCCGACCTGACCGTGCTCGACGACTCCGGGACCGAACTGCACGACACCCCGGCGCTCACCAAGGGCCAGAAGATCAAGGTCACCGCGGAGGGGTTCCTGCCGGGCCCCACGGGCGGGAACGGCGAGAAGATCACCTTCGCGCTGGACGGGTCCCCGGCCGCCGACGACGCGACCGCCGACAACAGCGGCAAGATCGCCAACTACGCGGTGACCCTGCCCGCCGACCTCGCCGACGGCAGCCACTCCCTGCTGCTGACCGGCGCGACCAGCGGCATCAAGCAGACGTTCGCGTTCACGGCGGGCGCGGGCACCTCGCCGACCGACGATCCGACCGGCACGCCGACCGACGAGCCCACGGACACCCCGACCGACACCCCCACGGACACGCCCACCGACACCGGCGGCGCGGACGGCGGAGGCACGTCGACAGACGGCGGCGCGGCCAACGGCGGTCTGTCCAGCGGCGGTTCGTCGGGGACGTCGGGCGGCTCCGGCGGCGGCAACGGCCCGCTGGCGGCCACCGGAGCCACCGGTGTCGTCCCGCTGAGCGTGCTGGCGTTCCTGATGGTGACCGGTGGCGGCTATGCCGCCTACCGGGTGCGCAGGGACGGCAAGTTGCTCACCTTCGGTCCCACGCCGCGCGACTGACCGTACGCGGTACGCGGTACGCCGGGCGGCGGGCGGTTCCGACCGTCCGCCGCCCGGCGACCGGCCGTACTGCCGCCGTACGACCGGCCGTTACGACCGACCGCTACGACCGGTCCGTACGACCGCTGTCGGGGCCGCGTACGAGACCGCGGCGCCGACCCCCCGTCCGAGCACGTCAGCGAAACGCACGCACGCGAAGGAGCGCCACCCGTGGCCGTACTGTCACCGTCCCGCGAGGCCGCCGGGCCGCCGCCGGAACCGGCCGAGCCGCAGAAAGGTCGGGCGGCCGAACAGCCGCCCGCCGCCTGGTTCGTCATCCCGGGCGCGGCACTGACCCTGCTGGCCGCGCTGCTGCTCGGATTCGTCGTCAATCTCACGCTGCTCGGCCACGTCGAGCACGCCCGCGCCCAGCAGACCGGTTACGCCGACCTGCGCGCCCAACTCGCCAAGGGCACGGCCCCGGTGGGCCGCCTGGACGACAAGGGCGAGCCCGTGCCGCTGGGTTCGCCGGTCGCGGTGCTGCACATCAAGGCGATCGGCCTCAAGGAGGTCGTCTTCCAGGGCACGACGTCCGGTGTGCTCAGGTCGGGTCCTGGGCACCGCAGGGACACCCCGCTGCCGGGCCAGCCGGGCACCAGCATCGTGATGGGCCGTCAGTGGGGCTACGGCAGCCCGTTCAACCACATCGACGAGCTGAAGGCCGGGGACCCGATCACCGTCACGACGGGCCAGGGCCAGCAGCGGTACCAGGTGACCGGGGTGCGGCACGCGGGCGACCCGGCGCCCGCGCTGCCCGGCACCGGACAGGGCCGGCTGATCCTGATGACCGCGACCGGCGGCCTCTACACCCCGCACGGTGTGCTGCGGGTGGACGCGGAACTGGTCAGCGACGTCCAGCCGGGCCCGGCGGCGGGCGGCGGCATCTCGGCGGCCGAGCAGCCGCTGGCCGGTGACCCGGCCGCCTGGCTGCCGATCCTGCTGTGGACGCAGGGGCTGCTGCTCGTCGCGGTCGCCGTCACCTGGACCTACCGGCGCTGGGGGCGCTGGCAGACGTGGATCTGCGCGGTCCCGGTGCTCGCCGCCGTCGTGGTCGCCCTGTCCGGTGAGGCCACCCGCCTGCTGCCCAACCTGCTGTGAGACCAGCGTACTTGGGACCGGGGTGCTGGACCGGCGTGCTGGAGGCCGGACCGCCTGGTACCGGACCGCCTGGGACCTGACCGCTTGAGCCGCTTTCGGACCGAGCCCGCCACGAACCGCCCCGACGCATACCCGACGCATATGAGGAACACGATGTCAGCGACTGACGAGACCGTCGTACTGCCGCCCGTCCCCGGCGACCCGCCGACCGGCGGCGACCCCCGCTCCGATTCCCGCTCCGATTCCCGTTCCGCCTCCCGTTCCGCGACCCTCGACGCCCGTGAGGTGTCGGCCTGGTTCGGCGACCACAAGGTGCTCGACCGGGTGTCGCTCACCATGCCCGCGCAGCGCGTCACCGCGCTGATCGGCCCCTCCGGCTGCGGCAAGTCCACCTTCCTGCGCATCCTCAACCGCATGCACGAACTGATCGGCACCGCCTCGCTCGCCGGGCAGGTCCTGCTCGACGGCGAGGACATCTACGACCGGGGCCGCCGGATCACCCACGCCCGCCGCGAGATCGGCATGGTCTTCCAGAAGCCGAACCCGTTCCCCGCGATGTCGATCTACGACAACGTGCTGGCCGGACTGAAGATGAACGGCGTCAAGGCCGGGCGCGGCGAGCGCGACGACCTGGTCGAGGAGTGCCTGACCAAGGCCGGGCTGTGGAAGGAAGTACGCGACCGGCTGCGGCAGCCCGGCGGCGCGCTCTCCGGCGGCCAGCAGCAACGCCTGTGCATCGCACGGTCGTTGGCGGTACGGCCGCGCGTGCTGCTGATGGACGAGCCGTGCTCCGCGCTCGACCCGACCTCCACGCGGCGCATCGAGCAGACCATCGGCGAGCTGTCCGACGACGTGACCATCGTCATCGTCACCCACAACATGCAGCAGGCCGCCCGTGTCTCGGACTCCTGCGCCTTCTTCCTCGCCGAACAGGGCACGCCCGGCGTCATCGTGGAGCACGGCCCGACCGACGACATGTTCAACCGCCCGCAGGACCCACGCACGTCGGACTACGTCAACGGCCGGTTCGGCTGAGCGGCGGCGCCCCGTGCGACCTCCGCGCAGCCCACGGTGCCGCCCGTACGCACCCGCGCTGCTGACCGCGTCCGTGGCCACCGCGCTGGCCGCGGCCCTGACCTCGTGCGCCCACCCGGCGGCGCACACCCCACCGGCCGCCGCGGACCGTACGCGCGTCCCCGTACAGCGGCCGTCCGCGCCCGCCGTGCCCAGCGCGCCCGCCGTGCCCGACCCGTCCGCCGCGTCACCGGCCGGGGACGCCAACCGGCCGCGTCCGTACGCCGATCCGGCCGCGAGCACCCCACCGGCCTTCCCGCCGCCGACCGGGAAGGCCGAGGCCGTGAAGGGCACGAAGGGCACGAAGGGAGCCGGGGCATCCGCCGCCCCCTCCCGGACGGGCGCGCCGCCGCCCGCCACGACGGCCGCCCGGCCGGGGCCGAACCCGTCCCGCGGCGCACCCGCCGCGCCGAAGAAGGCCGCCGCCGAGCGTCAATACCCGCCCGGCACCACGGTGTTGCGGATCGGCGACTGGTCACGGCCCGTCGTGCGCGGCGACCAGGCCACCATCGACGCGTGCGGGGCGGCCGTGCTGTTCTCGGGACCCGATCCGGCGCTCTCCGACGGCTACGAGATGCGGACCTCCGTCATCGTCGGCCACGACTACTGCGGCTACGACAAGCTCGCCCCGCTGCCGGTCGGCACCCGCGTCACCCTGGACACCCCGAAGGGCACGCTGTCCTTCCACGTCTACGCCACCTACGTCAACCCCGGCAGGGGCGGCCCCGACAACGGCCTCTACTGGGGCGACCTCACCCTCCAGACCTGCGTGGGCCCGGACACCGGCTTCAGCTATCTGACCCGCGACTGAACGGGCCCGACTCGCACGCGATGTGACGCGCCGTCAAATACCCGCCGCCGACGCCACATCCGCCTTCAGCGCGGCCATCACCTCGTCGGCCGTACGCCGCGCCGCGCCCAGATCGGCGGCCGAGGCCACCGGCACCACGACCTCCAGGTAGCACTTCAGCTTCGGCTCGGTACCGCTCGGCCGGACGACCACCCGCGCCGACTCGACGGTCCCGGCGCCCGCCAGGTGGTAGCGCAGCCCGTCCGTCGGCGGCAACTGCTCGCTGCCCGCGGCCAGATCGTCGGCCGACGTCACCGCGAGGCCCGCGAGCGCGGCCGGCGGCCGATCGCGCAGCCGGGCCATCGCGTCCGCGATCAGCGAGAGGTCGGCGACCCGCGCCGAGAGCTGGTCGGTGGCGTGCAGACCGTGGTCGAGCGCGATGTCGTCCAGCAGGTCGGTGAGCGTGCGCGAGTGCTGCTTGAGGGTCGCGGCCAGTTCGGCGATCAGCAGCGCCGCCGTGATGCCGTCCTTGTCGCGTACGCCCTCCGGGTCGACGCAGTAGCCCAGCGCCTCCTCGTACCCGTACCGCAGGCCCTCGACGCGGGCGATCCACTTGAAGCCGGTCAGCGTGTCCCGGTACGCCAGGCCCGCGCCCGCCGCGATCCTCGACAGCAGCGACGACGAGACGATGCTCGCCGCGAACGTGTCGCGCCCGGCCACCGCCGCGCCCGTACGCACCAGGTGCACCGCGAGCAGCGCGCCCAACTCGTCGCCGCGCAGCGTCCGCCAGCCCGCAGGGGAGTCGCGGTCGGGTACGGCGACGGCGCAGCGGTCGGCGTCCGGGTCGTTGGCGATTACGACGTCGGGGCCGACGGACTGGGCGCACTTGAACGCCAGGTCCATCGCCCCCGGCTCCTCCGGGTTCGGGAAGGCCACGGTGGGGAAGTCCGGGTCGGGCTCGGCCTGTTCGGACACGGGCGTCGGCGCGGGGAAACCGGCGCGGGAGAAGGCCGCCATCAGCGTCCGCAGGCCCACCCCGTGCATCGGCGTGTAGACCACCGACACATCGCGCGCGCCGCCCTCGGCGACCACGCCCGCCGCGCGGGCCAGATACGCCTCCACCACGTCGGGGCCGAGCACCCGCCAACCGCCCGCCGCCAGCGGCACATCGGCCAGCGCGCCCACCGCGGCGATCCGTTCGGCGATCTCCGCGTCGGCCGGGGGCACGATCTGCGAGCCGTCGCCCAGATAGACCTTGTAGCCGTTGTCCTGCGGCGGATTGTGGCTCGCGGTCACCATCACCCCGGCCGCGGCGCCCAAGTGCCTGATGGCGTAGGCCAGTACGGGCGTCGGCAGCGGCGAGGGCAGCAGCGCGGCGCGCAGCCCGGCGCCGACCATCACGGCCACGGTGTCGCGCGCGAAGTCGTACGACTTGTGCCGGGCGTCGTAGCCGACCACGACCAGGGCGTCCTCGGCGCGCTCCCCGAGATACGCGGCCAGGCCCGCGGCGGCCCTGATCACCACCGCGCGGTTCATCCGCATCGGCCCGGCGCCCAGCTCGCCGCGCAGGCCCGCGGTGCCGAACTGGAGCGTGCCGCTGAAACGGTCCCCCAGATCCGCGAGGGCCTGCGCGCCCCGCGGGTCGTCCGGGCCCGCCTGCGCGGCCTCCAGGACGCCCGCCAGCTCCGCGCGGGTGTCCGGGTCCGGGTCCTCCGCCAGCCACTGGCACGCGCGCTCCACCAGCTCACGCCCGCCGTTTCCGCCCGCCATGCCGCTCTCCGTTCCACGTGGGTCGGGCCGCCAGGGCCCGCCCCTCCAGCCGATGCCGCCGCGCGGGGCGGCAGGGCCGGTTTCCACCGGCAGGGTCAGTTTTACGTACTACCCCGCCCGTCCACCCGGCTTTACGCGCCCGCGGGCTCCACGTGCCTACAGACGTCCGAGGACGCGCCCGAGCAGCGAACCCATCCGGGTCGCGGACTCGCGGCCCGCCTCCAGCACTTCCTCGTGGTTGAGCGGCGCGCCCGTCATGCCCGCGGCCAGGTTCGTGACCAGCGAGATGCCCAGCACCTCGGCGCCGGCCTCGCGGGCCGCGATGGCCTCCAGCGTGGTCGACATCCCGACCAGGTCGCCGCCGATCGCCCGCACCATCCCGATCTCGGCCGGGGTCTCGTAGTGCGGCCCGGGAAGCTGGACGTAGACGCCCTCCTCCAGGGTCGGGTCGATCTCGCGGCACAGCGTCCGCAGCCGCGGCGAGTACAGGTCGGTGAGGTCGACGAAATTCGCGCCCACTATCGGCGAGGTCGCCGTCATGTTGATGTGGTCGCTGATCAGCACCGGCTGGCCCGGCAGGTAACCGGGGCGCAGGCCGCCGCAGCCGTTGGTGAGCACCACCGTCTTGCAGCCGGCCGCCACCGCCGTGCGCACTCCGTGCACGACGCTGGAGACGCCCCGGCCCTCGTACAGGTGCGTACGGCCCAGGAAGATCAGGGCGCGCACTCCGCCGATCCGCACGGAGCGGAGTTTGCCCGAGTGGCCCTCCACCGCCGGGGCCGGGAAGCCCGGCAGGTCGGTGATCGACAGCTCATAGTCCGCCACGCCCAGCTCGTCGGCCGCGGGCACCCAGCCCGAGCCCATCACCAGGGCGACGTCGTGGGTCTCGGCGCCGGTCAGCTCGCGCAGGCGGGCGGCGGCGGCGTCGGCCGCGGCGTAGGGGTCGGCATTCACAGAAGCGTTCACGCGCATGAGGGTAACCTGTCTCGGCCTACGCGCGTAGACGGTGCCCTGGGCTTACGAAGTGCGGCTCCTCCGGCAGGGCCCCGTTTTTGCCCGCCCGCCCACCCGTGCGGGTGCTTTTTCGTCTGCGGGTGCCGCTTGTGCCTGGTCGGTGCCGGGCCGGGGCACCTCCTCGAAATCCGTATCACCTGGCCTTCGCGAATCCGGCACCCGGCCGTCAACGTATTTCTGCGGGGGCACCCCGCCCCGTCCCCTCCTCGCTCGTCGGCGTCCGCCTGCCGGTGGGGGTGGCCGGGGAAGGGGGTGGGTGGGTCAGGGCCCGTCCGCGTCCGCCTGTCCGGTGGGGGTGCCGGGAGGCGGGTTGGCTCGGGCACCTCGGCGGGTACCTGCCGGTTGGGGGCGCCGAGGGGGTGGGTGGGCGCGGGCACGTCGGCGTCTGACGGTCCGCTGTGGTGGCGGAGGGGAGTGCGGTGCGGGTCCTGCGCCGCCGTCGACCTGCCGGGGTGGGCGCGAGGGCTCCAGTACGTCGGCGTGTGCCTGTGCGCTGCGGCTGAGGGAGCCACCCATGCAGCTCCTTGGGTGGAGGACGCTCGGGGTGCCCTCATGGTCTTTGACACCCTCCCCGGCCACCCCCACCGGCGGGCGGACGCCGACGTACCGGGAGGGGACGGGCCGGGGTGCCCCCGCAGAAATGCGGTGACAAGAAGGGCACCGGATACAGGAGGCCAGGTAGCCGCATTTCGAGGAGGTGCCCCGGACCGGCACCGACCCAGGCACAAGCGGCACCCGCAGACGAAGAAAGCACCCGCACGGGTGGGCGGGCGGGCAAAAAAGACACGGCCGGGAAAGGCCCAGGCGCTAGCAGGGCCTCTTGCGGAGGGACATGACGTAGTCATGCGGGGCCCCGGCAGACTCGGCGGCGTCAGCCAACTCACCGAGGTAGCGGGCAGAGGGCAGCCCGCCCTCGTAGTCGTTGAGCACGTAGAGCCACGAGGCGACCTCCCCGTCGAGCGTGTGAACGCGGACGGTGGCGCGCCGGTAGAGACCGAGCGGCACACCCTCCCAGCGATCGAGCGACTCCTCGTCGACGGGCGCGATGTCGTACAGCCCGACGAAGACCTGGCTGTCCTCGTCCTCCACGAGCGTGGCAAGCGCCCCCTCCCACCCCATCTGCTCGCCGCCGAAGGTGAGCCGCCAGCCGTCGAGCCAGCCGGTGCCGCGCAGGGGGGAGTGCGGGGCGCGGCGGGTCATCAGCCGCGCGTCGAGGTTGCTGGCGTAGGCGGCGTAGAGCGACATGACCACGAGAGTACGGGAGCACGCGCGGCGGACGGCCGCACGCCGTTTCGGGGTGTCCGCACGGCGGGCGACGGCGCCCGGATCGGACAAGCGTGCCCCCTGGCGGAGAACACTTGGCGCGTGCGGGACAATGGGGTACGTGACAAGGATCGTGATCATCGGAGGCGGACCCGGCGGCTACGAAGCTGCCCTGGTGGCGGCGCAGCTCGGCGCGGAGGTGACCGTCGTGGACTGCGACGGCCTGGGCGGGGCGTCGGTGCTGACCGACTGCGTACCGTCCAAGACCCTCATCGCCACCGCCGAGGTGATGACGACGTTCGATTCGTCGTACGAGGAACTCGGCATCATCGTCGCCGACGACACCCCGCCGCTGGAGCGCGCGGCGCGCGTCGTCGGGGTGGACCTGGGCAAGGTCAACCGACGCGTGAAGCGCCTGGCGCTCGCGCAGTCGCACGACATCACCGCGTCCGTGACGCGGGCCGGCGCCCGGGTGATGCGCGGGCGGGGGCGGCTCGACGGCTGTCAGACCGCCGCCGACGGCAGCCGCTGCGTGGTGGTCGAGGCCGCGGACGGCACGACCGAGCGGCTGACCGCAGACGCGGTGCTCGTGGCGACCGGCGCGCGCCCGCGCGAACTGGAGGACGCGCTGCCGGACGGCGAGCGCATCCTCAACTGGACGCAGGTCTACGACCTGGACGAGCTGCCCGAGGAACTGATCGTGGTCGGCTCCGGCGTGACCGGCGCGGAGTTCGCGGGCGCGTACCAGGCGCTCGGCTCCACGGTGACGCTCGTGTCGTCCCGCGACCGGGTGCTGCCCGGCGAGGACCCGGACGCCGCCGCCGTACTGGAGGACGTCTTCCGGCGCCGCGGCATGAACGTGATGGCCCGCTCCCGCGCCCAGTCCGTCAAGCGGATCGGCGACCGGGTCGAGGTCGCGCTGGCCGACGGCCGGGTGATCACGGGCACGCACTGCCTGATGGCGGTCGGCGCGATCCCGAACACCTCGGGCATGGGGCTGGAGGAGTCGGGCGTGAAGCTGACCGACTCCGGTCACATCTGGACCGACAAGGTGTCGCGGACGAGCGCGCCCGGCGTGTACGCGGCCGGTGACGTGACCGGGATCTTCGCGCTCGCGTCGGTCGCGGCCATGCAGGGCCGGATCGCGATGTACCACTTCCTCGGCGACGCGGTGGCCCCGCTCAACCTCAAGACGGTCTCCTCGAACGTCTTCACCGACCCGGAGATCGCCACCGTCGGCTACACGCAGGCCGACGTGGACAACAAGCGGATCGTGGCCAATGTCGTCAAGCTGCCGCTGCTGCGCAATCCTCGGGCCAAGATGCAGGGCATCAGGGACGGCTTCGTGAAGCTGTTCTGCCGTCCCGGCACGGGCATCGTGGTCGGGGGAGTGGTGGTCGCGCCCAAGGCCAGCGAGCTGATCCACCCCATCTCGATCGCCGTCGACAACAATCTGACGGTCGAGCAGATCGCCAGCGCCTTCACCGTGTACCCGTCGCTGTCCGGCTCGGTGGCCGAGGTAGCACGGCAGTTGCACACCCGCAAGGCGGCCGAGGCGGATCTGGGCTGACGGCCCCTCGCGTCATCCGGAAAGGCGCCGTTTGCGAACGCACGGTCGGCGTATAGCACTCGCCGGTCTCTTTTGTGCACGACTTCCGTCATCTGGTGCAAAGTGCTGAAAGCCGACGGACGTTGGCGTTACTGTCGGTTCCGTGTTCGCTGCAGAACGTCGCCAATTGATCCTCGAAATGGTGCGGGCGAACGGGGCGGTCTCGCTCCGTGAACTCGCCCGTGTCGTCCAGACCTCAGAAGTGACCGTGCGCCGGGACGTGCGGGCGTTGGAGGCCGAAGGACTGCTGGACCGCCGGCACGGCGGTGCGGTCCTGCCCGGTGGCTTCACCAGGGAGTCCGGTTTCCCGCAGAAATCCCATCTAGCGACCGCGGAGAAGTCGGCCATCGCCGAACTCGCCGCCGATCTCGTGGACGAGGGCGAGGCCATCGTCGTCGGCGCGGGGACCACCACGCAGGAGCTGGCCCGTCGGCTCGCGCGGGTGCCGGGACTGACCGTGGTCACCAACTCCCTGCTGGTGGCACAGGCGTTGGCGCACGCCAACCGGGTCGAGGTGGTGATGACCGGCGGCACGCTGCGCGGGTCGAACTACGGCCTGGTGGGCAGCGGCGCCGAGCAGTCCCTCCAGGGGCTGCGGGTCTCCCGCGCCTTCCTGTCCGGCGCGGGCCTGACCGCCGAACGCGGCCTGTCCACGTCCAACATGCTCTCCGCGAGCGTGGACCGGGCGCTGGTGCAGTCCGCCGCCGAGGTCGTCGTCCTCGCCGACCACACCAAGCTCGGCACCGACACGATGTTCCAGACCGTGCCCACCGACCTCATCACCCACCTGGTCACCGACGAGCCGCCCGGCGGCGACGAGCGGGCCGGTACCGAACTCCAGGCGCTCGCCGACCGCGGCGTGCAGATCACCGTGGCGCCGCTGACCGGCGCGGACGCCATCGCCGCCGGACGTCCGCGCCACGACCAGCCTTTGCCAGGACCCCGGCGGCCCCAGCCCCTTCGCAGCGCCCAGCCGCTGCCCGGCGGCGGCCCGTCGCTGGCCGGAGGCGGCGGCACCGAGCCCACCCCGCGGCTGGCGGACGTCCGCCGCCGCTAGGGCTCCCCGCCCACCGGGGCTCCCCGCTACCCGAGCTTCCTAGACCGGCTCCGCGGCCGTCTCCCTCACGGCCCTGCGGCCGGTGTCCTCCACGGCCCCACGGCCGGTGTCCTGCCGGGTCCGCAGGCCGTCCAGGGTCAGCGTCATCAGGCGAACGAACAGCCCCGTGTCCTCCCGGTTGTTCTCCGCGGTCAGCACGATCGCGTTGATCAGCTTGAGCAGGTCGGACATGGTGGCGTCCGGCCTGATCTCGCCCGCGTCCTGCGCGCGCCGCAGCAGCGCCTCGCCCGACGAGCGCAGCAGCGCCTTGCACGCGGGCATCTTCGCGTCCGGCGCGGACATGATGGCCTTGGCGAGGCCGCGGTACGCGGTGGAGTGCACGGCGACCGCGTAGAGCCACTTGGTGAGCGCGTCGACCGGGTCCGGCTCCTCCAGCAGTTCTTGCGCGCGCGCGTTGAGCTTGACCAGTTCCCGCTCGAAGACGGCGTTCATCAGGGTGTAGCGGTCGGGGAAGTGGCGGTACAGCGTGCCGATGCCCACCCCGGCCTGCCGCGCGATGTCCTCCAGGGCGACGTCGGTGCCGTGCACGAAGAAGGCCTGGGCGGCCTCTTCCAGCAGCCGGTCGTAATTGCGCTGCGCGTCTGCCCGCATGGCGTCATGCCTCCTGAAGTGCCGGTCCTCACGGCTCGCCCGTACCCGCGGCGCGCCCACGTCCACGGCTGACCACGCCCACGCCACCCGTGCCCGCGGCTCGCCCGAACCCATCGTTCGTCAAAGTCCGCCCAAAAGCGATTGTAGAACCGGAGGCTGTCTCCGTATAGTTAACGGAGGAACCCTCCGTTTATTGCTCTCCGCTGGAGGCTTACTCAGCATGTCCACACCCGCAGTGCGCGCGCTCTCCACCGCATCCCGCACTCCGTCCCCCGCCCGTGGGCGCCCGTTCATCGCCCTCGTGGCCATCGTCGGCACGCAGCTCATGCTGCTGCTCGACGCCACCGTGGTGAATGTCGCCCTGCCGGGCATCGGCACCCATCTCGGCTTCTCGCCCACCGGCATGTCCTGGGTGCTGAACGTCTACACGCTCGCCTTCGGCGGCCTGCTGCTGCTCGGCAGCCGGATAGGCGACCTGATCGGCCGCCGCAGGGCGCTGATGTGGGGCGTCGGCGCCTTCACCCTCGCCTCCGTGGCCGGCGGCGTCGCCAACGACTCCACCACCCTGCTCATCGCCCGCGGCCTGCAAGGCGCCGCCGCCGCGCTGGCCGCGCCCAGCACCCTGGCGCTGATCGCCACCTCGTTCTCCGAGGGCTCGGAACGCAACCGCGCGCTGAGCGTCTTCTCCGCGATCTCCGGCGCCGGTTCCGCGATCGGCCTCACCGTCGGCGGCATGCTCACCGACTGGGGCTCCTGGCGCTGGGTCTTCTTCGTCAACGTCCCCGTGGGCCTGGCCATCGTGCTGCTCGCCCCGCGCTACATCAAGGAGACCGAGCGGCACCCCGGCGGCCGGTTCGACATCGCCGGCGCCCTGACCGGCACCCTCGGCATGGCCTCGCTGGTCTACGCCTTCATCCGCGTCGGCGAGAGCCACTGGACCGATTCCCGCGCCCTGACCAGCTTCGTCATCGCCGCCGCCCTGCTCGTGTCGTTCCTGATCAACGAGACCCGCGTCGAGCGCCCGCTGGTCGTGCTGCGGCTCTTCCTCAACCGCAACCGCGCGCTGGCGTACGGGATCATGCTGCTCGTCCCCGCCGGGATGTTCGGCGTGTTCTACTTCTCCACCCAGTACCTTCAGACGTATCTGCACTACAGCCCGCTGCGGACCGGCTTCGCCTTCCTGCCGCTGGCAGGACCGCTGTTCGTCGCCGCCCGCCTCGCCCCGCGCGCCCTCGCCCGCTTCGGCGCCAAGCGCGTCGCCGCCACCGGCGGTCTGTTCAACGTCGGCGGCACGGTCTGGCTCTCCACGCTCAACGCGTCCGACGGGTACGCGGGCGGCATCCTCGGCCCGCTGATCCTGATCGGTGTCGGCGTCGGCTTCACGATGATGCCGCTCAACACCTTCATCCTCTCCGGCGTCGAGCCGAAGGAGGCGGGCTCCGCGTCCGGGCTGCTCCAGACGATGCAGCAGGTCGGCGGCAGCCTCGGACTGTCCATCCTGGTCACGGTGTTCGGCACCGTCTCGCGCCATGCGCACAGCGAGCCGTTCATCCACGGCGCCACCGCCGCCTTCACCGCCGCCGCGGTCTTCACCGCCCTGTCCGTCGCCCTGGTCCTGGCGCTGCGCAGTCCGAAACCGGTGTCCCTGCGCTGACGGTGACCCGTTGACGGGGCTCTGTTGACCGCGTTGACGGTACGGAGCCGCGCGCGTGGACCGGCGCGCGAACGCCGGTGGGGCCGGTCGTCGTGACCGGCCCCACCGGCGTTTCTTACGTACGGCCGCTGCCGTACCGCCTTCGTGTGTGCTGTGGCGTCAGTCCTTGATTTCGCAGATGACGGCGCCGGAGGAGACGGAGGTGCCGACTTCGGCCTTGAGGCCGATGACGGTGCCCGACCGGTGGGCGTTCAGGGGCTGTTCCATCTTCATGGCCTCCAGGACCACGATCAGATCACCCGCGGTGACCTGCTGGCC
>NZ_JBVHMF010000017.1:152051-182312 GCF_055558595.1 Streptomyces sp. NPDC025721 | reverse complement strand
CCCCCCCCCCCCCCCCCCCCCCCCCCCCCCCCCCCCCCCCCCCCCCCCCGCCCTCCCCCCCCCCCCCCCCCCCCCCCCCCCCCCCCCCCCCCCCCCCCCCCACCAGGGGCTGTGGCTGGTCGTCCTCGCGCGGGCGTCAGTCGTCTTCGCGCGAGTGCGTCACTATCTGGCCGGGGCTGACGAAACGCAGTGCGACGAACAGCAGGACGAGGCAGGTGAGCATGTAGATGACCGACATCGCGTCGATCGACTGCTGCGGGCGGAAGCCCGGCGTCCACAGGGCGGAGTACAGGGCGACGACGAGCGTCTCGCTGCCCGGCCCCGAGTTGAAGAAGGTCAGCTCGAAACTGCCCGCGGTGTGGATCAGCGTGAGCAGGCCCGACGCCAGGATTCCGGGCAGCAGCAGCGGCGCGAGCACCCGCCGGACCGTCTGAAGACCGTTCGCCCCGCAGGAGCGCGCGGCCCGTTCCAGGTTGGTGTCGAGCTGCTGGATGTACGGAATCATCAGCAAGACCACCAGGGGCACCGACGGCACCAGGTTGGCCACGATCACCCCGGACAGATGGCCGCCGAGGCCGAGCCGGTAGAGCAGCGTCGCCAGCGGCAGACCGTAGGTGACCGGCGGCAGCATCAGCGGCAGCAGGAAGGCCAGGATCAGCAGCTTCTTGCCCGGGAAGTTCCCCCTTGCCAGCACATACGCCGCCGGAGCGCCGATGATCACGGCGAGCGCGGCCACGACCACCGCGACGGTGACCGTGATCACCATGACGTGGGAGAGGTCGTACTCGTTCCACGACGACCGGTAGTAGTCCGTCGTGTACCCCTTCGGCAGCCACCCGGTGAACCACTGCCGACCGAAGGAGCTGACCGTCACGGAGGCGACGAGCCCGGCGATGTTGACCAGGAAGACGGCGACCAGCAGGCGGTAGAACCACCGGGGCAGGACACCGGCCCAGGTGCGATGCATCCGGCTCCGCAGTGCGGTAGGAGACGACTCGGACACCGCGATCACCCTTTCTGACCGGAACTCGGGCCCGTGTACAGGCGGGAACGCAGGAGCAGGATCGCGCCCACGATGAGGATCTGGACCAGGGCGGAGATGACCACCATCGCCATGGACATCGAGTAGTCCAGGGTCCGGTACGCCTGGAAGTAGGCCTCGACCGAGATGACGTGGGTGGAGCCGGCGGGATCACCCACGAGGGTCGCGCTGGCGAACACGGAGAACCCCAGGACGAAGGTCAGACAGAGGACCACGGTCACACCCGGGGCCCACAAAGGGAGCAGGATCCGCCGGAACCGGGTCCACCGGTCCGCGCCGAGTGACGCGGCGGCCCGCTCGTAGAGGGTGTCGATGGACGCGAGATGGCTCATGGTCAGCAGGAACGCCAGCGGCAGACCCGTGATGACCATCGAGATCACGACGGCGGTGTAGTTGTGCAGCAGCATCAGGGGCTCGTCGATCACCCCGATCTTCATCAGGGTCCGGTTGAGCCAGCCCCGCGGGGACATGTAGGCGATCATCCCGTTGGAGACGAGCACGTTGCCGAGGGTCATCGGGATCAGGAAGGCCGTCGAGAGGTACTTCTTCCGCCGTCCGGCGCCGCGCAGCGGGTAGGCGAAGATCATCGCCGCCACCGTGTTGATCACGGCGACGACCACCGCGATCCGCAGGGTCTTCCAGATCGTCTCGCGGAGATACGGATCCTCGAAGAACCGCTGGTAGCTGCTGAAGGTCCCGCCCTTGTCGGGGGTCACCGACAGGCCGATGCCGTAGGCGATCGGGTACAGGAACAGCACCCCGATCAGCGCCACCGCGGGCAGCATGGCCAGCAGCCCCCAGTGGAGTCCGTGACGTCGCAGCCACGCCCGTCGGCGGTCGCCCGAGTCGGGCGGGCCTCCCGGCGCCCGGTCGGCGCGGGCCGGTGTGGTGTCCACGGTCGCCGTCATGACAGCGCGCTCGGTTCGAGAGCCGTGGACTCGCCGTCGTCGGAGCCCTCCGCCGGGGCGGCGGAAGGCTCTCCCGCGGCGAAGGCCCGGACGCTCGCCACCGGGATCGACAGCTTGAGCACCGTGCCCGTTTCCGGCCGCACCGGTGTCCGTACGGACAGGGTCGCGCCGTCCGGCAGTTCGGCCTGCACGGTGAAGTCGCGGCCGTGGTACTGCGTGGAGCGCGCCACCGCCTCGAACGTGTTCACCGCGGAGGCGGAGTCCGTGACGCTCACCTCCTCCGGCCGGATCCGCACGGTCACGGACTGTCCGGGCCGCAGGTCGGTGCTCGACGTGGCGCGCAGCGTGATGCCGTGCCCCTCGACGACGGGCTCGCGGCCGGTCCCCCCGACCACGTGCGCCTGGAGCCGGTTGCGGTAGCCGACGAAGTCGGCGACGTAATCCGCCTCCGGTTCGCTGTAGATCTGCTGGGGCGTACCGTCCTGCACGGTCTTTCCCTTGCGCAGGACGATGATCCGGTCGGCGATCGAGAGGGCTTCCTCCTGGTCGTGCGTGACGTAGACGGTGGTCAGCCCCAGCTCGTCGTGGAGTTGCCGGATCTCGGAGCGCATTTCGAAGCGGAGCTTGGCGTCGAGGTTGGACAGCGGCTCGTCCATCAGCATGATCGACGGGCGCGGTGCGAGGGCCCGCGCGATGGCGACCCGCTGCTGCTGGCCGCCGGAGAGGCGGCCGGGCAGATTGTCGGCGTAGTCGGGGAGTTGGACCAGGTCCAGCGCCCACTTCACCCGCTCGCGCACCTCAGGCTTGGGCATGCGGCGTACTTCGAGTCCGAACGCGACGTTCTTGGCGACGGACAGGTGCGGAAAGAGCGCGTAGTTCTGGAACACCATGCCGAAGCCGCGCTTCTCCGCGGGCCGCTGGTCGATCCGCTCGTCGTCCACCCAGAGCCGGCCCTCGGTGGCCGTGACATGTCCGGCCAGACAGCCGAGGAGGGTGGATTTTCCACAGCCAGAAGGACCCAGCAGCGCGGTGAACTCTCCGGCCTTGATCGTCGCAGTCATGGAGTCCAGTGCGACCACGCTCCCGTTGTAGACACAGGTCAGACCTTCGAGCCGAAGCTCGCTGAACTCACCGCGTCGCTGGGTTGCTCTCACGTCACTTACCACCAATGATTCGGTTCCATTTGTCGTACGCGGCGACGAGGACGTCCGCGGGCAGCGGGTCCGCGCCCGGATACTTGGCGATGTAGTCGTCGTAGTCGGCGACGCCGTACTTCTTGTTGAGTTCGGCCATCTCCGGCGGTGCCATGTCGACCGTGACGTCCTTGATCGCCGGGCCCGGATAGACGTAACCGTGGTCGAAGGTCATGGCCTGCTGCTCGGGCTGGAGCATGAATCCGAGCAGCCGCAGCGACACCGCGAGGTGGTCGGCCGAGACGCCCTTCGGGATGGCCACCGATCCGCCGGACAGGATGAACTTCGTGTTCTCCAGGACCGTGAAGGTGGCGGACTCGGGAATCAGGTTGTCCGCACGGGGCTGGACGTGCCATCCGAAGGTGGACGGTACCAGCTTCACTGTTCCATTAGTGAGGTTGGCGTAGGTTTCGCTGGTTTTGGCCGGGTAGTTGTCGATGTACTTGCCGAGCTCCTTGAGGTAGGCCCAGGTCTTGTCCCAGCCCTTCTCCGGGTCTCTCGGGTCGGAGTCGCCGAGCTGGTACGGCAGGCCCTGGAGGAACGCCGAGCCCGGTCCGGAGTTCGCGACGGACGCGTACTGGAACTTGCCGGGATTCCGCTTCGCCCACTCCAGCAGTTCCTGCGCGGTCTTCGGCGGGTCGGACAGCTTGTCCGGCAGGTACTCGAGCAGCGGGCCGAACGTGCCGGTGTCGTAGATCAGCGCCTGGCCGTGCGCGTTCTTCCAGAGCTTCTTCGCGTTGTCGAGGTAGGTGTTCTCCAGATCGGGCAGGCCGTCCTTGTACTCGGGCCAGATCTTGGTGAACAGGTTCTGACTCACGCCCGCGGCGAGGCTGTCCGGCCCCAGCAGGACGATGTCCACACCTACCCGGCCGGCGTTCTGCTGGGCCTTGAGCTTGCCGGGCATCTCCGGCGAGGTCGTCGTGGTGTAGTTGATCTTGCTGACCAGTTCGGGGTGCTTCTTCCCGAACTCCTCGATCAGCGGCTTGGCGACGGACAGTCCGCCGGCCGAGTCCATGATCGTGAGCGTGACGGGCTTCTTGGGAGCCGCGGGGAACTTGCCGTCCGCGGCGGCCGGGGTCTCTTCGACACTCTTGGAACCTGGGCTGCCGCATCCCGCGACGCCGATGACACTGATGACGGTGAGTCCGGCGAGGGCGACTCGCCACCGGGAAGAACGTCTCAACGTGACCTCCTGGGTCGGTACTTCGGTCGTTGATGTGGTGGCCGGAATACTCGACGGCCGTGCCTATAGGTCGTTTAGGGCGGTTACGTCCAACCTTCTCCGCCTCTACGCTATGTCTGACAGCCTTACATCGCACCAGTGCGGCGACGGACGTTATGCACCTGAGACGGTGCGCTGCCGCCAATGGGTCGAGCAGGGGTTGCCGGCGCCGTACTGAATGACGCCGCGGTCGGGTTCGATGATGAATCCGGCGATGGTGCAGGTCCGTTCCTCGATCGCGATCGAGGGATCGGGGTGCTGGCAGATGCTGCCGGGCCAGTCGTGGTGGTCGGACAGGGCCTCCTTGACCTCGTGGATCGTGCGTACGCGAGGGTCGCGCAGGCGCAGTTCGATGTTGCGGTGCCGGTCGAGCGTGTGCGGCTTCCGCCTGGCGTAGTCGTCCGTCGTGGTGAGCCCGGCGGACAGGAAGTGGTTGGTGTGCGTCAACACCCCGTCGCGCGGGGTGATCCGCTCCGGCGCCCCGTCGCTGGCGGGCGTCTCCAGGTTCTGGCAGAAGCCGGTGCCGTCGCTGATCAGGTAGTTCGCGGACATCGCCCGGTCGGCGGTCGCTATCCGCTCCGCGCTCTCCGCCCCCGATCCGGCGTCGAGGACCGACCGCAGCAGGATGTGGTACGGGACGCCGGCTCCGTCGGTGCGGACGTCGCCGATCAGGGTGTTGGTGCACAGGGCGACGCCGGCCGAGTTCAGTCCGACCTTGGCCAGCTGCCCGGCCTCGACGACGGTCACGAAGTTGGGCGCGTCGGTCCGCCGGACGTCGAGGACGACCGTGGTCCGTCGCGCGTGGGTCAGCCAGTCCCAGTTCTGCCCGGTGACGATGCCCTGGCCCGTGCGTTCCGGCATGAGCGCGAAGGACGTGCACTCCGCCGGCATCGACCGGGCGCGGGCCGGGGCGGCGGCGAACATGATCTCGCTCCGCGCGTTGAGCGCGAGGATGTCGCTCAACTCGACCCCCGCGCCTGCGGCGATGCCCGCGATCTCCTCACCGATGGCGGGAGAGAAGTCGCCGATCGGCCGTTCGTACCGCAGGGCGAACTTCCGCACCTGCTGCCAGTCCCAGCCGACCATGTGCCGGAAGACCCTGGTGTAGCGGTGGATTGACTCTTTGATCTCCGGTGCGGCGGCGCGGCCGTATGACTCCCCGCGTCTCCGCGGGTCGCCCTCCACACAGATCGTGCGAAATGCGGCAATATGTCCGGGTTCGTAGTTCACCGAGTCCACGTCTCTCTGACATTTCAAAAGTCGTCTGGCTGCCTGGCAGGTAACGATGAGTCCGTCCGCCGGGCCTGTCAAGAGCCAGGTCGCACTTGTTTCACCTGGACTTCCACCGGGGCTCAATCGGACGAACCGTGACCGCAAGGTGATTGCAAGCCAAGCTCAGCCCATGGCACTATGACACTGCTGTCTGACAGCCAGGCAGGACGCGAGGCGCGGTCACGCGGTGCCTCCGCGCACGACGTGTTCTGGGTTCGCCGGCAGTTCGCACGGAACCGCCGCAAGCAGAAAGAAGTGACATGACAGAGACCGACCAAGGCAAACAGCCTCGCCTCGTGCCCTACCGGGACGCACTGCGACTGGTGTGGGGCGACGACGAGTCAGGGAAGCTGCCGGACTGGTTCCTGGCGAGCGACGAGAAGATGAGCGTCAACATCGTGGCCATCCCGGTCGGCGGTGCCGTCATCCACTCGGACGAGAACCGGTCGATCTTCGGATCCGACGAGTTCTTCTACGTTCTCGACGGGACGATGGTCCAGTCGAACCCGACCACCGGTGAAGTCCTCGTCATCGAGGCGGGCGACGCGGCCTGGTTCCGCAAGGACACCTGGCACCACCAGTGGAACTACAGCGACACCGAGCTGCGGTTCGTGGAGTTCTTCCACCCCTCGCCCAAGACCGGCACGGGCCAGCCGTACGCGCAGACCCACGAGAACATCACCACCTACAAGCACAAGCAGGACGAGTACATCGGCCGCTGGCCGATGGCGCGTGCCGAGGCCGACGCCGCGAAGACCATGTGGGCGGCCAGGGACGAGGACATCCTGTGGCGCCTGGAGGGGCACAAGCGCGGCCGGGAGCTGCTCACCGGCATCATGCTGAGCACGGAGCACGTGACCATCGGGAAGCAGCGCTTCCTGCCGGGCCAGCGCAGCGACGTGTTCACCCACCAGGGCGACAAGCTGTTCTTCGTCGAAGAAGGCACCGTCCATGTCGAGTTCCCGGAGACGCGGGTCTTCTTCGAGCTCGGCCCGCGCGACTCGTGCCAGATCCCGGAAGGTACGCCGCACTCGTTCTACAACGTGGCGGCCAAGGGGGCCCGCGCGGTGTTCTGCGTCGCCCCGGACTACCTGCCGGCCACCGGCTGACCCCAGGCCGACCGCCGGCGCAGCGGCAGGACATGAGCGACCGCCGACTACCCTCGGGTAGGCGGCGGTCGCCGTTCGTGTTCTTGGGCGGAGAAAAACGTCAGCCGTTCACGGGTGCGTCCCGCGCCACCCGGCGGCCCCGCTTGAACACCGCGACGACCCGGTCGAGGTCGCCGATCGACTCGGTCGGGTTTCCCGCGACGACCAGGAGGTCGGCGTACGCGCCGGGCGCGATCGTGCCCACCTCGCCGGCGCGGCCGAGGGCATGGGCGCCTCCGGAGGTCAGCGCCGCGAGCGCCTCCGCCGGTCGCCATCCGGCGAACGCGACCATCGCGCGCGCCCTGACCGTCAGGTCGCGGCAGTCGGGGAACTGCCCGTAGATCGAGTCCGATCCCAGGGCCACCGGCACGCCCGCACGGGCGAGCGTCCGTCCGTTCCGCCAGATCCGCAGCCGCCGCTCCAGGCCGGGCGCCATCGGTGAATCCGCGCCGGACGGCACTGGCGTGTCCAGCAGATCGGCGATCGCCGGCTCGATCGGACCGGCGAGAACGACCGACTGCTTCCGGTCGCACAGGGCGCGCAGCAGCTCAGGTGGCGGCGCCTGAATCCGGCCGCGCGCATCGAGCCAGGTGCAGTGCTCGATCGTGTCGACCCCGGCGGCGAGCGCGATCTCGATCCCCTCGGTGCCGTGCGCGTGGGCGGCGACCCGCATGCCGCGGGCGTGCGCGGCGGCCACGATCGCGGCCATCTCGGACCGCCCCAGATACGCCCTGCTCATATCGGTGCCAGGGGTCAGCGAACCGCCGGTCACCGCGATCTTGACGAGGTCGGCTCCCTCGTCGTGCAGCAGCCGCACCGCCCCGGCCGCCTCGGCGGCCCCCTCGACGGTGATGCCGAACGAGCGGAAGTGGCCGTCGGGCGAGGTGATCGGGCGGCCCGCGGCCACGACGGTGGGACCGCACGCGGGCCGCGCGCCGATCGCGTCCCGCAGGGCCTGGCCGTCGGTCCCGGGTGAGCCGAGATCGCGGACTGTGGTGACGCCCCTGCCCAGCAGACGGGCGGCGACGGCGCGCGCGGCGGCCGTCGCGGCGGCGGAACCGCTGTCCACCCGCGTCAGATCCCGGCCGTACGGCAGAAGAAGGTGGGTGTGCGCGTCGATCAGGCCGGGAAGTACCGTCGCCGCCTCGAACGTCAGCTCGGGACCGCCGGTGTGCGGAACATCGGCGTCGGGACCGACCGCGGCGATCCTGTCGCCGCGGACCAGGATCGCCGCGCCCCGTCGCGCGACGCCCGCTCCCCCGTACAGCCACCGCGCCCGGATACGCGTGGCCGGGCTCGCCTCCCGGTCCTCGGCCGTACCCGTCACGACTGGCGCAGCCGGTCGGCCAGCGCTTCAAGCGCCGACCGGGGACTGGCCAGCACGGGAATCCGCGGGGCTTCGTCGAGTTCCGCGACGATGCGGCTCATCGACGCCTGAGCGAGCACGATGACGTCGCACCGGGGGATCAGCTCGCCCAGCGCGTCACGGACCAGCGCGTCGTGGGCGGCGGGGTCGCCGGCCGCCTGTGCCTCGAAGGCGCCCACGCACAGCGTCTCGACCAGTTCGATCGGCGCCTCGGCCTGTTCGGCCGCCCGCCGGATCAGATTCGCGGTCGGGGCCAGCGTCGTGCCGAGGGTCGCGATCACCCCGATCCGCGGACCGCGCCGTACAGCTTCCTCGGCCATCCGCTCGTCGATCCGCAGCACCGGGACCGTGCTGAAGGGCCTGGTCAGCTCCACCGCCTCGCCGAGCGACGAGCAGGTGACCAGTACGAAGTCGGCGCCCGCGTCGGCCGCCGACCAGACATGCCCGAGCAGGCGCCGGGCGGTTCCGGCGCGTACTCCTCCCTCCGCGCGGGTCACCGAGAGGAGGCTGTCGTCCACGATGTGGCGCAGCTCGATCTCGTGGGGGAGCGACTCGGCGGCCAGGGCGGTGAAGACCGGGGGCAGTGTGGTCACGGTGTGGATCATGGTGATGACAGGACGGTCGGACATGGGTCACCTGTTCGGGTCGGCCGGACGCAGGGCACCGATCTGGTCGCTGGTCAGAGTGGATATGTCATGGGACCGGACGGCCAGCCACAATCTGGCGGTCGCCTCGATCTCCTCGGCCGCCTCCGCCGCGTCGGCGAGCGTGCCGCCTCCGGCGAGCGTGCCGTGGTGGGCCAGCAGCAGGCAGTGGGACCGCGTGAGCAGCGGGCCGACCGCCTCGGCCATGGCCGGGTCCCCGGGCCGGAAGTACGGCACGACCGGGAGGGAGCCGACCCGCATCACGTAATAGGGGGTGAGCGGGGGAATCGCGTCGGACGGATCGGTGTCCCGCAGCAGCGAGACCGCGACGGCGCAGGGGGAATGGAGGTGGACGACGGCGCGCAGTTCGGGGCGGGCGCGGTACACCGCCAGGTGCAGCAGGAGTTCCTTGGTCGGCGGCGGGCCGGACAACCGGGCGCCCCGCTCGTCGACGTGCGCGAGGCCGTCCTCGGTCAGTGAGCCGAGCGCCGAGCCGGTCGGGGTGACCAGCACGCCGTCCGCCGTGCGCACGCTCAGGTTTCCGGTACGGCCGTGCGCGAGCCCGCGGTCGGACAGGAGCTTGGCGTACGCGACCAGGTCGCCCGCGGCTCTCGGCGTCATCGGGCCACGGCCTTGAGGAAGAAGTCCGGTCCGCCGAAGTTGCCGGACTTCAACGCGAGTGCCAGCTCGGTCGGGCCGAGCGAACGCATCCAGGGCACGCCCGGATCGATGGGGCCGCCCAGTTGGAGGGCCCGTACGCCGAGCCGTTGCAGCACCGCGCCGGAGGTCTCGCCTCCGGCGACGACCAGACGCCGTATCCCGCCGTCGACCGCTCCGGCGGCCAGTTCGGCGAGGAAGGTCTCGATGGCGGAGCCCAGGTCGGTCGAGCCGGCCCCGGTTCCGGCCCCGGCTTCGGCCCCGGCTTCTTCGGTCGGCTGGCGGGCGTCCGCCGCGCTGTGGACCAGCACCGCAGGCGAGTCCGACAGCAAGGTCAGCGCACGCGCGACGACTTCGGCCGCGTACCCCGCGTCGTCCCGTACCCGTGCGAGGTCGAGGGCGATGGCCGGGCCGCTCTCGCGGAAGGCGGCGATCTGGCCGCGAGTGGCGTCCGAGCAGCTGCCCGCGACGATGAAGGTGGGTCCCGCGATGGTGTCCGCGAAGTCGCCGGGGCCGGGGCCGACCACTTCGGCCGGGACCGCGCTGTGCGAGGTGGCGCTGTCCTGAGCCGCCGCCCCGGCCGCCGCGTGCAGACCGTTCGCCCCGATCCAGAAGGCCGCGTCACCGATGGCGTCCGCGAGGACGAGCAGGTCGTCACGGCAGATCGCGTCCGCGACCGCGAAACGCACACCGGCCGCGCGCAGGTCCGCCAGCCGGGCGCGTACGGCCGGGGCCCCGGACCGTACGAGGGAGTGATCCACGAGACCGACCTCGGCGGTGGTCTGGGCGGTCAGCAGCCGTACGAGGTTGGAGTCGGTCATCGGATTGAGGGGGTGCCGGGCCAGCGAGGACTCCGCCAGCGGCAGGTCGTGGACGAACAGGTTCCCCTGGTAGACGGTCCTGCCGTTGGCCGGTGCGGCCGGGCAGACCAGCGTGATCCCGCTGTCCAGCGCGTCCGCGAGGGCGAGTCCGACGGGTCCGATGTTGCCGCGAGGCGTGGAGTCGAACGTCGAGCAGACCTTGAAGCCGATCCGGCGCGCCCCGAGGTCCCGCAGCCGGCGCAGTGCCGCCAGCGATTCGGCGACCGCCTCTTCCGGCGGCACGCTGCGCGTTTTGAGCGAGACGACGACGGCGTCATGCGGCGGCAGTTCGAGGTCGGGGCCGGGCACGCCCACCACCTGGACCGTCCGTCTGCCCGCCGCGCTGAGCGCCGCGGCCACGTCCGACCCGCCGGTGATGTCGTCCGCGATGATCCCGATCACTTCCGAGTCACCCACATTTCCCCCAAAGGTCAGGCAGTCTGACAGGTTGAAATGTAGCACGGCGACGCGGCGGTGAGCAGGCGCGTCACAGGTCGCGGCGGTGCGCGCGCCGACGCGTACCCGGACACGGGGTAACGGGCACACGGGACATGGGGCATGGGACGCATGCCGGAGGGCGGCGCGGCGGCGCGCACCAACGCGCGGCTCGGCACGGCTCGGCACGGCTCGGCGCGGCTCCGCGACAGACGGCGAGCCGGGTCCCGTGACGACGTCCGGGCTGACCTGTCAGACAGCTAGGACGTGGACTGCGAGCCGGTCGTACGCCCCTTCGGGGCGTTCCGGGCCTCATGGCCGCGACGACGCCACTCTCGTGGCGCCGCGGTCACCTCAGTTCGACGACAGCGGCGTTTCCGGTCGTTGCAGCATGCTGACCGCGTCCTCGACGGCGCGCAGGTGGGCGACCATCGCCTCGGAGGCGCGGTCCGGGTCGCGGTCGCGGATCGCCCGGCAGATGGCGAAGTGCTCCTCCGTCGAGTGCCGCCAGCGCTCGGCGGACACGGAGAGCGCCAGGGACTGCTCCTCGAGGATCGACCGGATGTCCTTGATCAGCCGAGGGAAGAGGGGGTTGCCCGTCGCGGACGCGATCCCGATGTGCAGTTCGCTGTCCAGCCGGACCCTGATCTCCGGGTCCGCCTCCACCGCGTACGCCTCGCAGGCCTCCACGATGACCGCGAGTTCCTCCTCGGACCGGCGGGTCGCGGCCAGCTTGGCCGTCGGCACCTCCAGGTGGCGGCGCACCTCGTTGAGATCGGTCGAGGAGTACTGGCTCAACGTCAGTGAGCTGGAAGCCCGGTTGGAGACCACCATCGAACCCCGGCCGGTCTGGGACTCGATGTAGCCGAACGCCCGCAGGCTGCCCAGGGCTTCGCGCAGGGCGGGCCGGCTGACCCCGAACGCGCGCGACATCTCCGCCTCTGAGGGCAGCCAGTCCCCCACGGGAATCTCGCCGCGCTCGATGAGCTCGACGAGCTGATTGCGTACGACATCGACAGCGCTGTGCCGTGCCACCCGCTTCATCGCCACGAGCTTGCGCGACTGCCGCTCCCGGACCGGTATTGACAGACTGTCTGGCTGCTCTTCCACGGACCCTAGTCTGCGCCAGTCAGGGGGTCGAGCGCAATCACCAGCCCGCCGGATACCCCGCGGACACTCCCCCACCTCGGGTCACAAACCTTGCGGAACCTTGAACATATCCCGCATACTCAACCTGTAAGACAACCAGCCAGGTTCATTTGCCGTGTGCAACCCGAAGGAAAGTCGTATGCCCCAGTCCCGGACAGTCGTCGTCTTGTCGTTCCCCGGGTACCAGGAGGTCGAGTTCTGGTATCCGGTGTTCCGCGCGCGGGAGGCCGGCGCCGACCTGCACCTGGTCACGTCGGACCCGGAGGGTTGCGAGAGCCACCTCGGCTACCCCGTCGTCCCGACCTCGACCGTCGAACACCTGGCGGGGCTGACCATCGACGCCCTGGTGGTGCCGGGCGGCGTGGGCGCGGTACCGGTCGCCTCGGCCGGTCAGCGCGCCCTGATCGGCGACTTCTCCGTCCGGCACGGCCACCTGGTCTCCAGCGGAACCGGCACCGACCTCGTGCGTTCGCTGCTGGGCCCCGGCTTCACCAGCCCGAACTGGCTGACCGCGCCGGACGCCGACGGCATGCCCGAGCTGTACCGGGAGCTGTTCAGCCGCTGGTCCCAGAAGTGACGACGACCGCATTCGAGAGCAGGAGGCAGAAACGTTGAAGATTCTACGAACAGTCCTCGGTGACGTGCCCGCGGAGAACTCGGGCAAGATCCTCAGCCACGAGCACCTGCTCTACGGCTACCCCGGAGCGGAGCTGGACCACCGCACCGTGCTGGACTACAGCGCCGCGGTCGACTTCGTCGCGGGCCAGGTCCAGCGCGGGATGGACGGGTACGGCTACGGGACCATCGTCGACATGACCCCGCCCGAGGTCGGCCGCCACCCGCAGTTCATGGTCGACGTGGCCAAGCAGACGGGCATGAACGTCGTCGCCATCACGGGCTTCTTCCCCGAGCGGATGGGGGTGCCGTACTACTGGCGGCGCCAGACCGTCGAGGAGCTGACCGAGTTCTTCGTCAAGGACCTCACCGAGGGAATGGTCTTCGCCTGGCAGCAGACCCCCTACCGGGCCGGTGCCATCAAGATCGCGACCGGCCAGGAGAGCGTCACGCCGAAGCCGAGCCCGCTCGGCCCGAACGGCCGGCACATCCACGAGGTGGAGGACCGGGTCATCCGCGCCGCGGCCCGGGCGGCGACGCAGGTGGGCTGCGCCATCAACACCCACATCGACCCCATGGACTTCGAGGTGACCAACCCCGGCCGCGAGCAACTGGAGATCCTCGCGGAGGAGGGCATGGACCTGGCGAAGGTCATCATCGGCCACGCCTTCGTCCCCCCGCAGGTCGAGATGATGCGCGAGATCCTCGCCATGGGCGCCAACGTCCAGCTCGACCACGTCGGCATCCCCTGGCGCGTCGGCAGCGCCGAGGAACTGGACGAAGCCATGGCGAACGCCCTGGTGACGCTCATCGACGAGGGATACCTGGACAACGTGGTCATCTCGTTCGACCGCTGGTTCTTCAATCCGCGCGCCGGGGTGACCGAGTCCGACCCCCAGTTGCTCAACGAGAAGGTCGACCTCGGCTACATGTTCACCAGCTTCGTCCCGCGCCTGAAGTCCAAGGGCGTCACCGACGAGCAGCTCGACGCGCTCATGATTCACAACCCGCGGCGGATCTTCGCGATCGACGTCTGAGCCGCCCCGCAATCGATCCGTCGCCCAAGAGGGAAGCACATGAGAATTCAAGACGCCCGAGTCGTCGTCCTTGTCGAGAACCTCTACCAGGAACTCGAGTTGTGGTACCCGGTGCTCCGGCTCCGCGAGGCGGGTGCCCAGGTCGTCATCGCGGGACCTGCCACGGACGCGGTCTACGCGAGCAAGATCGGCTATCCGGCCCGAGCCGAGGTCAACGTCGCGGACCTGGTGGCCGAGGACATCGACGCGCTCGTCGTCCCCGGCGGGTTCTCGCCCGAATACCTGCGACGCGACAAGAACATCGTCGCGCTCGTCCGTGAAGTGGACCGGCAGGGAAGGATCGTCGCGGCGATCTGCCACGCGGGATGGCTGCTCGCCTCCGCCGAAATCGTCTCGGGCCGCCGCGTCACCTCGGTCGCGCCGATCCGTGACGACCTGATCCACGCCGGGGCCGACTACGTCGTCGAGCCGATCGTGGTCGACGGGAATCTCATCACGTCACCGCTGCCGGACGACCTGCCGGTGTTCGTCTCCACGATCATCACGGCGCTCGAGGCCGCGGAGCAGCTCACCCCCGACCGGCCGCCCGTCTCGGCCCCCCACTCGTCCGCGACCTATCAGCGGTCCGCCACCTTGAAGAACCGCGCCGCGGGCCCCGGCTCCGCGAACTACCGCGCCTACGCGGTGGGTTAGCACGCTCGCACCTGTCCGGTGACCGGGCCGATCGGTCCGGCGCGGGGCCGGGCGAGGGCGTCGTCACGGCTCTGCGAGCGGTGCGGCGCCGAAGCTGCCGGGGGCTGTCTCGCGGCCGGGAATGCGGGGTGCGACGGGGTGCGGGGTGAGACAGTGTCCGTATGTCCTCACGCTGGCCGACAGGGTCACACAACTCGTTGCTGTCCATCGGGTGCACGGATTCGGTGCTGTCCATCGCCTCGGCCGGGTCGGTCCTGTCGATCGGTTCGGTGGCGTCGGTCCTGTCCATCGGGTCGCTCGGATCGGTGATGTCCGCGACGTCCATCGGCTCGTTCCAGTCGGCCGGCTCGCTGCTGTCGGGCCAGTCGAATCGCTCCGCGCTGAGCTGGCAGTCCAACGGCGCCGTGCTGGCCTACCGTAAGGCCAGCCGGCCGGGACGGTTCCTGCCGCACGCGGCCCTCGCCGTGACCGCCGCCGCCCTGGCGGGAGCGGCCTGGTACACACTCCGCCGGCCCTCCGACGCGTAGCCACGGCGGACGCGGTGACCGGGGCGGGGCGCGTGTGGAGGTGATCTCGGCGCGACGGCTGGCGGAGTTGTCGGCCAGGCGGGACGAGGCGCGGGCTGCCTGGCGGGAGCTGGGCGAACTCGTCAGCAGCCCCGTCCCGGAGCGACCGGCTTCACCGCTCCCGGTCAGCTCGGCGTCGGAGGAGCTGCGGGCGCTGGAGCGGGCGCCGGGTGACCTGCGACGCGCGCAGGCGCTCAGCGTCGCACTCGCGGAGCGCGCCGCCGTCGATCCGGACTTCCGCGCGGGGCTGGACGATTGGCCGCGCGGAGGCCGGGATGAGCCCAATGACCCCGCCTCCGCCCCCGGTTCGGCGAGCGACGTCGCCAACCACGTGCACGGCGGTACGTTCTTCAGCGCCGTGTTCCAGGGCCGGGACATCACCGTGCAGGTGCCGCGCGAGACTCCCCTGGCCGGGTCAGGACTGCCGGTCCGCGCCGCGAACTTCACCGGCCGGGACAAGCAACTCGCCGAGCTGCTGGACCTGTTGCGGCCACGGACCGAGCGGCACGACGGACCCGTCGCCGCCGTGGTCACCGGGCTGGCGGGCGTCGGCAAGACGGAGCTCGTCCTCCAGGCCGCCGCGCGGGCGACCGCAGAACCCGGCTGGTTCCCCGGCGGTGTCCTCTTCGCCGATCTCCTCGGCTACGACCGGGACCTGCGTCTGCTCCCCGAACGGGTCCTCGGCCCATGGCTGAGCGCTCTCGGCATCGCCGACGCGGACATTCCCGCCGATCCGCGGGCCCGCGTCGCGCTGTACCGGTCGGTGCTGGCCGGCTGCGCGGAACACGGCCGCCGGGTCCTGGTCGTCATCGACAACGCCTCGAGCGCCGACGAGGTGCTCCCGTTGCTTCCCGGCGACGGCCGCAACGCGGCCCTGGTCACCTCACGCCACACCCTCGACGTCGGCGCCCGCCTGTGCGAACTCGACGTTCTCGCCGCCGACGCCTCGGTGGACCTGATCCGCAGTGTCCTGCGGCAGGCCCGCGGCCCGCACGACACCCGCGTCGCCGACGAACCCGACGACGCCCTGCGCATCGCCGAATACTGCGGGCGATTACCTCTCGCCCTGCGGATCTGCTCGGCGCTCCTCGCCGACACCCCCGGCCGCCCGCTCGCGTCCCTCGCCCAGGCACTGGCCGACGCCCAGCGCCGCCTGGACCACCTCACCCGCGAGGACCGGGCGGTACGGGCCGCGTTCGACCTCTCCCACCAGCACCTCGAACAGGTCTCCCCCGCGTGCGCCAGGCTCTTCCGGCTGCTCCCCCTCAACAGCGGCCCCGACATCGGCACCAGCGCGGCGGCCCACCTGTGCGGCGCCGACGAGACGACCTCGGAGGTCATGCTGCGCGACCTCGCCCGCGCCCACCTCATCGAACCCGCGCGCACCTGGGGCCGCTGGCGCATGCACGGTCTCGTACGCCTCTACGCGGACGAACGCGGCGCGGCGCGCGCCGACGCGGATCAGGCGCAGGCGGCGCTGGCCCGGCTGATGGACTACTACGTACGGACCGCGGTCGCGGCCGACGCGCACCTCAAGGGCCCCGTACCGTCGCCCACGCCCCTGGTCCGGGATCGCGCGCAGGCACTGTCCTGGCTGGAGGACGAATTCGCCAACCTGATCTGTACCGCCGCCTTCGCCACGGGACTCGGCCACCCCGCCGTGCCCGTCGCCCTCTCGTACTGCCTCGCCGAATTCTGCTCCCTGCGCCTCCACTTCGAGGAGATGACCCTTCTGGCGGCCGTCGCCCTGCCGGTCTGCCGATGGACCGGTGACCGGGCGGCGGAGGGCTGGGCACAGCATCTTCTGGGGCTGTCCGTGCTGCTGCCGGGGCGGGAGCAGGAGGCCGTCGAACCGTTCCGGACGGCCGCCTCGCTCTTCCGGGAGGCCGGCGCCGATGACAACGAGGCGTCGGCGCTGACGTATCTGGCGCTCGCCCTGGCCCATACGGGGCGCGCGGCGGAAGCGGAGGAGGCGAACCAGCGGGCGCTGGCCATCCACCGGAGGATCGGCGACCGCGCCGCCGAGGGCAGAGCCGTCGTCGTTGACAGCGCGTGTCTGACCCGGACGGGACAGGACGACGAGGCCGTCGCGGCCCTCCGCAAGGGCCTGCTCATCTGCCGGGAGAGCGGCGACCGCTTCGGGGAGGGGAGGCTGCTGGGCTTCCTCGGTCTCGTCCACGGCCGGAACGGACGGGAGGAGCAGGGCATCGAGGCCCTGGAGCAGGCGGTCTCGATCTTCCGCGACATCGGCGACCGCCGCGTCGAAGGCGAGATCCAGGGGGACATCGGCGAGGCCCTGGTGCGCGTGGGCCGGTTCGCGCAGGCCCTACGGGCGCTGGAGGAAGCCGCCGCCTGCGCCGAGGAGAGCGGCAGCGCCTCGAACCAACGCCGACGGCTCGCCGCGCACGGCGCGGCCCTCCACTGGCTCGGCCGGTACGACGAAGCCGAGAAGACCCTCCGCCGGGCGCTCGCCATACGGCGCGAAGAGGACGACGAACCGAATCAGGCCGTCCTCCTGGACAGCCTCGGCGCGACACTGCTCGCGGCGCGGCGCTACGAAGAGGCGGCCGACCACCTCCGGCAGGCCATCGCGCTCAGCCGGAAAGCCGGTGCGCGCGCGGGCGAAGCGGAATCGCAGAACCGCCTGGGCCTGGCCCTGTCCAAGACCGGTCAGGAGGCGGACGCCACAGCGGCCTTTCGCCGGGCGCTCGCCGTCTTCCGTGAACGCGGCGACAGCGAGCGCGAGGCGATCGTCCTGACCAACCTCGGCTCACACCTCCTGGCCTCCGGACACCCCGCGGAAGCCGACCTCGCGCTGCGACAGGCGATGACCCTCTGCCAGAAGCTCGGCGACATCCCCGTGAAGTCCGTGGCCGCGACGCTTCTGCTCGCGAGTCGCCTCAGCCGGTCGTCCGGGGCGTAGCGGGGAATCGGCGCGCGGCTGCCGGCCGTCGCCGGGAGCCGGCGCCGATTCCATGCCCTACGGGCGTCCCGCCCGGGCGATGACGGGCGCTTCCGGCTGGCGGGCGTCGTCACCGTCCGCCGGATCGACGGGCTCGGGTGCTATCAGGTCGAGGAGTTCCTCGGTGCCGCCGTGCGCGAGGGCGGCGCGCTGGCGTGCGGCGCCGGTGCCCTTGTCGAGGAGTCGTCGCACGCCGGAGGTCACCCGGTCGAGGTCGTCGAGTTCCTTCAGGGCTGGGGTGACGCAGTCCAGGAGGGCGCCGAGCACGTCGGCGGCCTGGGACGGCTCATTGGTGCGGGGGTCGACCAGGTTGGCGGTCAGGCCGTGGCGGGCGGAGTGCCAGCCCGCGGCCTGGAGGACGCTGGCCGGCGGGTCGAGGGGACGGCCGCCGACGCTGCCCTCGCGCAGTGCGGTGACCACCAGGCCGCGGGCGAGCCCGGCGAGGGTGATCGCGCTGTCGACGTCGAGCTGGACGTCGGGGGCGCGGACCTCCAGCGTCGGGTACTCGTCGGAGAGCCGGGCGTGCCAGTAGAGCTGGTGCCGGTCGGCGATCACCCCGGTGCCCAGCAGGGCGTCGACCCGCTCCTCGTAATGGGAGGCGCCGGAGAAGAACGGCGGCGATCCGCTGACCGGCCAGCGGCCGAAGATCACGGTGCGCCAGCTGGCGAAGCCGGTGTCCCGCCCGTCCCAGAACGGGGAGTTGGCTCCCAGCGCGACCAGAAGCGGCAGCCAGGGACGGATCCGGCCCAGCGCGGCGGCCCCGGCCTGGCGGTCGGGCACGGCGACATGGATGTGCATACCGCAGATCAACTGCTCGTCGACCAGTCGCGCCGCGTCCACCCGCATGTCCCGGTACCGCTGCTCACCGGTCACCGGCACCGACGCCTCGGCCATGAGGGGTGCGCCGCCCGTCGCCGCCAGGCGGCAGTCCACGCTGCGCGCCGCGGCGCTCAGCGACTTCCGGAACCGCGTGAGATGCGCGGCGACCTCGTCCAGGTCGGAGCAGACCGGGGTCGCGACCTCCACCTGGGACTGCAGAAGCTCGGTGTCGACCTCCTCGCTCCCCAGGTCGGGCTCGCGCTCCGCCGCGATCCGGAGCTGGCCGACGCGTGGCGCCGGCAGTGCGGTCCTGCGGTCGAGCAGCAGGAATTCCTCTTCGACCCCAATGGTCACGCCTGTCGTCATAGCCGTCTGCTACCCCAGAACGGCCTCGTCACGGAGCAGACCTGGCATCGATCGGCGTCTCGGGCCGCGCTCCCCTGCGAGCCCTCTCCCCCTCGCGGCGAAACGGGTTCAGCCGAGACCGCGATGGGCGGCCCACAGCGCCCCGGCCCGGCCGGCGGCGGCGTCGACCAGGGCGGCGAGTTCGGGTCTGTCGGGGACGGGGAAGGAGACGTAGGCGCCCCTGCCGCCGCCGACCGGCCGGCCGTATGCCTTGGCGGCGAGTCGACCGTCCGGGAGCAGCCGGACGTTGAGTGTGGTCAGCGTGAACTCCTCGCCGCGTCGGGTGTCCGTCCAGCGGAGCTCCTGCGGGATCGTCACGTTGATCGCCAGAGCGCTCACTTCCAGGTCGCTGCTCATGGACCGATGATCCCACGCGGGTGGCGCGCTCCCGGATCGTGAGGCCCGTACGTCGGCCGCGGTCCGGTCCGCGCCCCCGTCATCCCTGTGGCGCCTGCGCCAGCCGCCCTCGCGCGGCGGCCTGGATCTGGGAGGGCCCGAGCCCCCATTCGATGGTGCGGCCCACGGCCGTCGCGAGGGGCCGGTCCCAGCCGGTGCGGACGGCGGCCGGGCGGTGAACGCCCAATTCGGTACGGGCCCAGCCGGGGAGGAGTCCGACCGAGGCGTTCATGAGCCGGCCGACGACCAGCCGCTCCCGTCGTGTGCGTCCGAAGCGGCGCAGGAACCGTACCGAGTCCAACGCGGCTGCGGTGGCGTGGAGTTGGGGGCGCTGGCGGGCCAGGTAGCGCTCGGCGTCGAGGGATGTGCGCGGTATGTTCCGCGCGCCCAACGCCTCGGCCACGGGGGCGGCTTGGCGGTAGTAGGCGTCGCACTCGGCGGGAGTCAGCCGCAGCGGCCGGGGCGCGTAGGTCTGGTGGCCGGCGAGGAAGCTGCGTACCTCGGCGGTGTGCACCCAGGTGAGCAGATCGGGGTCGTCCGCGCGGTACGGGCGGCCGTCGGGGGCGGTGCCGTGCACGCGGGTGTGGATCCGCCGGACGAGGTCGATCACCTCGCGGGCGGCGGCCGAGGAGCCGAAAGTGGTCGTGGTGATGAACCGTACGGTGCCGTTCAGCCGTCCGACCGGATCGGCGCGGAAGTCGGAGTGGTCGTCGACCCCCGCCATGGCCAGCGGATGCAGCGACTGGAGCATGAGCGCGGCGAATCCGCCGGTGAGCATCCCGGTGGCGTGCCCGTGCACCCGCCACACCGGGTCCCCCGGCGCGATCCCGAACAGTCCGGGATCACCGGGCGGCGCCGCATACCGTCCCAGTTCGAGGTCCCCGCCGTGCATGGTCGCGGTGAGTTCCCTCGCGATCCGTTCCCGCAGTCCCACCAGCGCCTCCAGGGGCCGTCTCCCTCCGCCGAGGGTACCGAGCCGCCCGGCGGACGCGGCGGCCAGGACGAGCGGCCCGCACCGAGGGCGCGGAACCTCAGGAGCGGCATGCCGCGGTTGACGCATGCCGATATAGGCATACGATGGAGTCATGGCACGAGCGGCGACGACCTCGGACGCGTTCAACGCGATCGCCGAGCCGCAGCGACGGGAGATTCTGGCGCTGCTGCGGGGCGGCGAGCGGCCCGTGACCGAGCTGGCGCGGGAGCTGGGGATGACCCAGCCGCAGGCGTCCAAGCACCTGCGGGTGCTCCGCGAGGTCGGGCTGGTGCGGGTCCGCGGCGCCGGCAAGCAGCGGCTCTACGGACTGGACGCCCGCGGGCTGCGGCCGATCCATGAGTGGACGGGCGGCTTCGAGGAGTTCTGGAACGGGACCTTCGACCGGCTGGACGCGTACGTACGAGATCTGAAACAGGCAAGGCAGGAGGAACCACCGGATGACGACGACCAATAGCGGCGACGAGGCGGCGGCGGACCGCGAGATCGTGGTCTCCCGGACCATCGGCGCCCCACGGGAGCTGGTGTTCGAGGCGTTCACACGGGTCCGGCACCTTTCGCGGTGGTGGGGCCCCGAAGGGTTCACGACCACGACGCGGTCCTTCGACTTCCGCGTCGGCGGGGTCTGGGACTTCGTGATGCACGGGCCGGACGGGACCGACTACCAGGAGTGGATCACCTATACCGAGATCGTCCCGTCACGGCGGATCGCGCTGCTGCACGGCGAGTCCCGCGACGACCCCCACACCTTCGAGTCGGTCCTGACCTTCGAACCGGCGGACGAGGAGACCCGGCTCGTGATGCGCACGGTGTTCCCGACCAGGGAGCTGCGCGACGAGGCGGCGGAGAAGTACCACGCGGTCGAGGGCGGCGAGCAGACGCTGCGCAATCTGGCGGTCTACGTCGCCGAACTCACCGGGAACGGGACCGCATCGAAGGGAGCGGACGACTGATGGCAGGCAAGGTGTTCTTCAGTGTGACGATGTCGCTCGACGGCTTCATGGCGCCGGACGCCGTGCCCGTCGAGGACGTCTTCTCGCCCGAAGGCCAGAGCGACCCCGGGGTCCGGCGCTGGATGGCGAAGTGGTCGGAGCTCCAGGCGTGGATCTTCCCGCAGCGGTGGTTCCGCGAGAATCTCAAGCTCGGCGAGGGCGGCGAGGAGGGGATCGACAACGACATCGCCCGGGCGACGTACGAGCGCACCGGCGTGAGCGTCATGGGCAAGCGGATGTTCGACGCCGGAGAGCTGGCATGGCCGCAGGAGGCGCCGTTCCACACCCCGGTGTTCGTCGTGACCCACGTCGAGCGTGACCCGTGGGAGCGGCCGGGCGGCACGACCTTCCACTTCGTCAACGACGGAATCTCCAGCGCGCTCGACCGGGCCCGCGAGGCCGCGGGCGACCGCGACATCCGTATCTCCGGCGGCGCCGAGACGATCCAGCAGTACCTGGACGCCGGCCTGGTCGACGAGTTCTCGATCACCCTCGCGCCCGTGCTGTTCGGCACGGGCATCCGCCTGTTCGAGCGCGTGGACCCCGACCGTCTCGCACTCGACCAGACCCGTACGGACGCGTCGTCCCGGGTGACCCACCTGACCTACACCGTCAAGCGGCGGTAGCGGGCGGCCCGGCCGCTCGGGGGCGGTGCGAAGACGTCACCGGGCGGAGAGACTTCACTGACACAGGATGTCAGGGAAGCGCCGGACAGTGGTGCCATGATCCTCAGTCGGCACTCCCGGCGGGCCGAGCGGCTGCTCGTACCCGCTGCCTTCGCCACCGCTCTCGGCAACAACGTCCAGCTCATCGTCGGTGCGCTGCTCATGATCAGGGAACAGCGCACCATGATGGCCGTCGGCTGGCTCTTCATCGCCGTCGCCGGGCCGCAGGCGTTGCTGTCACCCTTCTTCGGGCGGCTGGCGGACCGCTTCGACCGGCGGGCCCTGTGGATCGGCTGCGATCTCTCCAGTGCGGCGCTGGCCCTGGCCCTGCCGCTCTGGCTGGTCTGCGGCGGCTCTCCGGGAGCCGGGATCTACGGCGCCAACCTGGCGCTCGCCGTGGTCGGCGCGCTGTTCTTCCCCGCCAGCTCCGCGCTGATCAAGGAACGGGTCCCGGCGGACCGGCTGCGGCGGTTCAACGCCCGCTACGAGATGGGGACCCAGGCGGGGATGCTGCTGTCGGCGACGGTCGGCGGGCTGTCCGTCCAGGCGTTCGGCGCCGTGCCGCTGCTGGTGTTCAACGCCGGGACCTTCGCCGTCTCGGCGCTGTGCGTGGCCGCGGTGGGGCGTCGCCCGGAACGGGCGCCGACGGCCACCGCCGCCGGGGAGTCGGCGCCGGTGGCGGCGCGTACGCCGACGCGGACACCGATGCGGATGCGGCACTTCATCCTGCTCTACGCCCAGGGAAGCGTGGTCGTCACGGTCTTCAACGCCCTGCTGCCCACCGCGGTCATCGGTGAACTCCGCCTGGGGGCGGGGACGTTCGGCGCGGTGGACGCTTTGGGCTGCCTCGGCTTCCTGGCGGCGGCCGGCGCGTACCGGATCGTCAGCAGACGCAGTCCCGACCTCCGCATCGCCGTCGTGGGCTTCCTGCTCTGCGCCGTGGGCCTGGTACTCCAGAGCCAGTTCGGGATCGCCGGCTATCTCGTCGGAGTGCCGGTGGGCGCGTTCTTCTTCGGGCAGGCCCGGATCGCCTCGCGGACCATGCTGATGACCTCGGCCGACGACGCCTCGGTGGGCCGGGTCTTCGGGCTGGCGAACGGCGGCGGGCTGGCGGCCACGGTCGCGGTGATGTTCCTGGTCGGGAAGGTCACCGACAGCACCGACACGCGCTACGGCTTCGGGGTCCTCGCCGCTCTCGCCCTGCTGGCCACCCTGTCCGCCGGAGTGCTGCTGCGCTCGTCGGCCCCCGCCCGGCCGGGCGAGTCCGCCGGCCGGTACCGGTCGAGCACGGCCGCCGCCCGCTCCGCGATCGCGCGGCGCAGCTCCTCGGGGCCGAGCACCTCGATGTCCGGGCCCAGTGACAGCAGTACGGGCACCGCCAGCTCGACCGATTCCAGCGGCACCGTCGCCGTCACCCAGCCGTCCGCGTCCGGCGGCCCCGCCGAGGTCTCCACCGCGCGGACCAGAGCCGCGTCCAGGCGGTCCGGCAGCGCGGACAAAAGCGCGGGAGCGATCCGTACGGAGCCCTGAAGCCGCAGCCTGCGGGCGTCGTAGACGGCGAGGTACTGCTGCCAGTGAGCGGCCAGGTCGAACCCGTCCGGCCGCTCGAAGCCGGTCGTCCCGACGTCCAGGCGGAGGATCGAGGACACCCGGTACGTGCGCACCACGCCGTCCACCGCGGCAACGAGGTACCAGACCCCCGCCTTGAGGACCAGGCCGTACGGGTCGAGGTCGCGCTCGACCTCTTGCGGCGCGGTCCAGCGGCGGTAGCGCACCCGGATCCGCCGCTGATTCCACACCGCGTCGGCGAGCGGTACGAGAGCGGACGGGGAGTCCTGTTCCCGGTACCAGCCGAGCGCGTCGAGGTGGAACCGCTCACGGATCCGCCCGGCCCGGTCCCGCAGCGGTGGCGGCAGGGCCGCGGTCAGCTTCAGCTCCGCCGCCGCCAGCACCTCCCCCAGGCCCAAGTCGTCGGCCGCGCCCGGCAGTCCGGCCAGGAACAGCGACTCCGCCTCGTCGACATGCAGCCCGGTCAGCCGGGTCCGGTACCCGCCGAGCAGCTGGTATCCCCCGCCGTGCCCGGCGTCCCCGTACACCGGAATGCCCGCGGCGCTCAGCGAGTCGATGTCCCGGTAGACGGTCCGCACCGAGACGTCCAGCTCCTGCGCCAGCTCACCGGCCGTCAGCCTCCCCCGGTTCTGCAACAGGAGGATGAGCGAGAGGAGCCGGGCGGCGCGCATGGCCCGATCATTCCAGGTCCGGGAGCGGGGGCGCCGGTTCGACGGGGACCGCCCGGGCGGTCGGGGCGGCCGGGGCGGTCAGGCGGTCGGGGCGGTGAGGGCGGTCAGGCGGTCGGGCGGCCACCGCTTTATCCGGCCGACCGGCCGACCGGCCCACCGCCCGGCTGGACGGACTGGCGCCACTGGGCCGCCCATCGCTGGCCGTCCTTCGCCTGACGCTCCGCCCCCGCGGCGCGGAAGGCGGGCCGGGTCAAGGGGATCTGACATTCGGCTGGCGGTCGCTGAATTCGGCTGGCGAGGACTTGTGGAATCTGACGGAGTCCTGAATCGGGGTGTCTTGAGCGGGGGCCGGTTTCCCTGGAACCTTGAGGTTGAGGTGCGGCGCATTTCCGCTGCCGGTGTGGCCTCGACTTTCCCGACCGCGCGAAGAAGGATGTGTGATGACCGACTCGATCGATTCTCGTCAGCTGCGCGTGGTGCGCGGTTGTGCGACTCCTGAGGAACTGGCCGCGCTTGTCGCCGTGCTCTTCGCCCGTACGGCGGCGGGTCCCGATCTGCCGGTGCCGGGGGACGTGGTGTCGGTGCCCGCCGCCCGGTGGCGGCGGTCGGAGCGGGTGCACCTGTTCGACGCGCCTCGCGTCTGGCACGCGTACGCGCGCGCGGCCGGATGAGCCGCCGAGGTCCTGCGGATGAGCCGCTGAGGTCCTGAGCCATGAGGAACCGGCCGGCTCCCGCCCCGAGGGCGGGGGCCGGCCGGTGGGGTGTTCAGGCGGTCGGGAGCAGGGTGCTGAAGTGCCGGTAGAGCAGACCGGTGCCGCCGAGGTCCTTCAGGACCGGCTCCCAGACGGCTTCGATGTGGGCGACGGCGTTGGCCTCCGTCACCCACTCGGAGAAGCTGAGGACGCTCGTGCCGTCCACGCTGATGTGCATGTTCGCCGATATCCCGCCGGGGTAGTCGCGGTCCTGGCCCTCGGTGGCCTCCTCGCCGGCGAACAGGGCGTCCACGAAGGCGCGGGCGGCCTGGTCGTTCTCCGCGCCGAAGAAGGCCACGGGGAAGGACTCGGCGACGGGGGCGGGGTCGGCGATGCCGGAACCGCGGACCGCGCGGTACAGGCGGTAGGGCACGGGCGCCGGGGCGCCGGGGACGGCGGACGCCGTGTCGGAGAGGCTGCCCTCCTCCTTCAGGGACTGCCGCAGCGGCTCCTCCGCGGACCACTGCGCGTAGGTCAGCACCGAGTCGCCTTCGCTGCTCGTGTAGACCGTGAGCGACAGCAGCTCCGGCGGCCACTCGCCGGACCGCCAGTGGGCGACGACGGCTTCCGCGGTCTGCACCGCCTTTCCGCTCTCCGTCGGGACCGTGCCGACGAGCACGATGTCGCTCTGGGGATTCTCGATGACGGGCCGCGAGGTGGACGCGTGGGACATTCTTCGGCTCCTCGGGAATGAGGTGGCTCCACGAAAGGCGCGGGCCACGGCGTGGTACGGAACATTCTCCGACCAGCGGTGACCCGCGCCCAGGAATCCCGGCTCAGGATTGTGAAAAGAACATCAATTCCGCTTGTGACACCTTCTGGAGACCGTCAATTCCCGCCGGGACCGCCGGTCCGCCCCCGGTGCTCCTCCAGGATCCGCTCGGTGGCCGCGTCGAGGCGTTCGGCCGCGTCCGGCGCGAAGGACCGGTCCTTCACCCCGATCCGAAGCCCCTCGACGAACGCGCTCAACGGCTCGGCGGGAGGGGCGTCGATGGCGTCGACGATCGGCGGGAGGGCGGCCTCCACCGGCTTGGCGAACGACTGCATCGACAGGATCTGACGCAGTGTCACATCGTCGTACTCGCCGGAGAAGCTCGTCGCGGTGACGCCCGGGTGGATCAGGACGTAGCGGATGCCGCTGTCCCCGTACCGCTCGGCGAAGGTGACGCCGAGCAGGTCGTTGAGCTTTCCGCCCTGGCCGAGCGCGGCGCCGCCGTGGTAACCGTGGCGCAGCTCCAGGTCGTCCCAGCGGACCACGCTCAGACTCGCGCCGGGACCGGCCACGTTGACCACCACGGGCTGTTCGGCGGCGGACAGCGTGTCCACCAGGCCGTGTCCGAGCAGGTAGCGGCTGAGGTAGAACAGCGCGAAGTTCTCCTCGATGCCGTCGGCCGTGAGGGCGCGCTCGGTGCGGTAGTGGCGGGCGCACAGGACCAGGGCGTCGATCGTCGGGAACCGCGCGCGCAGCTTCTTGAGCACCCGTTCGTTCTCGCCCAGCAGGCTGAGGTCGGCAGGGATGAAGAAGGCCCGGTCCTGGGCGCCGACGGTCGCGGCGGTCTCCAGGAACGCCTTCCCCTTCACCTCGCTGCGGCCGATGACGACGACGGTGTCGCCGTTGCCGAGCCGGGTGGCCGCCAGCGCCTTTCCGATGCCGTCGGTGCCGCCGGCGATCACAATGGTCTTCACAGGGTGTCCCCTTGGGCGGCCAGGGAGGCGGGAGCCTCCGCGGAGCGGATGTCGGAGCCGACCGCGGAGTCGGCATGGGAGTGGACGTCGGCGGTGACGTCGGAGTTCACGTCGGCGTGCTGTTCCTGCGGCGTACCGCCGTCGGATTCCTGCGGCTTGGGACGGCCCGGCAGTTGGGTCGCGGCGATCAGGGCGAGGACGAGCGCGCCGGTCACGCCCCAGTATGCGTGCCGGAAGCCGCCGAGGGCGTCGCCGCTGCCCGCGCTCTGGACGAGCAGCGCGACCAGCGCGATGCCGATCGCGGCGCCGAGCTGGTTGAGCATGTACAGCACGGTGCTGCCCTGAGGCACCAGATGCGGCGGGAGCGTGCGGTAGAGGGAGGCGATGGTGGGCGCGCCCACGCTGCCGAGGCCGAGGCCGATCGTGAACGCCACCACGGCCGTCCAGACTTGGGACGTGTCCGCGCTGAGCTGGGTGAAGGCCAGCGCGCTCAGCGTGGCGACCGCGCCGCCGCACATCACCAGGGTCCGTGAGCCGACCTTGTCGGACAACCGTCCGGTCAGCGGCATCGACAGGGCCGACCCCACACCGAGCGGAGCGAGCAGCAGCGCGGACGCGAAGGTGTCGTGGCCGCGTACCTGCTGGTAGTACAGCGGCAGCGCGAACAGGCTGGCGAAGGTGGCCAGACCGACCAGGGCGCCGACGGTGACGCTGGCGGAGAAGCTGCGCGAGGCGAACAGCCGCAGGTCGATGAGCGGTTGCGTGGTGCGCTCGCGCAGCGCGTGGACGGCGTAGGCGCCGAGCAGCACGACCGCGGCGACCAGCGGGACGAGCACCTGCCAGGCGGAGAACTCGGTCCGCTCGGCGTACTGCGACAAGGTCAGCACGGCGGCCGCGACGCCCGGCCCGATCAGCGCGACGCCGACGGTGTCGAGTTTGCTCACCGGCTGCTCGCCGGTCGGCTTGTCGTCCGGGATCACCCGCAGGGCGAGCACCAGCGCGAGCAGGCCGATCGGGACGTTGACCAGGAACATCCAGCGCCAGGACACGCCTTGCAGGATGAATCCGCCGATCACCGGGCCGAACACCGGGCCGCTGGAGCCGACGACGCCCATGAGGCCCATGACCCGTCCGATCCGGCTGGGTCCGGCCGAACGGGCCAGCAGGGTCAGCATCAGCGGGTCGAGCAGACCCGCGCCGAGTCCCTGGAGCACGCGGAAGGCGATCAGGCTGCCGATGTTCCACGCGAGTCCGGAACTGATGGAACCGGCGAGGAAGATCACCAGGCCGAGCAGCCACAGCCGTCGACCGCCGAACCTGTCGACGGCCCAGGTGGTGACCGGGATGCTCACGGTCAGGGCGAGCAGATAGCTCGTGGACACCCAACTGACCGCGCTGAGTGAGGTGTCGAAGTCCTTGACCAGGGTGTCCGCTGCGACGGCGATCATCGAGCCGTCGAGGATCCCCATGATCCCGCCTAACAGGATCACTCCGATCAGTCGCCGCAGCGCGGGGTCAAGGCCCTCGTTCGACGGATGCGCCATGAGTCTCTCCGGTGGCGTGAAGTGGCATGAGGTGGCGTGAGGTGGCCGCGCGTCAGATGGCGGCACGTCAGATGACAGCGAGCCAAATTGCACTCGCCAGTGCAGATTAGGGCACCACTCAGGACGCTGACAACGTCGGTGGGCAACAAACTGCACCGGCCGGTGTAACTCAACGCCCGTATCGGGTACGCTGCGAGGGTGGGCGGAACTGCGACATCGGCATCAGGCAACCGAACGGCCTCGCGAGGCCGCATCGACAAGCGTCAGGCGATCCTCGACGCGGCCTTCGCCGTGTTCGCCAAGCGGGGGTACGCCGGTGCGTGCATGGAGGAGATCGCCGAAGTGGCGGGCGTCGCCAAGCACACCGTCTACAACCACCTCGGCGACAAGGAGAACCTCTTCCACGCCGCGATGGAGGCGACGGGGAACGCGGTGATGGACGGAAACCTCGCCCTGGCCGAGCAGTTGACGGTCGAGGGCGGCGCGAACGGCCGAAACGGCGAGGCCGACGAGGAGAGCGGGGACGGCGAGGGCTCCGACCCGGTCAGGTCCCGCTTGGAGGAGGTCGGATACCGCATGCTGCTCCAGTGTTGCGACCCCCGCTCCTGGGCGCTGCGCCGACTGCTGCACGCGGAGATCACCCGCTTCCCCGGACTGCTCGAAGTCGTCTGGGGGCGCGGCGCCGACCGGCTCCGGCAGACCCTCGCCGACCGGATGGCCCGGCTCTCCCTGGCCGGTCTGCTGCGCCCCTGCGACCCCGTCGAGGCCGCGGAGCAGTTCCTCGCTCTGCTCACGGGCCCCATGGAGGCGCGGTCCCAACTCGGCACCCGACCCGTACCGGACACCGAACTCCACACCGTGGCCGACGCCGCGGTCGACACATTCCTGCGCGCGTTCCGAGATGTCCAGCAGAACCGCTCCCTGCCGGTGACCGCTCCCTGACCTCTGACGATTCGACACGGTTTACCGCGCCTTCCCGCGAACGGATATCTCCGAAGCGGATCCGCGAAGTCCGTGTGTCCTCACATGAACTCCCTGGCTCGAATCGATGAGAACGGTTTGAGAATCCGCGCCGCGGATCAGCACTAGATGGATGTGTCCACCTAACAGCTATGCAGGCAATGGAGCTTGCGGCCGTGAATCCACCTTCGGTCCGTACAACTCCAAGGGAGATACCGTGCGCATACTCGTTGTGGAGGCGCAGGAGCACGAAGCCGCGGCCCTGGCCCGCAATCTGGAGCGGTACGGCCATGAGGTGACGACCGTGGATTCCGGAACCGCGGCTCTGGAGACCTTCCGGCAGGCGAACTTCGTCCTGCTCGACCTCGATCTCCCGGACATCGACGGCCTGGCCGTCTGCCGCAGCATGCGGGAGACGGGTGACATCCCCGTCATCGCGTTCGCCAGCGGCGGCACCGAGCTGGACCGGGTCCTGGGACTGCGGGCGGGCGCCGACGACTGCATCGACAAGCCGTACGAGATCCGCGAGTTGGCGGCCCGCATGGAGGCCGTCATGCGGCGGCGGGAGCCGCGCCGACCGGTCGTCACCCCCAAGACGACGGTGTCGATCGGCGGTCTGCGGATCGACGCGGCCTCGCGCAAGGTGCAGGTGCACGAGAAGCCGGTGAAGCTGACCCGCAAGGAGTTCGACCTGCTGTACTACCTCGCGCGGCACCCCGAGATGGTCGTGACCCGGCAGCGGCTGCTCGCGGAGATATGGGAGATCCCGACGGTGCTCGCGGTCGGCTACCAGGCCAGCCGCACGGTGGACACCCATGTCAACTCGCTGCGCAACAAGTTGGGCCGGAGCAGTTGGATCGTCACCGTCCGCGGGGTCGGATTCCGGGTCGGCCTCGGCTGATCCGGCCCCCGGACCCGCACGGCACGGGAAAAGGAAGCGGAAGCGGGGGGGGGGGGGGGGGGGGGGGGGGGGGGGGGGGGGGGGGGGGGGGGGGGGGGGGGGGGGGGGGGGGGGGGGGGCGGCGAAGGGGCGCATAGGGGA
>NZ_JBVHMF010000017.1:0-152041 GCF_055558595.1 Streptomyces sp. NPDC025721 | reverse complement strand
TTGTGAGGGGGGGGCGGACACACTCCCCCACCCCCCCGCCTGGGTACCCCCAACCACCCCCCCCCTCCTCCCCCCCTCCCCCCCCCCCCCCCACCCCCCCCCCCCCCCCCCCGACCCCCCCCCCCCCCCCCCCCCCCCCCCCCCGCGCCCGCGTCACGCTCCGCTCAGCGCGGCATGTCGCTCACAGGTACAGCGAGTTGGGCTCAAGGCCGGTCAGGGACCTGCCGTACAGCTCGATGTTGGTGCTCGGCGTGATCAGGGCGTGCAGGGACGTCGCGTGCACGTCCCGCTGGATGCGGGTGATCGGCACGTCCCGGAAGATCGAGGAGCCGCCGCTGGCGGCGGCGAGGATCTCCACGGCCTGCTTGGTCTGCTTGGCGATCCAGCCGATCTGCACCCGGGAGAAGACCCGGTCGTCCTGGGACCACGGCTCGTCCCGCCGGATCTTGTCGGCCAGCAGATCGGCGAACCGGTGGGCGCGGGCCTCGGCGTCCTCGATCAGCAGGGCCGCCTCGCCGACCTGGAGATGCGTGATCGGCGCCTCCAACTGGCTGGGGTAGCTGGTGTACGTCAGCGGCCGGCCGGGGAGCCGCTCCAGGAAGCTGGACAGGGCGTACTTGGCGGCGCCGACGAGCTGGCCCGTCTGTATCACCGTGGCGCTGACCAGCATCGGCACCCGGTAGGCGCCCTTGGCCGCGTTGGCCTGCGACTTCGAGACGTTCTGGTAGAAGTCGGCGCCGGAGATCACCCGGTGGTCGGGGACGAAGACGTCCTTCGCCACGGTGGTCACACTGCCGGAGCCCGCCAGGCCGATGGTGTTCCAGTCGTCGACGATCTCCAGTTCGGAGATCGGGATGAGGGCGAAGACCGGCAGGGTCTCCCCCGCGGGCCCCTCGGGCATCGCCGCGGTGATCTTCCAGTGGGCGTGCAGCACGCCGCTGTTGTAGCCCCAGCTACCGTTGAACAGATAGCCGCCGTCGACCCGGGTCGCCTTGCCGGACGCGGCCGTCGTGCCCGTCACGCGGACATGGGGCTCGGCGAACACCTCGTCCAGCGCCTCGTCGGGCCACAGGCCGACCATCCAGGTCAGCGAGGCGTAGATGGACAGGACGAAGGCGGCCGAGCTGTTGCCCTTCGCGACCTCGGCCAGCACGTCGACGAAGGCGCGCGCGTCCGACTCGTATCCGCCGTACTGCGTGGGCACCTGCATCTTGAGCAGACCCGACGCCTCGATCGCCTCGATGACGTCCTGCGGGAGCCTGCGGTTCTCGTCGATCCACAGCGCCCGGGAGCGCAGCAGGGGCACGAGTTTCCCCGCGGCCTCGACGAGATCGTCCCGGGACGGCGCGGTGGTGGTCATGATGGGTTCCTCCCGATGTGGGTTGCACTTGACGCGCCCGCTGCCGGGCACCGGTATTCCGGACGGTCCGCGCGCTGACATCGCCGGCGGGAAAGGGGAGTTGAGAACGGAATGCGTTCGGTGCTCTGATCACCGACCGACCGTTTTCCCGATCCTCGCACCCTCGGCGAAGCGGCGGCGAAGGAGCCGGGGAAACCTACGGTTCGCCCGCAGGTTTGTGTCGCACTGCCGGGGATTCCCCGACCGCGCTCAGTACCATGACGAGTTCGCCTCTGCCGGAGATGGCGAGTTTGCGGTAGACGCCCGACAGATGGAATTCGACGGTTCTGACGTTGAGGAAAAGGGCTTCCGCAATGCGCCGGTTGCTGTATCCGGCGCGGGCCAGCTGCGCGATTCTGGCCTCCTGCGGGGTGAGTCCGCGCGGGGCGCCCGGTCCGCCCAGCCGGCGCAGCGCGGACTCGGCGCGGTGCGCCCAGAAGGTGTTGCCGCAAGTGCGCGCGACCGCGGCGGCGGCCGTGAACCGGCTCCGCGCCCCGGCCGCGTCCTTGCGTTCGGCCCGCAGCGAGCCGAGGTCGTAGAGGGCCTGAGCCACCTCGCCCTGGGCGTCGGCCAGGCGGAGCAGATCGACGGCCTCCTCCAGCAGTACGAGGGAGGTCTTGTCGCGGCGCGCCACGGCGACGGCGCGCAGGGCCGTCCCCAGGACGCGCGCCGACCCCCACTTCCGCGCGGCGACGAGTTCGTCCTCGGCCAGGGCGACGGCGAGGTCACGGCGGCCCGCGACCGCGGCCCCGAGCGCGCCCGCCGAACGCCAGGCGACCACCGCGGGATTGTCGATGCCGTACGAGGCCAGCAGCCGGCCGCTGCTCAGGCAGTCGTCGATCCCCTGCCGGAACTGGCCCGCGGCCAGGTGCAGCGCGCCGCGGGCCGCCAGGACGTGGGCCCGGTCGTGGCCTTCGAGGTCGAGCGCGCCGACCATGCCGTTCTCCTGGAGCACCGTCCACGCGCCGTCGAGATCGCCGGTCCCGACCAGCGCCTCGGTCAGCCAGACCGCGGCGAGGGGGACGCGGGTACCGGACCGGCCCCGGGCGAGGACCGCGCGCAGAATGCGTACGGCCCCGCTCGTATCCCCTCCGAGCAGCTTGATCCGTGCGCGCAGCAGGGCCAGCGTCTGGCGGTGGCGGACCGAACCCGACCAGAGCGGTTCGCGGGCCAGCCGGGCGCAGTGCGCGCTCGCGGACGAGGTGTCCCCCGCGTACAGCAGGGTCAGTACGGCCTGCCACACGCTGTCGGCGTCGGCTCGCCGCTCGTCCGCGGCGAGCAGGCGCTCGGCCTGGCGCATCGCCGTGGAGCGGTTCACCCCGCGGTGGGCCAGTTCGAGGACGCGGGGGGCCGCGGACACCTCGGTCGCGTCGGGACGCGCGCGCTCGCCGTCGTCGGCGCGACGGATGCCCGGCGCGGGCGGGTGCGCCGCCGCGTATTCCTCGTGACGCCACCGTGCGACCGCCGAGGGTGCCTCGGCGAGACGCAGCGGCGCGGATTCGTTCCTTCCGCCCTGCACGGTGGACTCCGTTCGGTAGGTCGGTGGGCCGGTGGGCCGATGGGCGCGCGGATGTGACGTGGTGTCAGGCGGTGAGGCTGTGCAGGAGGTGGTAGCGCTTGAAGCCGATCGGCCGGACGCCGGGAGTGTCGTGGGTGGCGCGCAGGGTGGCCGCCCGCGTGGCGCCCTCAAGGAACGAGATGTGCGCCTCGTCGCTGGTCCACTCGGCGTAGTTCAGGACGCGGGTGCCGTCGGTGCTGAGGTGGAAGTTGGCCGAGAGCAGGCCGGGGTGCTGCGCGCCGGGGGCGCTTTCGAGGGCGCCCGCGATCGACTCGACGATGTGCTCCTGCGGGGCGGGCCCGTCCACGTCGAAGGTCGCGACCACGAAGCTGGACGGCACCAGCGGCCCCTTGTGCAGCACGATCGCGCGGCGCAGCGTGTACGCGACCGTCGCGGCGCCCGCCAGTCCCGTCAGCCCCGAGGTGAAGTCGCGGTGGGCCGAGGCTCGCGAGGTCTGGAGGTAGGTCAGCACCGTGTCGTCCTCGGTGCTGAGATACGCGGAGGCCGACAGGAGCCCGGTCGGCCAGTCGGCGGCGCGCCACTGCTCGACGGTCTCGGCCACGGCCTCGACCCCGGAGTCGCGGTCGGGGACGTGCCACTGCGCGACGTGCGCGGCCGTGCTGTCGGCGCGCCGGATGTCCGGCGGTGCGGAGGAGATCTGCTGGGTCATTGCCGTCGTCCTTCCAGAGGACCGGGGTCCGGGGGTTCGGGGCGGGAAGCGGGCGGTGCGTGGGGAGTCACCGGCCGGGTGCGGGCTCAGCGCGGGTACGGATCGGGCGCGGGTTCAGCGCGGGTACGAATTGGGCACGGGCTCAGCGCGGGTACGAATTGGGCACCGGTTCAGCGCGGGTACGCGCGCTCGGCGCGGGCCGCCCGCAACGCGTTGCCCCACCAGTGCAGTTGGTCCAGGAGCAGTCCGGCCGACAGGACGCTCGGCTCCGGGTCGATCAGCCGGCCCGCCTCGTCGAAGCGGTTTCCCGCCAGGGGAAAGGCGACGTTCTCCCGTACGGTCAGGGTGTGCACCTCGGCGAAGACCTGCCGGAGCTGCTCGACGGCGCGGATGCCGCCGCTGAGGCCGCCGTACGAGACGAAGCCGACCGGCTTGGCGGTCCACTCCTCGTAGAACCAGTCGACGGTGTTCTTCAGCGCGGCCGGGAAGCTGTGGTTGTACTCGGGCGTGACCACGACGAAGGCGTCGGCCGCCACGAGCACGGAACGCAGCGCTTCGCGCGTCCTGGCCGTCTCCAGCGACACGTCCTTGCCGGGCCCCGGCAGGACCAGCGGCAGCGGATGGTCGATCAGATCGACGCTCTGCACGGTGAATTCGGGGCGTTCCTTGACCTGGGACAGGAACCAGTCGGCCACGGCGGGACCGAGCCGCCCGTCACGGACGCTGGCGGTGATGATGGCGAGGGAGAGCTGGTCATCCGTCATGGTGCGACCTGTCTGTGAGGGGTACGGAGTCCGGTCAGTGCGGCCAGCAGGCCGATCCCGGAGACGGCGGTGATCAGGGTCAGCGCCGGGCGGTGACCGTGGTGGGAGCCGAGCAGCGCGGCGGTGGCCGGGAGCATCACGACGGCGCCGACCTGCACGGCGGTCTGGAACAGCGGGACGGCCGCGGCCCGTTCGGCGGGCGGCAGCGCCCCGGTCGCCTGGAGATTGAGGGCGGCGAAGGAGAGCACGAACCCGGCGCCGACCAGAAGGAGCGTCGGCAGCATTCCCGTGAGGTAGGAACCGCTGTCGGGCCGCCACAGGTAGAGGGCGTAGCCCAGCAGCGGCGCGGTCGCGCCGAGGGCGATCAGCCGCCCGGTGCCCCACCGCGCCGTCATGGCTCCGGCGAAGGGCACGGTCACGGCCAGCGGCACGCACGCGGGCAGCAGGGCGACCGCCGACTGCCAGGGAGACCAGCCCAGTTGGCGCTGGGTCTGGAAGACGAGCAGCAGCAACAGGCTCTGGTACGTGCCGTTGAGACAGGCCGCGCCGACGGCGGAGCGCAGCAGTTGGCGGTTGCGCAGCAGCGCGGGGGTGACGCGCGGGGCCGGGACGGCGCCCCGGTCGCGCGGGATGATCCGCAGGGCGAAGACCAGCAGGATCAGGGCCACGGGCGCCGGGAAGAGAAAGGTCCAGCGCCAGCTCTCGGTCAGCAGCGCGCCCGACAGCAGCAGTCCGACCGTGAAACCGGCCGCGCCGAACAGGGCGTAGACGGACACCGCCCGCCGCTGCTGCGGTCCGCTGGGGAAGGTGGTGCCGATGATGGCGAGACCGGTCGGTGCGGTGAGCGCCGCGCTGAGCCCCTTGACCACCCGGGTGGTGATCAGCAGGGCCGCGCTGTCGGTGAGTCCGCCGACCACCGAGGCGGCGGCGAAGAGCAGCATCGCGGCGAGGTAGACCCGCCTGCGGCCCAGTCGGGCGTTGAGCCGGGGGCCCAGGACGAGCAGCGTGGCGAATCCGACGGCGAAGCCGCTCATCAGCCACTGCGCCGTCCACAGGTCAAGGCCGAGCGCGGCGCCGATGGAGGGCAGCGCGACGAGCACCAGGGAGACCTCGATCGCGTCGAGGATCATGTTGGCCGACAGGATCAGGAGGACGGTCCAGAGCCGGGCGTCCCAGCGCGTCGATTCCGCCGCCGGTCCTGTGCCCGTGCCCGTGCCCGTGGCCGTTCCCGTGGCCTCGGGGTCGGCATCGGCCTCGGCATCGGCATCGGCATCGGAAGAGTCGGTCCACGAGGGAGCTGTCATGAGGGGCCGCCGTGTCTGTGTCGGATGGGGTCGCGGTGTCGGCTTCGGCGTCGGGTCCGGCTCACGGCAGCAGCGCGGGCAGCTTCTCGGTGACGAGCCGGATGTTCTCGGCGACCAGCTCGTCCGGCATCCCGGCGATGCTCGCCCAGAAGATGAGGTGCTTGACCGGCAGGTCACCGGTCAGTTCCTTGATCCGGACGGCCGCGTCCTCGGGGGTGAGGATGTCGAGCAGGCCGCGGGTGTCCTCGGCGTTCGGGTCGCGGAGATCCTCGGCGGTGAGCAGCGGTTCGGACTTCTCCCGGCCCTCCACCGACAACTGCCGGTAGGAGTTGACCTGGTGGGCCAGGTGCGGCGCGACCTGGTGCCACGCCTTCTCCGGGTCCTCGGCGAGGATGAGGGGCATCAGGTCGCTGACCCGGGCCGCCTGCGGGTCGTGGCCCGCCTCGACCAGGCCCTTGCGGTAGTGCTTGAACATGGGGCGCGAGATGTGCAGCAGCCCGATGCCCAGCTCCCCCGCGAGCTTCGCACCGCGCGGACCGTAGAAGCCGCCCCACAGCGGCGGCGGGTCCTGGATCGGCAGCGGCGAGATCACCCGCTCCTGCCACAGGCGCAGGATCTCGCGGATGTTGCGGCCGGTGCCCGCGAACCGGCGGCCGAAGTCCGCGCCGAACAGCTCGTATTCGGGCACCCGGTACCCGGCGCCCAGGCCGAGTTCGAGCCGGCCGCCGCTGATCAGGTCGACGAGCGCGGCCTGTTCGGCGAGGTCGACGGGGTGGTGCAGCGCGGGCAGCACCACCGAGGTGCCGATCCGGGCCCGCCGGGTGCGCGCGGCGACGGCCGCCGCGACGGTCAGCGGCTGCGGCAGATAGCCGTCCTCGAAGCGGTGGTGCTCGGTGAACCACAGGCCGCCGACACCGCGTTGGTCGGCCTCTTCGCAGAGTTCCAGAGTATGCGCGTAGTGGTCGGCCCACGGCCGGTGCCACTGCTCGGGGTTGCGCAGGTCGAAGAGGAGTCCGACGTCCATGCCACGATCCTTTTCACTGGGGTGGGTTGCCGTGCTTGCGGTGCGGCAGGTCGGCGCCCTTGGCGCTGAGCATGTTCAGGGCGCGGCAGAGCACCGGCCGCGTCAGGCGCGGGTCGATCACGTCGTCGACGAGGCCGCGTTCGGCCGCGTAGTACGGATGGACCAGCTCGTCGCGGTACTCGGCGATCTTCTGGGCGCGCATGGCGGCCGGGTCCTCGGCGGCGGCGATCTCGCGCCGGAAGACCACGTTGGCGGCGCCCTCGGCGCCCATGACCGCGATCTCGTTGGTGGGCCAGGCGAAGGCCAGGTCGGCGCCGATGGAGCGGGAGTCCATGACGATGTACGCGCCGCCGTACGCCTTGCGCAGGATCAGTGAGACCCGCGGCACGGTGGCGTTGCAGTACGCGTAGAGCAGTTTGGCGCCGCGCCGGATGATGCCGTTGTGCTCCTGGTCGACGCCGGGCAGGAAGCCGGGGACGTCGACGAGGGTGACCAGCGGGATGTTGAACGAGTCGCAGAACTGGACGAACCGGGCGCCCTTCTCACTGGAGTCGATGTCCAGTACGCCCGCCATCGCCGCGGGCTGGTTGGCGACCAGGCCCACCACCCGGCCCTCCAGCCGGGCGAGCGCGCAGACCAGGTTGGGCGCGAACGCGGCGTGCACTTCGAGGAATTCGCCGTCGTCGACGATCTCCTCGATCACCCGCCGGACGTCGTAGGACCGGTTGCCGTCGGCGGGCACCAGGTCGAGCAGTGCCTCGGACTCGCGGTCGGGCGGATCCGCGGTGATGGCGCGCGGCGGCAGTTCGCGGTTGTTGGCGGGCAACAGCGAGAGCAGATAGCGGACTTCGGCCAGGCAGGTCTCCTCGTCGTCGTAGACGAAGTGGGCGACCCCCGAGGTCGCGGCGTGCACGTCCGCGCCGCCGAGGCCGTTCTGGGTGATCTCCTCGCCGGTCACCGCCTGGACCACGTCCGGGCCGGTGATGAACATCTGCGAGGTCTCCCGGACCATGAACACCAGGTCGGTGAGGGCCGGGCTGTAGGCGGCTCCGCCCGCGCACGGGCCGAGCATCACGCTGATCTGCGGGATCACCCCGGAGGCGCTGGTGTTGCGCCGGAAGATCCCGCCGTAACCGGCGAGCGCCGAGACGCCCTCCTGGATACGGGCGCCCGCCCCGTCGTTGAGCGAGACCAGCGGGGCGCCGGCCGCGATGGCCAGGTCCATGATCTTGTGGATCTTCTCGGCGTGCGCCTCTCCCAGCGCGCCGCCGAAGATCCGGAAGTCATGGGCGTACACGAAGACCGTCCGGCCCTCGACCGTGCCCCAGCCGGTGACCACACCGTCGGTGTGCGGCTTCTTCGCCTCCAGGCCGAAGCCGCTGGCGCGGTGCCGCCGCAGCCCTTCGACCTCGGTGAAACTGCCCTTGTCCAGGAGCAGTTCGATCCGCTCCCGCGCGGTGAGCTTGCCGCGTGCGTGCTGTCGTTCGGTCGCCCGCGGATCGGGTCCCTGCCGGACCCGTTCCTTCAGGGCGCCGAGTTCGGACGTGCGGTCCGCGATGCTTCCCGGGACGTCTGTCGGCATGCCGGGCCACCTCCTCTCCCGTTCGATTCGGTCGGTTCCTGCTCCCCTTGGGCGGTCAGCCCAGCAGCGTGCCGCCGGTGGCGTCGATGAAGGCGCCGGTGATCCACCGGGCCTCGTCGGTGGCGAGGAAGGTGACCACGTCCGCGACGTCACCGGCCTTGCCGACCCGCTTGAAGGCCGAGAGCTGAGCCATCTGCTCGACCGCCTCGGGGATGTCGAAGACGGCGCTGCCGTTGTCGGTGATCCCGGGCGCGACGCTGTTGATGGTGATGCCGCGCGGCGCCAGGTGGCGGGCGAGGTGCAGGGTGAGCTGCTCGATCGCGCCCTTGGTCATCGCGTACGCGACCTGGTCGGGGTTGGCGACCCGGGTCAGGCCGGACGAGATGTTGATGATGCGACCGCCCTCGGGGATCTGCGCCAGGGCGCGCTGCACGATGAGGTACGGGGCCTTGGCGTTCACCGCGAAGAACAGGTCGAGTTGCTCCGGGGTCACGTCCTCGGGTGCGATGCCGCTCGCGCTGGTCGCACCGGCGTTGTTCACCAGGATGTCGAGGGTGGTGCCGCCGGACCGCTCCTTGAGGCCCTTCTCCAGGCCGAGGAAGAGTTCGTGCACATCGCCGGGCGCGCCCAACTCCGCGCGGACGGTGAACGCCTGGCCGCCGTCCTTCTCGATGAGTTCGACGGTCTCCTGGGCCGCCGCCTCGTTGGCGGCGTAGTGCACGGCGACCAGCGCGCCCTCCCTGGCCAGCCGTACGGCGATGGCGCGGCCGATGCCGCGGCTGGAGCCGGTGACGAGCGCCGTCTTGCCGATGAGCCTGCTCATGATGCCTCTCCTGGGGTGACGTCATCTGTGGTGGTCTGGTGTGGTGCCGCGGGGCCGGACGGGTCGGGGTCGACGGGGTCGGGGTCGACGGGGTCGGGGTCGGGGTCGGCCGGACCGGGTTCGGCGGGGTCGGGGGCGGCGGCGCCGAGGCCGCTGATCGCGCGGGCCAGATGGCGCCGGGCCGAGTCGATCTCCAGCAGTTGGCCGAAGACCGACCGCAGGCCGTCCACTTCGGGACCGCCGAGCAGCAGCCGGGCCTGGGCCTGGATGTTGGTGAGCGTCGCGGCGCCGATCCGGTGCCGGGTGTCGTGGTAGCTCTCCAGCAGGGCCGAGCCGCTGTCCTCGCTGCCCCCGTCGCCCTTGGCGATCTGTTCCGCGAGCTTGCGGCCGAGGTCGGCGGCGTCCTGGAGGCCGAGGTTGAGCGCCTGGCCCCCGACGGGCATCTGCACGTGGGCCGCGTCGCCCGCGAGGAGCACCCGGCCCTTCACATAGCGGGTGGCCTGGATCGTGGTGTTGTCGAAGGCGTTGAGCCAGACCGGGGTGCCGGCGCCGATGTCCTCGCCGGTCACCAGGGACCAGGCCCGGACGACCTCGTCCAGGCTCGGGGCGCCGGTCCGCCGTCCGGGGCCGGTGCCAGTTCCGGTGCCGGTGCCGGTGCCGGTGCCGGCTTCGGCTTCGGCTTCGGCGGACGGACCGCTGCCTTCGTCGTGCACATGGACCATCACCCGCGTGCTGCCGTCGGGCCAGCGGAAGGCGGTGGCGAGCCCGTTCGGATGCCGCTCGAAGCGCCGGTTGGGGATGTCGATGCCCGCGAGGTCGGCCCGGAGCATCTCCAGCGTGCCGTCCCCGCCGTCCACCTCGAATCCGGCCAACTGCCGTACGGTGCTGCGCTCGCCGTCGCAGCCGACCACGTAGGAGGCGGTCAGGACGCCCGGTTGGGAGCCCAGTTGGATGAATCCGGCCTCCACCCGGTCGGTCCGCGAACGCAGGCCCGTCACCGCGTGCCCGCGCAGCACCCGCGCGCCCAACTCCGTGGCCCAGGCGTACAGCACGGCCTCCAGACGCGCCTGGGCGCACTTCCACTGCCCGGCCCAGCGGTGGCCGGGAGCCGCCGCGGTCAGGTCGAGGCGCAGGCCGCCGAAGTGCCCGGGGCCGCCGCTGGGCAGCGTGCCCAGCCGTGACAGCAGCCCGCGTTCGTCCAGGATCTCCATCGTGCGGGTGTGCAGCGTGGACGCCCGGGACTCGGTGGTCGGTTCGGTGAGCTGCTCCAGCACGGTCACCCGCGCTCCGCCGAGGCGCAGTTCACCGGCGAGCAGCAGCCCGACGGGTCCTGCTCCGACCACGACGACGTCGGTGTCCAGTGGGCCCGCCATGGTCAGCGCCGCGCTTCCGCGTGCTCCTTGGCGTGGTTCAGCGTGGCCCGGCTGTTGTTGCCGAGCGCCTCACGGATGAACCGGCGCGCCTCCTCCACCCCCGCCTCGGGGCCGAGCACCTTGCCGATGTTCTCGGCGTTGAGCACGACGGTGTGCTGTGAGGTGGCCGTGGTGACCCCGTCCTCGCCCTCCTCGAAGGTCCAGTAGCCGGTGTGCAGGTCGAGCAGCGCGGGCAGCGTGGTCTGCTTGTAGGCGATCTTGTGGTGCGGGAAGCAGACCCGGACCGACTCGGTGGTGTGGGTCGAGCCGTCCTTGGTGAGCGTGTCCATCCGCAGGGTCTGGAGGCCCGGGGTGTCCTCGGTGAGTTCGACCTTGGCGACGTGCGGCAGCCGCTCGGTCCACAGGTGGGCCTCGTTGACGAAGTCGAAGACGTCCTTGGCCGCGCCCTCGACCCGCACGCTGTCCTCGAAAGACAGGCTCAGCCCGGCGTCCTGCGCCGACAGCTCCAAGTTGGTCTTCAGGCCCGGCAGTTCGGCCCGGCTGTTGCGGTCGACCGCCTCGTCGATCCATCGCAGACCCTCGGGGTCGTCGTCGATCGCGCGGTAGCTGTGCAGCAGCCGTACCCGCGACTCCCGCTCCCCCAGCCGCTCGATGATCCAGGTGCCGGTCATCTCGGCCACCGGGGGCGCCGAGACCTCCTGCCAGAAGCGGATACGCAGGGCCTCCGGGTCCAGCGTCCGCCGCGAACTCCAGTTCTTGGCCTCGCCGTTGGCGGTGGCCCAGATCCGGATGCGCTCCTCGTTCCCGTCGCGTTCGAGGTAGTCGACGTAGACGGACGGCGGGAACAGCCGGGGCCAGTTCTCGACCTCGGCGAGCAGCCGGTAGACGTCGGCGGCGGGGGCCCGCACGGTGATCTCGTGTTCGACCTCACGGGTCGTCATGTCACAGCTCCGATCGGTGGTGGAAAGGACCGCGGGACCGGGCGGTCGTCCGCGGTCGGTCAGGGGCCGGTCAGGGGTCGGGCAGCGGTCGGTCAGGGGTCGGGCAAAGGGCAAACGGGATCGGCCGGAGATCAGCCAGGGCTCAGAAGTTGCCGAGGCCGCCGCAGACGTTGAGCGCCTGCGAGGTGATGGAGGCGGCGGTGTCGGAGGCGAGATAGCCGACCAGGCCCGCCACTTCCTCGGGCGAGGAGTAGCGGCCGAGCGGGATCTTGGACTGGAACTTCTGGAGGATCGCGTCCTCGCTCGTGTCGTAGGCCGCCGCGTATCCCTGCCGGACCCGCGCGGCCATCGGCGTCTCGACGTAGCCGGGGCAGACCGCGTTGACCGTGATCCCGGTCGGCGCCAGCTCGTTGCCCAGGGCCTTGGTGAAACCGACGACACCGTGCTTGGAGGCGGAGTACGGGGCGCCGAGCACCACGCCCTGCTTCCCGGCGGTGGAGGCGATGTTGATGATCCGGCCGCGGCTCTTGTCGCGCAGACCGCCCGTGTTCAGCACCTCACGGGTGACCCGGAAGACGCTGTTCAGGTTGGTCTCGATCACGTCGTACCACAGCTCGTCGGTGATGTCGGCGGTCACTCCGCCGCCGCTGCGGCCCGCGTTGTTGACGAGCACGTCGATGGTGCCGAAGCGGTCGACGGCCGCCTGGACGAACGACCTGACCTCCTCGTCGCTGCGGATGTCGACGACCGCGCCGTCGACCTCCAGCCCCTCGGCGCGCAGTTCCTTGACGGTGGCCGCGACGTTGTCGGCGTTGCGGGCGCCGATGAAGACCCGGTGCCGCTGGCCGGCCAGCAGGCGGGCGACCGCCAGGCCGATACCGCTGGTCGCGCCCGTCACCAGGGCGACCCGCTCCGTGTTCTGCGACATGTGCCGTCTCCTCAGACGCTCGGGGCAGCGGAGAGCTGCGAGTTGACGGCGTCGATGAGGCCGCGCGGTGTGACCGCGTCGGTCAGGGCGGAGTCGTCGAGCGAGATGTCGTACTCGCGCTCGATCCGGCTGCCGGTCTCCAGCAGGGCGAGCGACTCGTAGCCGAGCGCCTGGAACTCGGTGTCGATGATGTCGCCGCTCAGGTCGACGCCCTCCTCTTCGCCCGCGGCCTCCAGCAGGATGCGGCGGAGGTCGTCGAGGGTGAACGGGCTGGTGGTGGACATGTCCGGTGCCTTTCGTGGTGGGGATGGTGGCCGGGGCGCGAAGGCCGGAGCCCGCGGTGGCCGGTGGTCCCGGCGGCGGGCGGCCTCAGCGATCGGCGGCGGGTGACTACAGCGGTCGGCGGCAGGTGGCTTCAGCCGTCGTGGGCGGGCGACAACAACCGTCGGCGCCGGGTGGGTTCAGCGGTCGGCGGCGCGTACGACGAGGGCCGAGTTGAATCCGCCCTGGCCGCGGGCGAGCACCAGGGCGGTGCGTACGGGCGCGGGGCGGGGGGCGCCGACCACCAGGTCGATGTCGTACCGGTCGGCCAGGGCCGTGCCGATGGTCGGCGGGATCACGCCGTCGCGGATGCTCAGCAGCGCGGCGGCGACGTCCAGCGGCGCGGCGCCGGAGTAGAGGCGGCCGGTCATGGTCTTGGGCGCGGTCACCGGGACCCCGTGCGGGCCGAAGGTCTTGGTGATGGCCTCGGCCTCGATACGGTCGAGTTCGGGGATCGCGGCGGCGTCCGCGAAGACCACGTCCACCTCGTCGGGGCCGGTGCCCGCGTCCAACAGCGCTTCCTCGATGGCCCGTTCGATGCCGGGCGCCCGGCCGCTGCCCGGCCGGGGATCCATGGTGGCGGCGTGGCCGACGAGTTCGCCGTAGATGTTCCCGGCGCCTCGGGCCCGCGCGTGCTCGGCGTCCTCGACGACCAGCAACGCGCCGCCCTCGCCGGGCACATGGCCGCGGGCGGACGCGTCGAAGGGCAGGTAGGCGCGCTCGGCGTCGTCCCCGGTGGCCAGCCGTCCGCCGGCCAGTTGGGCCACCCACCCCCAGGAGCAGATCGACGCGTCGACGGCGCCGGCCACCACGACCGACGTCCCCTTGCGGATCTGGCGCCTGGCCTGGGCGAGCGCGTCGAGGCCGCCCGCCTGGTCGCTGACGACCACGCTGCTGGGGCCGCGCAGTCCGTGCCGGATGGAGATCTGCCCGCTGTTGACGGCGTAGAACCAGGCGAAGGACTGGTAGGCGGAGACGTACCGGCCGCCCTTGCTCCACAGGGCCTTGAGTTCGTTCTGGCCGAACTCGAAGCCGCCGGAGTGGCTGGCGGTGATCACCCCGGCCGCGTAGGCGGGCAGGTCGTCGGCGTCGATCCCGGCGTCCTTCAGCGACCAGTCCGCGCCCACCAGGGCCAACTGGGTCATCCGGTCGGTCTGCGGCAGCAGCCTGCTGGGCAGGTGCTCGCGGGCGTCGAAGCCGCCGATCTCACCGGCGAGCCGCGACGGGTAGTCCGAGGGGTCGAAACGGGTGATCCGTCCGATGCCGCTGCGTCCTTCGAGGGTGGCGGCCCAGTACTCCTCGACACCGAGCCCGTTGGGCGCGACGACACCGAGTCCGGTCACCACGGGGTGGGCGTTCATCGAGCGCTCCGATCCGGTCGGGCGAGCACTACCGCGCTCTGGAAGCCGCCGAAGCCGCTGCCGACCGACAGCACCGTGTCCGTACGCCAGTCGCGCGCGGTCAGCGGCACGTAGTCGAGGTCGCACTCCGGGTCCGGGTGGTGCAGATTGGCGGTGGGCGGTACGACGCTGTGCTCCATCGCCAGCACGGAGGCCGCGATCTCGATCGAGCCGATGGCGCCGAGTGAGTGGCCCACCATCGACTTGATGGAGCTGACCGGCGTCCGGTAGGCGTGGTCCCCGAGGCTGCGCTTGAAGGCGGCGGTCTCGTGGCGGTCGTTCTGCTTCGTGCCGGAGCCGTGCGCGTTGATGTAGTCGATGTCCTGCGGATCGATCCTGGCCTCGTCGAGCGCCACCCGGATCGCCTCGGCCATCTCCGCGCCGTCCGGGCGCAGTCCGGTCATGTGGAAGGCGTTGGACCGGGTCGCGTAACCGGCGACCTCGGCGTAGATGTGGGCGCCCCTGCGGCGGGCGCTCTCCAACTCCTCCAGGACGAACACGGCCGCCCCTTCGCCGAGTACGAAGCCGGTGCGGCTGGCGTCGAACGGCCGGGAGGCGTGCTCCGGGTCGTCGTTGCGCGCCGTGGTGGCCTTGATCGCGTCGAAGCAGGCGACGGTGATGGGCGAGATCGGGGCGTCGCTCGCCCCGGCCACGACCACGTCGGCCGCCCCGTCGCGGATCAGGTCGGTCGCGTAGCCGACGGCGTCGAGGCCGGAGGTGCAGCCGGTGGAGACCACCGTGCCGGGCCCCTCCGCGCCCACGGCCCAGGCGACCTCGGTCGCGAAGGAACTGGGCACCAGGAAGTTGTAGAGGTGCGGGACCGCGTACTCGTGGTCGACGAGGTCCAGCCGTCCGCCGTCGCTGACCGCGCGGTACTCCTGGTCGAGGCCGGTGGTGGCGCCGACGGCGCTGCCGATGGTCACGCCCACGCGGTGCGGGTCGACGGAGTCGAAGTCCAGTCCGCTGTCGGCGACCGCCTCGCGGGCGGTGACCACCGCGAACTGCGCGGCGCGGTCCATCCGGCGGATCTCCTGCGGGGTGAGCCCGGACAGTTCGGCGTCGAAGTCCGCCTCGGCGGCGATCTGGGAGCGGAACGGCGCCGGGTCGAAGAACGAGATCCTGCGGGTCGCGGTGCGTCCGTCGGCCAGCAGTTGCCAGAAGTCCTTGACCCCGATGCCGCCGGGGGCCGTGACACCGACTCCGGTGATCACGACGCGGCGGCCGGTCGACCTGCTCACGAAGCGCTCCAGTGGTAGAAGCGCTGGGCCATCGCGTCGGCCGGCGAGCGCCAGGTGGCGGGGTCGTACGCCTCGATGTGCGGCTTGAGGTCGTCGCTGATCCGGATGAACCGGGGGTCGTTCTTGGCGGTCTCGATGCGCTCGCCACCGTTCTCGGCGTCGAAATCCTGGAGGTGGAAGTACAGACCGCGGTACGAGAACAGCTCACGGCGGCGCGTGCCCATCAGATGCGGCATGTCGGTCCCGTCGAAGGCGCCGAATATCCGGGCGACCTCCTCGGCCGAGCCCAGGTTCATTCGGGCGACGATCAGTGTGCTGTGCATCTCTACCTCTCTCGCGAATCGAGTCGGGCGGGACCGAACCAGCGGTCCAGTGCCGCCGGAAGGTCGTAGTGGCTGCCGGGTCCGGCCCACGCCACATAGCCGTCGGGGCGGATCAGCACCGCGGTGGTGCCGTCGAGCGGGTCGGGTCCGTCGCCGCGCGGGACGGCGGTGACGATGTCGATCCGCTCGCGCCAGTCGGCGGCGCGGCGGCGCACGTGCGGGTTGTCGGCCAGGTCGAGCAGGACGCCGCGGCCGGCGTGCAGCAGCGCGGTGCTGCTGGTCGGCCGGCCCCGCACGCTGAGTTCCACATGCGGCATCCGCGCCCCGAGGAGCGGATTGGGGCCGGGTCCCACGTCGTACCGGATCGCCAACCCGCTGACCTGCGCGGCGAGATGGCGGGTCACGTCCTGGTACGCGGTCAGCTCGGCGAGCACGTCGCGCAGCGGCTGCGCCTCCTTGCCGCCGAGGATCAACTGGCTCTGCGCGCCGGTGTTGGCGAGCAACTGCCTGCCGACCTCGTGCCGTTCGGTGTGGTACGTGTCGAGCAGGGATTGCGGCGCGGTGCCGCGCAGGACCGCCGCGAGTTTCCAGCCGAGGTTCACCGAGTCCTGGATGCTGGTGTTCATCCCCTGGCCGCCCGCGGGGAAGTGGATGTGGGCGGCGTCGCCGGTCAGCAGGACCCGGCCCCTGCGGTAGTCGGAGACCTGGCGTGCGGCGTCGGTGAAGGCGCTGATCCACACCGGCTCCGCGCCGGAGATGTCGTCCCCGGTGAGCCGCTTCCAGGTGTCGGCGACCTCGTGGAAGAGCGGCGGGCCGCTCCGCCTGCGCGGCGGTGTGCCGCGCTCGCCGACGATGACGCGGTGCACGCCGCCCGCCAGCGGGGCGGACATCACCATGCCGCCGGCCGACAGTTCACCGGTCATACGGGGCGCCACGTCGATGCCGCGGATGTCCGCGAGCAGCAGTTCGGTGGCGCCCGCGGTGCCGGGGAAGTCGAAGCCGCCGGCCTTGCGGACGGTGCTGCGCCCGCCGTCGGCGCCGATCAGGTAGTCCGCCCGCAGTGTCCGCTCCCCGTCCGGGGTGCCGACGCGTACGGCGACGGACGCGTCCTCCTCCTGGTAGGAGCGGACCTCGTGACCGCGGCGGATCTCGGCGCCGAGTTCCACCGCCCAGTTCTGCAGAACGGTCTCGGTGACGGACTGGGGCACGGTCTTGGCGCTGCGGTACGGGCCGTCGAGCACGCCGAGGTCCAGCGGGACCCCGCCGAAGTGGCCCTGCTCGCTGGTCGTGAGCTCACCGAAGCGGCGGAGCAGTCCGCGCTGGGCGAAAGTCTCGACTGTTCGAATCGCCAATCCTATTCCGCGTGATTCCGCGGTGGGTCCGGAAAGGCGCTCCAAAACAATGACGTCAATACCGGCCAGCCGCAGTTCCCCGGCGAGTACGAGCCCGGCCGGTCCGGCTCCCGCAATGATGACCGAAGCGCTCATACACCTCTCCCATCTGAAAGGGCAATCGCGTCCGCCGGGTTTCCGTTGGACGCAAATATCGTCCGTCACGCCCTGCCCAGAATTCAAGCAAAAATCTAAAGGGTATCTGAAAATGACCGTCAGAGGAACGTCAAACCGTGTCTTCAGGTTCCTGACACTCCGACCATGAAGCCGACGTCAGGCGCCACGCCGCTCGACGGCGATTCATAAGAAACCGTCAAGGGATGTACAGGTTTCTTGACCGAGCACGACCGGCCGCTCCGCCCCAACTGCGCGTATGCGCCGGATAGTTGCGGGAACCTTGCAGGAGTATGAAATGTCCCGCCGGATCTTCAAAGCGGGCCCGGCGGCCGCTAATCTGCCAAAGAAATTTGAGCGATCCCCATCGAGGTTGGAAAGTCATGCGGGTGCTGGTAGCGGATTCCGACACGATTGGGGTCGGCAGCCTGAGTACCGAGTTGCAGCGGCACGGATTCGACATCGAGCAGTGCGGCACCGGTGCGGAGGCGCTGGAGAAGTACTCCAAGTTCGATTTCTTCCTCATCGACCTGGCGCTGCCCGACATGGACGGTCTCGAAGTGTGCCGATTGCTCCGGTCGGCGAGCGACATACCGATCATCGCCTTCACCGACCCCGACACCGAACTCGACCGGATCCTGTGCTTACAGGCCGGTTGCGACGACTGCATGGCCAAGCCTTTCGGATACCGCGAACTCCACGCGCGTATCGAGGCCGTCCTGCGGCGTTCAGGACCGCAGCTCTCGGCCGCCGTCCGGTCGCAGCCGATCATGATCGGCTCGCTGTGCGTCGACCCGGACACCCGGGAGGTCCGGGTGAACGGCCGGCTCATCAGGCTCACCCGGATCGAGTTCTGCCTTCTCCTCCAACTCGCGTCACAGCCGCAGACGGTCTTCACCCGTACGCAGTTGATGGCCGACGTGTGGGGCTATCAGCACGACGGCCGCCCGCTGAGCGCGCGGGCGAGCCGCACCATCGACACCCATGTCAGCGCGCTGCGGAAGAAGTTGGGCGACCCGAGCTGGGTCGTCACGCTCCGCGGGATCGGGTTCCGGATGGGACACGGCTGAACGACTCCCGCCGCCCCCACCTCACTTCACCGCCGGAACACCCGTTCCGGTATCTCGCACCCCGGAACTTGTGTCCGGTACATCTCGCCCGGAAGGCCCTGCCTCATGCCCGGCTCACGCCACCAAGCCCACCTGCTCGCCACGGCCGTCGTCCTGTCCCTGACGCTGGCGGCCTGCTCGTCGTCGGACTCCACGTCCCCGTCGACCGACGGGAAGACGGCCAAGCCCCACGCGGGCGGTCATCTGACCTTCGCGCTGGGCTCGGACCCGATCTGCGTCGACCCGCACCAGGCGGCCACCAACGACGCGGTCTACGCCGCGCGCGGGCTGGTGGACTCGCTCACCGACCAGGACGCGGCGACCGGGAAGATCGCCCCCTGGCTCGCCACCTCCTGGGACGTGAGCCCGGACGCCTCGGCGTTCACCTTCCATCTGCGCGACGGCGCGACCTTCAGTGACGGCAGCCCGGTGGACGCGAACGCCGTGAAGGCCAACTTCGACGCCGTGGTGAAGCTCGGGGCGAAGTCGATCTTCGGGTCCGGCTACCTCAGCGGCTACCGGAGCACCGAGGTCATCGACGCGCACACCGCGAAGGTCACCTTCGACCACCCCAACGCCCAGTTCCTCCAGGCCACTTCCACCACCACGCTCGGCCTGTTGGCCCCCGCGAGCCTGAAGGGCAGCGCCGAGAAGCTGTGCGCGGGGCCGCTGATCGGCTCGGGCCCCTTCACCCTGGCGAGCTACACCCCGGGACGCTCGGTGGAACTCAACCGGCGCGCCGACTACACCGGGGGCTCGGCCCTGTGGAAGCACAGCGGCCCCGCCTACCTGGACAAGATCACCTTCAAGGTCGTACCGGAGTCGGGCGTGCGCACCGGCAGCCTGGAATCCGGGCAGGTCGACGCCATCGCCGGGGTCGCGCCGCAGGACGAGGCGGGCGTCACCGGCCAGGGCGCGAAGCTGCTGTCCCGTTCCAACCCCGGCGTTCCGGTCGCGCTGAGCGTCAACACCTCGCGGCCCCAGGCGGGCGACATCGCGGTACGCCGGGCGCTGGAGGTCGCCATCGACCGCAAGGAGGTCGTCGACACCGTCCTCAGCGGCAGTTACCACCCGGCCACCAGCTCGCTGTCCAGCACCACCGACGGCTACCAGGACAACTCCAAGCTCCTCGCCCACGACCCGGCCGCCGCGGGGCGGATCCTGGACGCGGCGGGCTGGAAGCCGGGGCCCGGCGGCATCCGCGTGAAGAACGGCGCGAAGCTCGACCTCAAGGTCATTCTCGCGCCCAACTTCGGCCCCAACCAGTCCGTCCTGGAACTCGTGCAGCAGCAGGTGAAGAAGGCCGGCATCGGCCTCACCCTCAAGGTGCTGAGCATCGCCGACTACCAGGTCGCCCAGAAGAGCGGCGACTACGACCTGTCCTGGGGCAACGGCACCAGGGCCGACCCGGACATCCTGCGCACCGCCTTCTCCAGCAAGCTGCTCAACCTCTCGCACATCGACGACCCCGAGTTGCAGACCCTGCTCGACACCCAGGCCGCCGCGGCCGACCCCGCCAAGCGCGCCGCCATCGTCGCCTCGGCGCAGCGCCGCGTGCTCGAACAGGCTTACCAGATACCGGTGTTCGAGATGACCAGCGTGTACGCGCTCAGCGGCAAGGTGCACGACATCACCCTCGGCTCGTCGTCCCAGGCGCAGTTCCACGACGCCTGGCTCTCCTGAACGAAGGCGACGATGAGGACCTATCTCCTACGGCGGCTGCTCCAGGCCGTGTTCGTGCTGTGGGCCGCCTACACGGTGTCCTTCGGTGTGCTGTACCTGCTGCCCAGCGACCCGGCGACGATCATGGCGGCGGGCGGCGGTGACGCCAGTACGGTCACCCCGGCGCAGACCGAGGCACTGCGCCACCAGTACGGCCTGGACCAGCCGTTGGCCGAGCAGTACGGCACCAGGCTGCTCCATGCCCTGCACGGCGATCTGGGGCGGTCGGTGCAGAACGGTGTCCCGGTGACCCGGCTGCTCTCCCACGACCTCCCGACCACCGTCCAACTGGCCGCCAGCGCGCTGCTGCTGGCCCTGGTGCTGGGCAGCGCCGTGGCGCTGCTGGCCAGTTGGACGAGGAGCGGGCCGCTGCGCCAGCTCCTGCTCTCCTTACCGGCGTTGGGGGTGTCGGCGCCGACCTTCTGGGCGGGGCTGGTGCTGGTCCAGTTGTTCTCGTTCCGCTGGCATGTCTTCCCGGCCTTCGGCGACGAGGGCTTCGACTCCCTGGTCCTCCCGTCGGTCACGCTCGCGCTGCCCGGTGCCGCGCTCATCGCGCAGGTTCTCGCCAAGAGTCTGCGCACGGCACTGGCGGAGCCGTACGTCCAGACGGCCCTGGCCAAGGGGGCGAACCGGCGGCGGGTGCTGTTCGGACATGCCCTGCGCAACGCGTCGATCGCCCCGCTGACCCTGGTCGGCATCATGATCGGCAATCTCCTGGCCGGGGCGGTGGTCGTGGAGACCGTCTTCGCCCGTGCCGGGATAGGACGTGAGACGGCCGCGGCGGTGACGGCCCAGGACATCCCGGTCGTCCAGGGCGTCGTCGTCCTCGGCGCCGTCACGTTCGTCCTGACGACTCTCGCCGTCGACCTGCTCCTGCCCCTGCTGGACCCGCGGATCACCGCGACGACGAAGCCGACGGTGCGGACATGACCGAACTGAGCCTCCCGGACGCGGACACCGCGGGGCCGGGCGCGGACCTGACCCGCGCCGAGCCCACGCGGTCGCCGCACCCGCGGTCCCGGCCCCGCCGGTACGCGCGGTTCTGGCTGACGCGGCCGGGGCTGCTGCTGTCGGCGCTGCTGATCGCGGTGCTGCTGCCGACCGCGTTCTTCCCCCGGCTGCTCACCTCCCGCGATCCGCTGGCCGCGGCGCCGCGGGACAAGCTCGCGGCGCCGAGCGCGGAACACCTCTTCGGCACCGACCAGTTGGGCCGCGACGTCTTCGCCCGCGTCGTGCACGGCGCCCTGCTCACCCTCCAGGCGAGCGGGCTTGCCGTGCTGGTCGGACTCGTCGTCGGGTCGCTGGCGGGGCTGCTCGCCGGCTACCTCGGCGGGGTCGTGGACGACACGCTGATGCGGCTCACCGACGTCCTGCTGTCCATCCCCGGCCTGCTGCTCTCGCTCGCGCTGGTGACGGCGCTGGGATTCGGCACCGTCAAGGTGGCCCTCGCCGTGGGGGTGACCAGCGTGTCGACCTTCACCAGGATCATGCGCGCCGAGGTGCTGAAGGTCGCGGGGTCCGGCTATGTGGAGGCGGCGCGGGCCTCGGGCACCCGATGGCCCGCGGTGCTGTGGCGGCACGTGCTGCCGAACGCGGCCGGTCCCGTACTGGTCTACGCGGCCATCGACTTCGGCGCGGTCATCCTCCAGGTGTCCTCGCTGTCGTTCCTCGGCTACGGCGCGCAGCCCCCGGCGCCGGAGTGGGGTTCGCTGGTCTCGGACGGCCGCAATTACCTCGCCACGGCCTGGTGGCTCACCACCTTGCCGGGGCTGGTGATCGCGGCCACCGTGCTCGCCGCCAATCGCATCGCCCGCTCCCTCGACGGCGAAGACACGGAGGACCGATGACGCACACGACACCGACGGACGGCGCATCCCCGCCGTCCGCAGGGCCGTTGCTCGACATCCGGGGGCTGCGGATCTCCTACCGCACCCGCACCGGAACCGTGGCCGCCGTCCGCGGCGTCGACCTGACCGTCCAGCCGGGCGAAGTGGTCGCCCTGGTCGGCGAGTCGGGCTCGGGCAAGAGCACGGCGGCGCTCGCGGTGACGGGGCTGCTGCCGCGCGGCGGCTCGCTCGACGCGGGGTCCGTCCTCTTCGACGGCGCCGACGTGGCGCGCGCCGGGGAGACGGGGCTGCGCGGGCTCAGGGGCCGGGAGATCGGCCTGATCCCGCAGGACCCGATGCTGTCGCTCAATCCCGTGCGGCGGGTCGGGTCCCAGGTGGCCGAGGCGCTGCTCATCCACCGGCTCGCCGACCGGGCGGGGGCGGCCCGGCAGGCCCTCGACCTGCTCGGCGAGGCGGGGCTGCCCGACCCGGTCCGGGTCGCGCGCCAGTACCCGCACGAGCTGTCCGGCGGCATGCGCCAGCGGGTGCTGATCGCCATCGCGCTGGCCGCGCGGCCCCGGCTGGTCATCGCCGACGAGCCGACGAGCGCGCTGGACGTCACCGTCCAGCGGACGATCCTCGACCACATCGACACGCTGACCCGGGACCGGGGCATCGCGGTTTTGCTGATCACCCACGACCTCGGGGTCGCGGCGGACCGGGCGCACCGGGTGAGTGTCATGTCGCGCGGCGAGGTCGTCGAGACCGGACCCGTACGGCAGGTGCTCGAAGAACCGGAGCACCCCTACACCCGCGGCCTGCTCGCGGCGGCCCCGAGTCTGGCCCGGTCGCCGGTACCGGCTCCGGCCCGGTCGCGAGCCGCGTTCCGGTCCGTTCGGGAGCGGGCGTACGGAGCCGGCCCGGTCGCCGGGAAAGCGCCGCTCGTGGCCGGGGAGCCGGGCGCGGCGGACGACCTGGTCGTGGCCGAGGACCTGGTCAAGGAGTACCCCGGCCGCCGAGGGGACCGGCGCCTCGGCGTACGGGCCGTCGACGGCGTCAGCCTGCGGGTCGGCCGGGGCGAGACCGTCGCCCTCGTCGGCGAGTCGGGCTCGGGCAAGTCGACGACGGCGCGGATGCTCGTACGGCTCACCGAGCCGACCTCCGGGCGGATCATCTTCGACGGGCGGGACATCACCGGCCTCGACGGCGGTGAGCTGCGCCGACTGCGCCGCCGTATGCAGATCGTCCAGCAGAGTCCGTACGCCTCGCTGTCCCCCCGGATGTCCGTCGCGGAGATCGTCTGCGAGCCGCTGCGGGCCTTCCGGATCGGCTCCCGCGCCGAGCGCGCCCGGCGGGCGGCGGATCTGCTGGACCTGGTCCGGCTGCCCGCCGCGTTCCTGGGCCGCCGCGCCTCCGAGCTGTCCGGCGGCCAGCGCCAGCGGGTCGCGATCGCCCGCGCGCTGGCGCTGGACCCGGATCTGGTGGTCTGCGACGAGCCCGTCTCCGCGCTCGACGTGTCGTCGCAGGCACAGATCCTGGATCTGCTCGCCGGTCTCCAGGACCAGCTCGGTCTCAGCTATCTCTTCATCTCGCACGATCTGGCCGTCGTCCGCCAGATCGCCTCACGGGTCGGCGTGATGCGGGCGGGACGGCTCGTCGAGAGCGGCACGGTGAAGGAGGTCTTCGCCGCGCCCTCCCACCCGTACACACGGGAACTGCTGGCCTCCGTGCCGGGCAGCCTCGTCCGGTGACCGGTCGTCCGTGCCCGGCCCGCAGTCCGTCGCGGGCCGGGCACGGACATTGGCGCGGGCGGTTCTAGCCCGCGCTGAAGGAGACCACCGGCGTGTAGGCGGTGCCGGCGTTGAACTCCACCTGCTGGGTGCCCCTGGGCGAGCCGAGGGCGGTCAGCGGCAGCGTCCAGGTGTACGTCGAGCCGCTGATCGTGGTGGTCGGGGCCGGTGTGGCGGCGGCCCATGCCCAGCCGGTCGAGGTGCTGCGGTAGAGGGAGCCGTTCTCGATCATGTAGTCCGCGCCGAGCGGTGAGGACGACGGCGCGGGCGCCTGGTAGCCGGTCGCGGTGTTGCCGTCGGTGTTGATGAAGACGTGGTGGAAGCTCTCGGAGCTGTTGAAGGTCGCCTTGAAGACGGCCGTGCCCGCCGAGGCGCACGCCGAGTACGAGGTGATGGCGCCGGAGCCCGCGGTGGTGGTGCACCCGGTGCCCCCGCCGGAGCCGCCGGTGCCCCCGGACCCGCCCGATCCGGCGGCAGCGGCCTTCGCCAGTTCGTCGGACCAGTACGCGCCGGTGGGCAGGGTGTCCCACGGATTGGGCAGGTTGTCCGGGGTGACGTACAGATAACCGGCGTTGCGCTGCTTGCTCAGTGCGACCGCGTTCTCCATGTCGGCCTGCGCCGGGGTGTCGTAGACCAGGTGCCAGAACTTGTCGGGGTTGGCGTAGTGCAGCTCCCAGTCGGGCGCGGTCCAGGAGGCGTAGACGCTGTAGGTGTTCTCGAACATCACCAGGACGTCGGCCGCCGACGCGTAGCAGGACTCGGCGGGCGAACCGGGGTTGTCGACGGTGAGGGCGCCCGGGTGGGCCTGCTTGGTGGTGGAGTTGATGCCGGTGTAGAGGTTCACGTGCGCGTCGCCCGAGCCGCAGTCGCCCAGGGCGTCGTCGAAGAAGATGCCCGCGAGGCCCGAAGAGCCGTACCAGGAGTACCAGTTGGCCACGTCGGCGTTGATCTGCGCGGTCCACGCGGCGACGCTGGTCTGCCCGCCGCGGGTGGTACGCCCTGTGGTGCCGAAGTAGCCGGTGTCGACGTAGCCGAGCACCTTCGCCCCGGCCCCGGCCGCCGCGCTCACGGCCGAGGCGTATCCGCTGTCGACCGCGGTGCCGGGCCCGTTGGAGGGGTTCGCGACGGCGATGCCGACGCGGGACCCCGCCTGGTCGGTCTGGGTCCAGAAGGCGCGGCCGGCGGCGTCCGAGGGGTTGAAGTACGCGGGTACGGCCAGATGCTGCGCCCCGGCCGCCGCGCTCGCCCGGCCGGACAGCGTGCCGGACATGGTCAGCGCGAGCGCGGCGGCGACCGCCGCGCTCACGGCGGCCCTGGTCCGGTGCGCGGCGGTGAGGCGATGCCGCGACCGGGTGTGTGCGAGTGATCGGATGAGGGACATGTGATCCCCTTTCGACGGTGGGGGGTTGAGTGAACAGGGGGTGGGACCAGGGAGACAGGAAGCGTCAGCCCTTGACCCCGGTGTGCGCGATTCCCTGCACGAACTGCCGTTGCAGGAGCACGAAGACGGCGATGACCGGGAGCGAGGCGAGCAGCGATCCGGCCATCAGCACGGGGTAGTCGGTCTGGAACTGCCCCTGGAGCGAGGCCAGTCCGGCGGACAGGGTCATCTTGTCCGGGTCGGTGTTGACCACCAGCGGCCAGAACAGGTCGTTCCAGGACCACAGCAGCGCGAGGACCGCCAGCGCGACGAGTCCGGGGCGGACCAGCGGCAGCATCACCGACCAGTAGATCCGCCAGGGCCCCGCGCCGTCGATGCGCGCCGCCTCCTCCAGCTCCTTCGGCAGGGCCAGGAACGACTGCCGGAGCAGGAAGACGCCGAACGCGCTGAACATGCCGGGCAGGATCAGCGCCTGGAGGCTGTTGAGCCAGCCGAGGTCGGACATGATCTGGTACTGGGGGATGATGAACAGTTGCGGCGGCACCATCAGCACCGACAGGAACAGCCCGAAGAGCATCCCGCGGCCGGGGAAGCGCAGCCGCGCGAAGGCGTAGGCGGCCATCGGGCACAGCACGACCTGGCCGAGCGTGCGCCCGAGCGACATCAGCAGCGTGTTGAGGAACTGCCGGCCGAACGGCAGCAGGTCGAAGACCTTGCCGTAGTTGTCCCAGTGCCCGCCGGGCAGCGGCGACGGCGGCACATGGGTCGCGTCGCTCAGCGACTTCAGGGAGGTGACGATCTGCCAGAGGAACGGCGCGACCATCGCCAGCGACGCCGCGATCAGCACGGTGTGCACCAGCGGATGACGTCCGCGCCGGGAGCGGCGGGCGGGCCGGTCCGCGGCCCGCCCGGCCGTGTGGACCTCAGCCATAGTGCACCCACCTCTTCTGCATGCGGAACTGAAAGGCCGTCAGCGCGACGATGATCAGCAGCAGGACCATCACGATCGCCGCCGCGTAGCCGCGGTCGTTGGTGACGAACGCGCGGTCGTAGAAGAGCTGCACGACCGTCTCCAGGCGCGGGAACGCCGGGTTGGAGCGGGCCGCGGCGCCCGATCCGGCCATCACGTAGACCAGGTCGAACAGTTGGAGCGAGCCGATGACCGAGATCACCGAGACGAAGAACGCGGTGGGCGACAGCAGCGGCAGAGTGACCGAGCGGAACTGCCGCAGCGGGCCCGCGCCGTCGATCTCCGCGGCCTCGTAGTACTCGCGCGGGATCGCCTGCATCCCGGCCAGGAAGATCACCAGGTTGTAGCCGATGCTGCTCCACACGCCCACCACGACCAGGGCGTACAGCGCCACCCGAGGGTCGGCCACCCAGTTCGGGCCGTCGATGCCGACCAGCGACAGCAGGTAGTTGATCAGCCCGTAGTCGCCGTTGTAGAGCCAGCGCCACACCATGCCGATCGCCACCGGCATGGTGACCACCGGCAGGAAGAACAAGGTGCGGTAGACGCCGACGCCGCGCAGCCCCCGACGGTTGAGCAGCGCCGCGAAGACGATCGCCAGCGGGATCGACAGCAGTCCGAGCCCGGTGTAGGCGAGGGTGTTGACCAGCGCCCGGCCGAACTCGCCGTCGTGCAGCATCCGGTGGTAGTTGTCCAGCCCGCTCCAGGTGTGGCCGCCGAAGGCGCCCCAGCGGGTGAACGAGAAGTACGCGGTCTGCACGACCGGCCACAGGTAGAAGACCGCGAGGCCCAGGCCGGTCGGCGCGATGAAGGCGTAGCCCCACAGCGCCTCGGTGACGCGGTCGCGGCGCGGTCGCCGGAACCGGCCGGGCAGCCGTGACAGCCACCCGGTCCGCGGCCGGGCGCCGGTGGCCGCCTGCACGTCCCCGGCGGCGGCGCCGGGGGTGGACGTGAGGGTCATGTCACTCCTTGGCGAGCAGGTCGTCCATCGCCGCGGCCAGCCCGCGCGCCGCCCTGTCCACCGGCTCCTGGCCGTTCCACGCCTTGGTGAGATACGTCAGCTCGGCCTCGTTCCAGGCGGCGGTGTTCTTCGAGACCGGATACGGGACGCCGTACGGCACCTCGTCGAGGAAGGTCTGGAGGTGGAACTGCGGGTAGGCGGCGATCCAGGCGCCCTGCGTGCCGTTGTACGCCGGCATCGCGCCGGACTTGGCCAGGATCTCGGCGGCCGGCTCGGAGCCGAGGAAGTTCACGAACTGCCATGCCTGGTCGGCGTGTTTGGTCCGCGCCGAGACCACGTTGGCGAGGCCGTGGATGATCGTGGCCCGCTTCTCGCCCGTGGGCAGCGGGGCGACGTCGACCCGGTCCTTGGTGTAGGCGTTGCCGCCGAATTCCAGGGAGTCCCAGGAGCCGCCCCAGTACATCGCGAGCTTGCCCGCCTCGAAGAGCTGGAGCGGCGCGGTGTCCGTCATGGTCTTCAGGTCGGGTGACTGCTTCTTCTGGATCAGGTCGGTCCAAAAGCGCAGGCCCTCGATCGTCTTCGGATCGGCGTAACCGGACTTCTTGCCGTCCGGTGAGATCACATAGCCGCCGGCTTGGGCGATGGTGTTGTACTGGTACTCCTGGAAGCTGGTCAGCTCCGCGCCGGTGGCGTACTGGCCCTTGCTCGCGTCCGTCAGCTCCGCGGCCGCCTTCCGGAAGTCGCCCCAGGTCCAACCGGCCTTCGGGTAGGGGACCTTGGCGGCGTCGAAGAGCGTCTTGTTGTACCAGACGCCGACCGTGTCCAGGTCCTTCGGCAGTCCGTAGTGCTTGCCCTGATACGTGTACTGGTCGACCAACTGCTTGGGGTAGGCGGACAGGTCGGTCCTGTCCTTGGCGATGCCGTCGTCCAGCGGGCGGATCACGCCGTTGGAGGCGTAGAGCTGGAAGTTGGGGCCGTTCATCCAGAAGACGTCAGGGGCGGCGCCGCCGGTGGCAGCCGCCTTGAGCTTGGTCCAGTAGTCGGCCCACGGGGTGAGCTGGACCTTGACCGTGATGCCGGGGTGGGTGCGGGTGAACTCGCGGCCGAGCTGCTCCATGGCCGTCTTCTGCGTCGCGTCCCACACCCCGTACGACAAGGTGACCTTGCCGCCCGAACCGCCCGCGCCCGAACCGCCCGCGTCCGAGCCGCTCCCGCCCGACGAACAGGCCGAGGCGGCCAGCACCACCCCGAGCGCCACCGCACACCATCGCACCGACTTCCGCATACCGGGCCCTCCCAGGATCCACACGCCCCGGCGGTGGACCGTCAGCCGGAGTCGTCGAGTGGCATTAATCATGGATTCCATGGAAATTAAGTCAAGACCCGTGAGCTGAAGAATTCCTCTCAGCGGTCTCCGCGCCCGGTCAGACGCGGCGGGAGAAGTGCTCCACGCCGCCCAGTTCGTGCCGTTCGCGCAGTTGCCGGTCCACGTGGTCGAGGGCCAGCCGCAGCGCGCCCAGCGCCACCCCCTCGTCGCCGAACTCGGAGATGCGCACCTCGGGCGTGCGGATGCACCAGCGGTCCAGCTCGCGCCGCAGCGGCTCCGCGATCAGGTCGGCCGACCGGGAGAAACCGCCGCCGATCACGACCAGTTCGGGGTCCAGGGTCAGCACCAGCGCCGCCGTCCCGACGGCCACGTCCCGCACATAGCGCCGCACCACCGCCGCCGCCTTGCGGTCGCCCGCCCGCGCCGCCTCGAACACCGCTTCGGCCGCGGCCTCCTGGTCAACCGCTGTGTCCGCGTGCGCTCCCGCGCCCCGCCCCTGCGCCGACGACCCGGTGCGCTCCGGCGCGGGACCGGCCTGCGGCGGCCACGCGCGCAGGTGCTCCTGCGCCCTGATCCAGCCCGAGGCGGGCAGTGCTCCGATCTCTCCGGCCGCGTTGCCGAAGCCGCGGTGCAGCTTGCCGTCGATGATCAGCCCGGCGCCGGTCCGCAGACCGGCGAGGATCACCACCACGTCCTTGGCGTAACGCGCCGCCCCGCACCACGACTCGGCCAGCGCGGCCAGCTTGCTGTCGTTCTCGACCAGCGCCGGGCCGCCGACCAGGCGGCGCAGATGCGCTCCGACGTCCACGCCGGTCCACTCCGGCAGCGCCTCGGAGAGCATCACCCTGCCCGCGCCGTCCACCAGTCCGGTGGTGGCCACGCCCGTCGCCCACAGGTCGCCGGTGGTCAGGCCGCCGCCCGCGAGCGCTCCTGCCACCGCGCCGTCCAGCGCGGCCAGGCGCTCCTTGCGGCCCATGGCCGGCGCCACCGCGACCCGGGCGCTGTGCAGCACCGTTCCGTCCAGGTCCGCCACCAGCGCCAGGATCTTGTGGCCGCCGATGTCCACCCCGAGCACACGGCCCGCGTCGGCGCGGAACCGGAACCGCCGGGCGGGCCGGCCCACCATCCCGGCCGCGGCGGGCACCTCGGCCAGCCAGCCGTTGTCCAGCAACTCGCGCACCACGTCCTCCGTGGAGGCGCGCGACAGCCCGGTCCGCCGGGACAGCTCGGTCAGGGTCACCGCCGGTGCGGACCTCAGCTCCCCCAGCACGGCGAGGGAGTTGAGCTGCCGGAGCCGGGAGAGGTCGCCGCCGCTCGGAGTCTCGGTCACGACGTCCCCTTGAGTTTGGTTGCTGCGCGCTTAATAATGAGAGAGTCCATGATAAATAGGAAAGGATCCTATGTCTCGGGTGACTCTAGCTCTCGTCGGCGCCGGGCTGCGCGGACAGACCTACGCACGCCACGCGCAGGTCACCGGCACAGGGCGGGTGGTGGCACTGGCCGAACCCGATCCGGTGCGGCGCGCCGCCGCGGCCGAGGAGTTCGCCGTCCCGCAGGACCGGGTGTACGCCGACTGGTCGGAACTGGCGGCGGCGGGACGGCTCGCCGACGCCGCGATCGTGGCCACCCAGGACAGACAGCACACCGAACCGGCCGTCGCGCTGGCGGACCTCGGCTATCACGTGCTCCTGGAGAAGCCGATGGCCACCACCGAGGCCGAGTCCGCGGAGATCGCCGAGGCGGCCGAGCGGAACAAGATCATGCTCGCCGTCTGCCATGTCCTGCGGTACACCCCGTACACGCAGACGCTCAAGCGGATGCTGGACGAGGGCGCGATCGGCCGACTGGTCAGCGTCCAGCACCTGGAGCCGGTCGGCTGGTGGCACCAGGCGCACTCGTTCGTCCGGGGCAACTGGCGCCGCTCGGACACCTCGGCGCCGATGCTGCTCACCAAGTCGTGCCACGACATCGACTGGCTGGTGTACCTCTTCGGCCGCTCGCCGCGCCGGGTCAGCTCCTTCGGCAGTCTCACCCACTTCCGGGCCGAGGCCGCCCCCGCGGGCGCCGCCGCGCGCTGCACCGACTGCCCGATCGAGAGCACCTGTCCGTACTCGGCCAAGCGCCTGTACCTGGACTGTCTGGCGGACCCCGAGCGGCGCTACTGGCCGCTGTCCGCGGTCACCGAGGACCACACCGAGGCCGGTGTCCTTCAGGCGCTGCGCACGGGTCCTTACGGGCGCTGCGTCTACGCGTGCGACAACGACGTCGTCGACCACCAGGTGGTCTCGATGGAGTTCGACGACGGCGCCACCTGCTCGTTCACGATGAGCGCCTTCACCCCGCAGGAGCACCGCAGGACCCGGCTGCTGGGCACCCACGGCTATCTCGACGGCGACGGCGTCACCATCAGGACGGTCGACTTCCGTACCGGCGAGGAGGGCGTCGTGGACACCAGCACCACCGCGGGCGCCTCGGCCGCGGACGGTCACGGCGGGGGTGACGAGGCGCTGATGGACGCCTTCCTGGAGGCGGTCGCCACCGGAGACGGCGGCGTCCTGAAGTCCGACGCGGCGGCGAGTCTGGCCAGCCACCGCGTGGTGTGGGCCGCGGAGGAGGCCAGGACGACCGGCACCGTCGTCGCGCTCGCGTCCGCGGTCTGAGGAGCCGCGCCCCGGAGAAAACCGGCCCGCGCCCCGGAGCAGACCGGCCCGCGCCCCGGAGCACGCCGACCCGCGCCCCGGAGAAAACCGCACGGCGCCCCCGGACACGACCGGCCCGCGCCACCGCCGGTCAGTCGGCCACCGGACGCCGCACCCCCGTCGTGGACTCCCCCACCTCCAGCCGGTACGGGGCCACGTGCACCGCGTGCCCCGGCGGGGTCGCCGCGCCGATCCGGCCGGCCAGCGACGTGACGGCCAGCGAGGCGATGGCCGCTTTGTCGGGCACCACCGTCGTCAGCGAGGGAGTGGCGTAACGGCCCTCCTCGCTGCCGTCGACGCCGGCGACGGCGATGTCCCCGGGCACGGCGAGACCGGCCTCGTGGAAGGCCCGGATCGCGCCGACGGCCAGCATGTCGTTGAAGCAGAACACCGCGTCCGGGCGGCTCCCGGCGGGCAGGGCGGCCAGCGCGCGGCCCGCCCGCAGCCCGCTGCGCCGGTCGAACTCCTCGACCCGCGGCGCGAGTCGGGGGTCGAAGGACAGACCCGCCGCGTGCAGGGCGAGTTGGAAGCCCTCCAGGCGCTGCCTGCTGGTCGCCGAGCCCTGCCGGTCCACGCCGACGACGGCGAGCCGGGTCCGGCCGAGCGAGACCAGGTGGGCGGCGGCCTCACGGGCGGCGGCCACATTGTCGATCAGGACGTGGTCGGCGTGGAGTTGCTCCCGGCCGTCCTCGCGCTCGCCCAGCAGCACCAGCGGGAAACCGGCCGTGGTGGCGGCGAGTTGGTCGAAGGGCACCCGGAGCGGGGAGAGGATCACGCCGTCGAGCAGGGCCGCGCCGAGCCCGGTGGCCAGCCGCAGCTCCTCGCGGGGGTCGCCCAGCGTCTCCTCGATCAGGACGGTGAGACCGATCCGGGACGCCTCGGTCCTGATGTGGTGGGCGAGTTCGGCGAAGTAGGGCGTGGCCAGGAACGGCACCGCCAAGGCGATCAGCCCGCTGCGGCCGGTGCGCAGCCGTACCGCCGACGGGTTCGGACGGTACCCCAGTTCGCTCACCGCGACCATGACGCGCTCTCGGGTGGCGGGGGCCACTCTCGACATTCCGCGTACAACGTTGGAAACAGTCTTGACTGAGACGCCCGCACGATCGGCGACGTCCTTGAGCCGCACTGCTGTCACGTACCCGCCCTTCTCGGAGACGCCTCATTGTAGGGCAGTTCAACGCAGAGCGTCCCGCAGACGCGTGCAGGCGGCAGTCGTCCGCGCCCAAAGGGTTGACCGCCAGGACACACACTGGTTACAACGTTGGAACAGCCGGGCGAAGGAACCACTGGCCGACCCTGCCGGGGTCTCCGTGCGCCCGGACGCCGTGGGCGCGTGGCGGACCGCCGTCGCGCCCCCGGCGGTCGAGCGGCGGCCGGACAGCTCGTTTCCGCGCCACCGCCCGTGACGTACCGCCAGCCTCACGAGAGGGCCCGCATGTCCCCGCACCGCCCGAATCTCCCGCTGCGCACCGCCGTGGTGGGCACCGGATCCATCGCCCGAGGAAGTCACCTGCCCGCGCTCGCCGCTGTGGCGGCGGAGGGCTCGGTGGAGATCGTCGCCGTGGTCGACGTCGCCGAGGAGGCGGCCCGCGCCGCCGCCGAGGAGTTCTCCGTGCCGGGCGCCTTCACCGACCTCGACACCATGCTCGGCGAGGTACGCCCCGACCTGGTCGTCCTCTGCACGCCGCCCTCGCTCCACCGGGAGCAGGCCGTCGCCGCGCTGCGGACCGGCGCCCATGTGTGGTGCGAGAAGCCGCCGTGCCCCTCGCTCGCCGACTACGACGCGGTGACGGCCGCCGCCGAGCGGGGCCCCGGCGCCCCGACCGCGGCCTTCGTCTTCCAGCACCGGTTCGGCTCCGGCGCCCGCCACGTCCGCGAACTGCTGCGCGAGGGGGCCTTCGGACGGCCGCTGGTCGCGCACTGCCAGACCACCTGGTACCGGGGCGCGGACTACTACGCCGTGCCGTGGCGCGGCCGTTGGGACACCGAGGGCGGCGGTCCCGCCATGGGGCACGGCATCCACCAGAACGACCTGCTGCTCGACCTGCTGGGCCCGTGGCGGGAGATCCGCGCGATGGCCGCCCGGCTGGTGCACGACGTGCAGACCGAGGACGTCTCCACCGCCCAGGTCCGGTTCGCGAGCGGCGCGGTCGCCACCGTCGTCAACAGCGTGCTCAGCCCCGACGAGGTCAGCCGGATACGGATCGACTGCGAGCTGGCGACCGTCGAGCTCACCCATCTCTACGGCTACCGCAACGCCGACTGGCGGATCACCCCGGCCCCCGGCGTCCCGGCGCGGACGGCACGGGCCTGGAACGACTTCGGCCCCGACGAACCCAGCTCCCACCTGGCCCAACTATGCGCCCTCGTCGCCGACATCCGGGCCGGAACCCCGCACCCGACCGGCGGCGAAGGCGGCCGCGGGATCGTGGAGTTCACCGCCGCGCTCTACAAGTCCGCCTTCACCGACGCCACCGTCCGGGCGGGCGAGATCGGCCCCGACGACCCGTTCTACGCCGCCATGCACGGCGGTGAACCCGACCGGCTGCCGGTCGGCGCCCGCGAGGAGGAGCAGGCCGCATGACGCTGTCGCTGACCCACGTCCACGACGACCGGATCACCGTGACCCACCGGGCCACCGGTACCGAGCTGTTCGCCTACGTGTACCGCCCGGAGGCCGCCTGGGAGGCGCCGAAGCCGTACCTCCACCCGATCCGCACCCTCGGCGGTGGTCTGGTCACCGACTACCGCCCGAACGACCACCGTTGGCACAAGGGCCTCCAGCTCACCGCCTCGCACCTGTCGGGTCAGAATCTGTGGGGCGGCAACACGTATGTGCACGGCGAGGGGTACGTGGCGCTGCCCGAGCGGATCGGCTCGATGGCGCACGTCGGCTTCGACGAGGTGTCGGCGGGTCCCGACGGCGTGGTGATCGCCGAGCGCCTGACCTGGCACCCGTACGACGGCTCTCTCTGGGCCGAGGAGGACCGCAGGATCGAGGTCACCGCCGAGGAGGGCAGTTGGACCCTGACCTGGTCCTCGGCCGTCACCAACCGGCGCGCCGAGCCGTTGCGGTTCGGCAGCCCCACCACCGCCGGGCGGCCCGACGCCGGTTACACCGGGCTGTTCTGGCGCGGGCCGCGCGCCTTCCGCGACGGGCACGCCTTCACCGCGGACGGCGACAGCGCCGAGCGCGACCTCATGGGTGAGCAGGCGCCCTGGCTCGCCTACAGCGGCGAGCACGACGGACGCGACGGACACGCCACCGTCGTCTTCGAGCACGCGCCGGGCAACGACCACGCGGGCGAGAAGGGCACCCACCCCGCGCACTGGTTCGTGCGCACCGACCCGTTCGCCGCGGTCGCCCCGTCCTTCGCCTTCCACGAGGAGCTGGTCCTGGCCCCCGGCGAGGTCCTGGACCGTACGTACCGCGTCCATGTCGCCGACGGCGCCTGGGACCGTGCGGCGGTCACCGCCCATCTGGAGCGGCACCCGTGGTGACGGCGGGCTACGACGGGTTCCCCGGGGCGGTCGCGGTCTCCCGGCTGAGCGTCTACGACTGGCCGACCGTGGACGGCAGGCCGGGCGGCGGCACCCCGCACCTCCATCTGACGTGCAGCGAGGGGTACGTGGTGACCGACGGCGAGGGCGCCGTGCAGACCCTGACCGCCTCCGGTTTCGAGGAGACCCCGCTGCGCGCGGGCACCGTGGCCTGGTTCACCCCCGGCACCATCCACCGGCTGGTCAACGACGGCGGGCTGCGGATCACCGTCGTGATGCAGAACGGCGGACTCCCCGAGGCGGGCGACGCCGTCCTCACCCTGCCCCCCGACCGGCTGACCGACCCCGAGGTGTACGCGGCGGCGGTCCGGCTGCCGACGAGCGGGAGCGAGCGGGAGCTGGTCGGCGCGGCGCGGGCCCGCCGTGACCTCGCCACCCGCCGTTTCCTCGATCTGCGCGACGCGCTCGCCGCGGATGATCCGGAGCCGCTGGCTGCCTTTCACCGCGCGGCGGCCGAGCTGGTGCGGCCACGCCTGGCCGACTGGGAGCGGCGCTGGCGCGAGGGCGCCCACGCGGCGGTGACCGCCACGCACGACCAGTTGGCCGCTCTCGGTGACGGCGACGCGCGCCATCTGGCCGACGCCCGTACCCACGCGAGCGGACCCGCCGCGACCGGACGGTTCGGGATGTGCGGCCGTCTCGACGTCTACCACGACGGGTGAGCCGAACGGCCCGTCCCCGCCCCTCGGCGTCCGCCCACGACGGGTGAGCCGTACGGCCCGTCGCCGTTCCCAGCCCCCGTGCGGCGGCGGGCGCCTCGTGCCACCGCTCCACCCACCCACCCGCCCACCCACCCACCCCGGAAAGGCCACCATGCCCGAGCCCCGAAGCGGCCGGCGTCGGTTCCTCCGCCGCCGAGCGGTCGCCACGGCGGTCGCCGCCGGTTGCAGCACCGTTCTGCTGGCCGCGCTCACCTCCTGCGGCGCCTCCGGCGCCTCGGGCGGTCACCTCACCCTCACCTTCTCCTGGTGGGGCAACGACGAACGCCAGGCCCGTACCGAGAAGGCGGTGCGCCTGTTCGAGAAGGCGCACCCGGACATCAGCGTCCAGATGTCCAACGCCGACTTCGGCTCCTACAAGCAGCGGCTGTCCACCCAGGCCGCGGGCGGCGGGATACCGGACCTGGCGCAGCTCGACTACCGCCAGATCTCCCAGTTCTCCACCGGCGGCGCGCTGCTTCCCCTGGACCGGTACGTCAAGGACGGCACCCTCGACACCGCCGAGATGGACACGTCCTTGGTGCGCACCGGCTACCTGGCGGGAAAGCAGTACGCGCTGCCGATGGGCCGCGGGATCACCGGTTACGTCTACGACGCCGACGTCTTCGACACCGCCGGTGTCCCGGCGCCGCAGCCCTCGTGGACCTGGCAGGACTGGGCCGACGCCAGTGCGAGGATCGCCGGGCTGAAGCTGAAGTCCCCCGACGGGCGGACCGTGGCGGGCGGCAACGACGGCGGGAGCAACGAGGACGTCTTCGAGGACTGGTTGCGCAGCCACGGCAAGCAGCTCTACGCGAGCCCCACCGAGCTCGGCTACACCGAGAAGGACCTCGCCGACTTCTGGACCTTCTTCCACGAACTCCAGAAGGCGGGGGCGGTGGTCTCGGCCAAGGACAGCGCGCAGGCCGACGCGACGGGCATCAGCGCCTTCAGCCGCGGTCTGGACGCCATGGACTACTCCTGGGACGCGACCTTCACCGGCTTCACCAGCCCGACCGGGCACGCGATGCGCTTCGCGCCGGTGCCCACCATCGACGGCAAGGCGGGGTCGTACTTCAAGCCGACGATGCTGATCGGCATCGGCGCCCACTCGAAACACCCGCAGGAAGCGGCCCAGTTGATGAACTTCCTCCTCAACGACCCGCAGGCGGGGAACATTCTGGGCGTCACCCGCTCCCAGCCGCCCAATCGGAAGATCGCCGCCGAGGTGAACAGCAAGCTGACAGGACCGGAGTTGAAGGTCTGGCAGTTCGACGAGGTGATGCAGAAGTACGGCGTGCGGCCGCCGCCGTCCGCACCTCCCAAAGGTGACGTCGCGATCCAGAGCGCCTTCGTCCGCGAGTACCAGCGGGTGGAGTTCGGCCTGGCGTCGCCCGCGAAGGCGGCCCATGAGCTGGTCGTCCAGGCGAAGCAGGAGTTGGAGTCATGAGCGTCGCGCGGATCGAGACGGCCGAGGCCGCCGGGCGGCCCGAGGACACGCCGGGACCGGACCGGCGCACCCGCCGCGGCCGGGAGGCGCGCTGGCCCGCGTATGTGTTCCTCACCCCGTGGATGATCGGCGCGGTCGCGGTGACCCTGGTGCCGATGGCGGTCTCCCTCTATCTCTCCTTCACCAGTTACGACATGCTATCCACCCCGCACTGGGTGGGCCTGCGCAACTACTCGGAGATGCTGACCGCCGACCCGCGGTTCTGGCGGTCGGTCCTGACCACCCTGAAGTACGTGGTGATCGCCGTCCCGCTCAAGCTGGCCCTCGCGCTGGGCGCCGCGATGCTGCTCAAGCGGCTCAGCAGCCGGGGCCGGGGTTTCTACCGGTCGGCGTTCTACGCCCCGTCCCTGCTCGGCGCGAGCATGTCGATCGCGCTGGTGTTCCGGGCGCTGTTCAACGACGGCGGCACGATCGACAACGTCCTCGGCACCTTCGGCATCCACATCGGCGGCTGGGTCGGCAATCCGCATCTGGCGACCTACGTCGTGGTGCTGCTGACGGTCTGGCAGTTCGGCGCCCCCATGGTCATCTTCCTGGCCGGTCTCCAGCAGATCTCGCCGGAGCTGTACGAGGCGGCGGCGCTCGACGGGGCGGGCGCCTGGCGGCAGTTCGTGTCCGTCACGGTGCCGATGCTCTCGCCGGTGGTCTTCTTCAACCTGGTGCTCGAAGTGATCCAGTCCTTCCAGGTCTTCACGCCCGCCTTCGTCGTCAGCGGCGGCAACGGCGGACCGGCCGACTCGACGCTCTTCTACACGCTCTATCTGTACGAGCGCGGCTTCACCGCCTCGCACATGGGCTACGCCTCGGCCATGGCCTGGCTGATGCTGCTCGCCATCGCGGCCGTCACCGCGGTGCTGTTCAAGACCTCCCGGTCCTGGGTGTTCTACGCGGACGAGGCGGAACGATGAATCTGACCCTGCGCCGCCGGCTGCCCCACACGGTCGCCCTGATCGCGCTGCTCGCCCTGCTCTACCCGCTGCTCTGGCTGCTGGTGACGTCCGTCAAGCCCGCCGACGAGGTGGTGACCAGCGTCGATCTGTGGCCCCGGCACTTCGAGTGGAGCAACTACACCACCGCGCTCGACGGCGTCTCGGGCGTCTCGGTGACCCGGTTGCTCGGCAACAGCATGCTGATCGGCCTCGGTTCGGTGATCGGCACGGTGACGTCCTGCTCGCTGGCCGCGTACGCCTTCGCGCGGCTGCGGTTCCGGATGCGCGGCCCGATGTTCGCCTTCACCGTGGCCACGCTGATGCTGCCGCAGCACGTGGTGCTGATCCCGCAGTACATCATCTTCAACAAGCTCGGCATGATGAACACCTACTGGCCGCTCATCCTGCCCAAATTCCTCGCGGTGGACGCGTTCTTCGTCTTCCTCATCGTGCAGTTCATGCGCAATCTGCCCAGGGACCTGGAGGAAGCGGCCAGGATCGACGGCTGCGGCCCGTTCCGCTCGTTCTTCCACATCGTCCTGCCGCTGAGCCGGCCCGCGCTGATCACCACCGCGATCTTCTCGTTCATCTGGTCCTGGAACGACTTCTTCGCCCAGATGATCTACCTGCTCTCGCCGGAGAAGGCCACCATCACGCTGGCGCTGCGGAGCTTCGTCGACCAGTCGAGCACCTCCGCCTACGGGCCCATGTTCGCCATGTCGGTGATCTCCGTGCTGCCCATCGTGCTGTTCTTCCTCGTGTTCCAGCGCTATTTGGTGCAGGGCATGGCCACTTCAGGACTGAAGAGCTGAGGAGGACCGATGAGTCACCCACCCGTCGTTTCCCGCCGGGCCCACCGCGAGCCGGGCGAGGTGTTCGGCTCCGGCTTCACCCTCTTCGCCGACATGCTGCTGGTGGGCGTGGTCACCGCCGTGGCCTGCCTGCCGGTGGTCACCGCCCCGGCGGCGCTCTCCGCCGCCTGCGCCGTGTTCCGCCGGACCGCGGCGAACGGCGTGCAGGTCCGGCTCGGCGACCTGCTGGCCGAGGTACGAGCCCGGCTGACCCTGCCCGCGCTGCTCAAGGGCCTGGTGCCGCCCGCGTTCGCCGTGCTGTTCCTGCTCGACGAGGAACTGCTGCGCTCCGGGCTGCCCGGCGCGGCCCTCATGGCGCCGGTCCTGATGCTGCTCGCCCTCGGCGCGGCGGCCGTCGGCCTGCGCGCGGTCGCCCTGGACGGACCGCACCGGCTCTCGGGCCGCGAGGCCCTGGCGCGTTCCCTGGCCGACCCGCGCGGCACCGCCCTGCTGGCCGGAGCCGTCGTCCTGGCGGCGCTGCTGCTGTGGGCCATGCCCGTCCTCCTGCCGCTGCTGCCCGGCCCGTTGGCGTTCGCCGCGACCGCCGTGGACCTGCGGCGCCCCGCCGACCCGTACGACCGCTGACCGGCGCACCCGGCCGCCGCCCGCGTCCCGCCATCCGTCAAGACTCACCTCCGGAGCACTCCCCCATGCCCCACACACACCTCGACGCGGCCGGTCACCCCCGGCCGCAACTGGTCCGCGACCCCGACTGGCACGACCTGTGCGGCCCCTGGCTCTTCGCCCACGACGACGCCGACACCGGGCGCGCCGAGCGCTGGATGGACCCGGCGGTCACCGAGCCCTTCACCACGACGATCACCGTCCCGTACCCGCCCGAGTCCAAGGCGTCCGGCGTCCACGACACCGGCCACCACCCGGTGGTCTGGTACCGCCGCTCCCTCGATCTGCGCCGGCCCGCCTCCGGCCGCCTGCTGCTGCACTTCGGCGCGGTGGACTACCGCGCCGAGGTGTGGCTGGACGGGCGGCCGGCAGGGCGGCACGAGGGCGGGCACACCGGGTTCACCTGCGACCTGACGGACGTTCTCGACGGCGACGGCGAGCATGTGCTCGTGGTCCGCGCGGAGGACCAGCCGCTGGACGCGGCGCAGCCACGGGGCAAGCAGGACTGGCGGCGCGACCCGCACGTCATCTGGTACGAGCGCACCACCGGGATCTGGCAGCCGGTGTGGCTCGAAGAGGTCCCCGAGGAGCACGTCACCGTCCTGCACTGGCTGCCCGACGTCGCCCACGCCCGGGTCGGCTGCCGGGTCCGCCTCAGCCGCTGGCCGCGCGGCCCGCGCGACCTCACGGTCCGCCTCACCGTCGGCGAGCGGGTGCTGGCCGAGCAGCGGATCCGTACCGAGGGCCAGGAGACCGCCTTCGACATCTCCGTCCCCGCGCTGCGGCACGGCCAGGACCTCGACGACCTGCTGTGGCGCCCGGAGAAGCCGCACCTGGTGGACGCCGCCGTGACGGTCACCGACCCCGCCGACGGGACCCGCCTCGACCAGGTCTCCTCCTACCTGGGCCTGCGCGACCTCGGCTGGGACGACGGCGTCTTTTTGCTCAACCACCGGCCGTACTTCCTGCGCATGGCGCTCCAGCAGGGCTACTGGCCCGAGTCCCACCTCGCCGCGCCCGGGGAGGCGCTGCGCCGGGACGTGGAACTCGCCAAGGAACTGGGGCTCAACGGGCTGCGGATCCACCAGAAGATCGAGGATCCGCGGTTCCTGTACTGGGCCGACCGGCTCGGCCTGCTGCTCTGGGAGGAGATGCCGTCGGCCTACGTGTTCGGCGCGCCGACCGTGGAGCGGGTGGCGCACGAGTGGACCGAGGCGATCCGCCGGGACCTCAGCCATCCCGCGATCGTCGCCTGGGTTCCGGTCAACGAGTCCTGGTCGGTGCCGAATCCGGCGCTGGTGCCGGAGCAGCGGCACTTCATGGACGCGCTGTACCACCTGACGAAGGCGCTCGACCCGACCCGGCCCGCCGTCTCCAACGACGGCTGGGAGCTGTCGGCGGCCGACATCTGGGGCGTCCACGACTACACCCAGCACGCCTCGGTCCTGGCCGACCGCTACGGCCACGCGGCCCTGCGCCAGGGCGCGTTCACCGAGCGGTGGCCCGCGGGCAAACGGCTCACCCTGGAGGGCGTACGCCACCAGGGCCAGCCGGTGGTGCTGAGCGAATTCGGCGGCGCCACCTTCGAACCGGCCGACGGCGAGAACTGGTTCGGGTACGACACGGTGGCCACCGAGGAGGACTTCACCGCGCGCCTCGACGCCCTGGTGACCGCCGCCGTCGACTCCGGCCTGGCCGGCTTCTGCTACACCCAGTTGACCGACACCCTCCAGGAGACCAACGGCCTGCTCACGGCGGACCGCGAGCCGAAGGTGCCGACGGAGACGGTGCGCGCGATCGTGGGACGGCCGCGGACGCTCGGATGAGACGGAGGGCGCCGCCCTGACGCCTGCCCGGACGCCGCTCGGCCGGAGCCGGGTCAGGCGTCGGGTGCGCCACCGTTCTGCGGCGTCGGTCAGCCGCCGGTCGTGAAGACCGGTTCCAGATCGGCCCACCGGTCGGCGGTCGCGTACACGGGGATGAGGTCCAGCGGCGCGGCCCGTTCGACGACCCGGCCGCCGGTGTGGGTCCGCCCGGTCCAGACGTCGACCCAGTCGCCGTGCGGCAGATAGACCTCACGGCCGGTGGCGCCCGGCTCGGTGACCGGGGCGACCAGGAGCGCGGAGCCGAGCCGGAACTGGTCGGGGAAGTCCCAGATGCGCCGGTCCCGGGGATCGTCGAAGAACAGCCCGCGCATCAGCGGCTTCCCCTGTACCAGACCGGTGCGGGTCTCCTGCGCCAGGTACGGCACCAGCCGCTCGCGCAGGTGGGTGTACGTCCGGGAGATCTCCAGCACGCGCGGGTCGCCGGAGCGGTCCGCGATGTTCCACGGCGTACGGTCGCGCAGCGGCAGCCGATGGTGGTTGTACTCCGAGTGGTACTGCATGATCGGCATGAAGCAGGACGCCGCGAGGGCCCTGACGTACAGCTCGGCGTCCGGGACGTCCCCGGAGAACCCGGCGATGTCCCAGCCCCAGTAGACGATGCCGCAGGCCGAGGCGGTGATGCCGGCGGTGAGGGAGTGCCGGTAGGCGTCCCAGGTGGAGTCCTCGTCGCCCGCCCAGAAGACGCCCGCGTTCTGCGAGCCGGTGAACCCGGCACGGCTGAAGGTGACCGGCGCCTTGCCGCACTCCCGCAGCAACTCGCCGTACGCGCGCGGGTATTCGACGGTGAACAGATTGTTGGTCAGCGCGCCCGTCGTGCCGTCGTCGTACCGCAGGTCGTCGCCCCAGGCGTGTTCGCCGCCGTCGGTCTTGAAGCCGTCGACGCCGACCTCCTCCACCAGATAGCGGCGCTTGGCGAGCCACCACTGGCGTGCCTTGGGGTGGGTCAGGTCCGGCATCAGCGCCTGGGGGAACCACCAGCCCCTGTTGCGGTAGGGTCGCGTGCCGCCCTCCTCCATGACGGTGTACCCGTGCTCGATCATCGCGCGGGCGTCGGCGGCGGCCTGGCCGCGCGGCGCCGGGCGCGTCTTCATCAGCGGGATCTGCCAGAGCAGCACCTTGATGTCGCGGCTGTGCAGCTCGTCGACCATGCCCTTGGGGTCGGGCCAGGCGCCGTCCGGCGGGAAGGTGAAGTCGGCCAGGCGGTGCGGAGCGCCGTCCTCCGTGACCGGGTACCGCGCGTCCCGGAAGGCGGTGAAGGTCGCCTCGTCGCTCCACGCCTCGATGACCAGCGCTCCGACCGGGATGTCCTCGTCGCGGTGGCGGTCCATCTCGGCCATCACCCTTTGCTGGGTGTTCCATTCGTTGCCGCTGGCCCACAGGCGGAAGACCCAGTCGGGCAGTTCCTCGGGGCGTCCGGCCTCGTCGAGGAAGGCGGACAGCAACTCGTGGGGCGCGCCGCCGAAGCAGACCGTCTCGACCGCGCCGTCCGGCGGGGTCTGCGCCTCGATCCACAGCAGGTCCGGGTCGCTCGCCGCGATGTCGTACCAGGTGCGCCGCGAAGTGCGGACGTGGAAGGCCCAGTTGTCCGCGCCGTCCCCGCCGAGCACCATCGCGAACGGCATGGGCAGGTACGTACGGGTGGTGAAGCCCTGCCCCTTGTACTGCTCGAAGACCTGGGCGTCCAGGATGTGTCCGCGTTGGTCGACGGCGTTGTAGCGCTCGCCGAAGCCGACCACATGCGCGTCGGGCGCCAGCCGCAGCGCGAAGCGGACCCGTAGCACCGCACCGTCGGCGGCCACCAGGCGGGAGGCGGACCCCTCGACCAGTCGGCCGGTGTCCGCGGTGACCCGCAGCAGCGCGGCCCCCTCGCGCCACACCGCGGGGGCGACGGTGTGCCAGGACGTGGCACGGGTGCGGCCGTCGCGGTGCCTGGCCACGAAACGGTAGCGGGCGGCCGTGCCCTCGGCGAGCGGGGCGGGGCGGACGACCCAGCGGGTACGGTCGCCGCGCCCGCTCGCGGCCGCCGCGAGGTGACTGTCCGAGTCTCCGCCGTTGTCACCGGCCGGGTCGGTGCCGCCTTCGACGGCGGCGGTCAGCGCGGTGACGCCGTCACCGGCGTCCCACTCGCACACCACGGCCTCGACATCGGCTCCGGTGGAGGCGCGTACCTCGAACGGCTCACCCGCCGACGGGATCACGGGCACGCGCTGGTCGTCGGTCGGCTCGTAGGGGTGGCCCGAGCCGTGCGGACGGTGGCGGATCATACGGAGACTCCGAGTTCATGGGCGAGGATGAGGTACATGGCGTGGGACCAGAGCAGCGGGGTGGCGTTCGGCCCCCACCGCTCCTCCCACTCCGCGAGGTGTTCCGGCGCCAGCAGGCGTACGCCCGGGGCCTGTTCCGGCAGCAGTCCGTCGGCGGTGGACCGCGAGGCGATCCACTCCAGCTCGCGCAGGGCGTCGCCGGTACGGCCGACGCGTGCGTAGTGCCACCCGAGCAGCCCGGCGAGCACGGGCCACTGGCCGCCGCCGTAGAAGACGTCCTGGAGGTAGCGGTGCACGCCGCCTTCGGGCTCCACCAGGTCGCGCTCGATCGCGGCGAGCGTCGCGCGCGCGACCGGTCCCGCCGGGTCCACAGAGCCGAACGGGGTCAGGCAGGCCAGCAGGCTCGCGTCCACCGCCGCGCCGCCCAGCCACTTCGCCAGGCCGCCGCCGTACAGGCCCTGTTCGCGGACGAGGGTGTCGATCCGGGTGACCGTGGGTCCGCAGCGCCCCGCCGTGTCGAGTCCTGCCGCGCCGACTGCCGCGAGGCCGCCGCGGATGGCGCCGAGCGTGGCCCCGTGCCGGTGCTCCTTGGACTCCTCCCACCAGTCGTAGCAGGGCAGGTCCCAGGTCGCGGCGAGGTAGCCGACGATGAGGCGGATCGCCTCGCGGTAGGGGGCGGGGTCGCCGCCGTGCCGGCGCAGGTGCTCGGTGAGCGCCCACAGCCAGGTGCCGTAGCCGTCGGTCTGGAAGTCCCACCAGCCGACGTCCCCGGTGTCCGCGCCGTCCAGGGTGTACCGGGTGGGCAGCAGATCGGCCTCGGCGGGCTGTCCTCCCGCCGCCCGTACGGCGATGATCCGCTCGATACGGGAGGCGCGGTCCGTGATGACCTTGGCGCACCACCGGTGGAAGGCGTCGGCGGAACCGGTCGCGCCGTACCGCGATGCGGCCTCCGCGACGAACGAGCCGTCGCGGAACCACGAGTAGCGGTAGACCTCGTAGCCGGGGCAGGCCGGGTACGCCCCGGAGGCGGCCTGGTGGGCGGTGATCACCTCCAGGCTGCGGCGGGCGAGGCGCGCGTGGCCGGGTGACTGCGTCGTGGAGGTGGACAAGGCTGGTGTCTCCTAAGCGGGCGATACGGGTGTCGCCGGGTGTGGCGGAGGGGAGCGGGGGGTTCGGGCGCCCGCGTGAGTGTCAGGTCTCCCGCGGGCGCCCGAAGTCTCACTTCAGCAGGGCGGTGACCTGCGCGGCCGCCTGCGACAGCGCCTTGGCGACGTCCGTCCGGCCGGCGGCGGCGTTGGTGAGGGCGTTGTTGATGATGTCCTGCATCTGCTGCTGCTTGGCGATGACGGGCGAGGCGGCCTGGTTCTTCAGGGAGTCGAAGACGGCCTGGCGGTTGGCCGGCTTGCCCGCGGTGAGGTATCCGGCGACCTTGCCGGTGTCGGACAGCGGCGGGAGCTCCCAGGAGGAGTCGACGCGGGTCTTCGCGGTGATGTCGGATGTGGTCAGGTAGTTCAGCCACTTGAAGGCCGCGCCGGAGTGCGCGGTGGCCTTGGAGACGGCGACGGAGTTCTGGAAGACCGCGCTGGCCTTGTGGGTGTCACCGGGTTCGACGGCCACGTCCCAGTCGAAGGGGACGTCCTTCAGGGCGCTGAACTGCCAGTTGCCGTTGTGCCACATGGCGAGCTTGCCGGCCTTGAAGAGGTTGGTGTCGAAGTCGGGGGTGCTCGCGCTCTTCGCGGCGTCGGGCATCGTCCGGTTGTTCTTGCCGATCAGCCATCTCGCGGCGGTGACGCCCTGTGGGCTGTCGAAGGTCGCTCTCGCGCCGTCGGCGGAGAAGAAGGAGCCGCCCGCCTGGTCGAGGGCCTTGGTGAACTCGTTGAAGCTGATGGGCTGGTAGTCGCCCCATACGCCCTTGGCGCGGTCGGTGAGCTTGAGCGCGGCGGCCTGCTCGTCCTTCCAGGTCCAGTCCGCGGTGGGGACGGGGACGCCGGCCTTGGCGAAGAGGTCCTTGTTGTAGATGAGGACCACGGTGGAGAAGGACTCCGGCAGCGCGTACTGCTTGCCCTTGTACTGTGCCGCTTCGAGGTTGGCCGGGGCGTACGCCGACGCCTTGTAGGCCGGTTCCTCGGCGGCGGGGTCCGTCAGGTCGAGCAGGGCGCCGGAGGAGGCGTAGGTGACCAGGCTCTGCTGGTCGAGTTCGAAGGTGTCGGGCGCGGTGCCGCCGGCGATCGAGGTCTGGAGCGTCGTGGCGTAGTTGGCGTAGGGGACGGCCTGGACCTGGATCTTGACGGTGGGGTTCTGCTTCTCGAACGCGGCGACGATCGTGTCGAGGTCCTTGGTGTGGTCGGGGGCGGAGGAGAACGTCATGTAGCGGACGGTGGTCACGCCGTTGTCCGAGGTCGTTCTGGTGGCGGAGCCCTGGGAGCAGGCGCTGGTCAAGGCCAGTGCCGCGAGACCGGTGGCGAGGGTGATGTGGCGGGTGCGCATGGCGGATTCCTCGGGGTGGTGGCGAGTGGGAGGGTGTTCGGGAGGTGCGCCGGGGGGCGGGGCCGCTCGGGCGGCCGGCTACTTCAGGCCCGACTGGGCGACGCTCTGGACCACGTGCTTCTGGGCGAAGAGGTAGATGGCCATGATCGGGAGGGTGCTGAGGACCGATCCGGCCATCACCACGTTCCACTGGGTGCCGAACTGGCCCAGGAGGTCGGCCAGTGCCAGCGGGAGGGTCTTGAACTCCGGCGAGCGGATGATGACCAGCGGCCACAGGAGGCTGTTCCAGCTGGCCATGAAGGCGAAGACGGAGAAGGTCGCGAGCGACGGGCGTACCAGCGGCAGCACCACAGAGCCGAAGATCCGCAGGTGGCCCGCGCCGTCCAGCCGGGCCGCCTCGTCCAGTTCCCGGGGTACGGCGTCCATGGCCTGGCGCAGCAGGAAGACTCCGAAGCCCGAGGCGAGGGTCGGGGCGAGCAGGGCGAAGTAGGTGTCGACCAGATTCAGGGCCTTCATCTCCGCGAAGAGCGGGACGATCAGGACCTGGAGCGGGATCATCATGGTGGCGAGGTAGAGGGCGAAGACCAGGCCCCTGCCGCGGAAGCGCAGCCGGGAGAAGGCGTACGCGGCCATGGAGCTGGTGATCAGCTGCACGACCGTCGAGACCAGGGCCAGGCAGAGGCTGTTGACGGCGACCCGGGTGAAGGGCATCGCGCGGAAGAGGCTGCGGTAGCCGTCCGCGCTGACGGTGTCGGGTATCAGGGAAGGGGCGGAGATCCCGCTGCCGTGCGGTTGCAGCGAGGTGATCAGCACCCACAGGAACGGGAAGAGCATTCCGGCCGCCCCGAGGACGACCAGGGCGGTGACGCCGGCGGCCCGCAGCCGTCGGCGGGTGCTCGTGCGCGGGCCCCGGTCCGCGGTACGGGACGGCGGGACGCGAGGGAGGTCCGCTGCGGGCACGGGCTGTCGGGCGGGGGTCGTGGTCAGTTCAGGCATGGGTCACCCACCGCCGCTGGACTCGGGTCATGACCGCGGTGACGGCCATCATCACGGCGAAGAGCAGCCAGGACAGGGCCGAGCCGCCGCCGACCTGCCCGTACCGGAAGGACAGGTCGTAGACCTCCTCGACGACGGTGCGCGAGGACCCGGCGGGGCCGCCGCCGGTCATCACGAAGACCTGGTCGAACACCTGGAAGCCGTTGATCAGGGAGATGAGGACGACGAAGTAGGTGGAGGGCGAGAGCAGCGGAAGCGTGATGCGCCGGAACCGCTGCCAGGCGTTCGCTCCGTCGATGGTGGCCGCTTCGTACAGCTCCCGCGGGATCGCCTGGAGCCCTGCCAGCAGGATGACCATGACGAAGCCGAGGTCCTTCCACGCCGAGGCGAGGATCACCGAAGGCAGCGCCCAGGTCGGTGAGGCCCACCAGTCGGGGGTGGGCAGGCCCACGCCGCCCAGGACCCGGTTGAGCAGTCCCCCGTCGGGGCTGAGGATCCACTTCCAGGTCAGCGAGACCATCACCCAACTGGTGATGACCGGCAGGAAGTAGACCGACCGCAGGACGCCGCGGCCCCGCATGCGGCGGTTGAGGGCGAGCGCCAGGACCAGGCCGCCCACGTACACCAGCGGGAGGTAGCCGGCGATGAAGTACACGGTGTGCAGGAACGCGACCCGGGTGTCGCCGTCGCCCAGCAGGTGGCGGTAGTTGGCGAATCCGACCCAGCGCATCGGGGAGATCAGGTCCCAGGAGTGGAGGCTGATCCACAGCGAGGAGACCATCGGCGCGAAGGTGAACAGCAGCAGCGGGACGGCGCTCGGTGCCAGGAAGAACAGCACCGCGCCGCGGTTGCGCCACTTCCGCCGTCGGGCGGCGGCGGCTGCCGGGACGGACGCCGGGGCGGACACCGGTCCCCGGCCAGGGCGTACGGAAAGGGGGCCGATGGTCATCTGGCGCTCCGTTCGACCGCCGCGCCGCCGAGCCCGTGGATCCGTCGGCGCGGATCGACGCTGCCGACGCCGCCGTCCAGGGACGCGGCGAGCACCAGGGCGGCGGCGCCCTGCGCCCAGATGGTGTCCGTGTACGGCTCGACGGTGATCGCCAGTTCCCGGGCGCGGCGGGGGGCGTGGCGTTCGAACGCCTCCCGGACACCCGGTTCCCACCAGGGCCAAGAGCGGGTCCCCTCCCCCATGACCACGATCTCCTGCGGGTCCAGGAGCGTGGCGAGTCCCGCCAGTTGGCGGCCCAGGAGCTGTCCGGCCTCGCGCAGGATGCGACGTGCCGTCGCCGTACGGTCATCGGCGCCGCCCGAGTCGTTGGCGCCGTCCGCACCGTCCGAGCCGTCCGCACCGTTGGCGCCGTCCGAGCCGTTCGCGAGGTCCGCGAGGTCGGCGGGCGTGGCGCCCTCGCCGAGGATGCCGGCCGAGCGCGCCGTACGGAGCAGGGCGTCGTCGCTGATCAGGGCTTCCAGGCAGCCGCGATTCCCGCAGGTGCACGGCGGCCCGTCCGGATCGACCGGGACGTGGCCGAAGTCTCCGGCGCCCCCGTGGGCGCCCCGGTAGACATGGCCGCCCGCGACGACGGCCAGGCCGATGCCGCGGCCGATGGTGACCACCAGGAAGTCGTTGAGGCTGCGTCCCCGCCCGTACAGGCGCTCACCGCTGCCCAGGGCGTTGACGTCGTTCTCCACCAGGACGGCGAGCCCCAAGGAGGCGCCGAGCATGGTGCCGAGCGGCACGTTCTCCCAGTTCAGCATCGCCGCGTCCACGACCCCGCTGTCCGGGCGGTCGACGGTGCCGGGCACGCCCACTCCTATCCCCAGCAGCGGGGGCACCCCCTGCGCGGACTCGGTGAACGGCCGCAGGAGTTCGGCGATCGCGGGCACCGCCTCCAGCGCCGTGGCGTCGAAGGGGACCGTCATGGTCTCGGTGACCCGTCCGTCCAGCCGCATGTCGACCAGCGCGACGTGGTCGACGGCCACCTTGACGCCCAGCGCCCGGCCGGCGCTGCCGACCAGACCGATCAGCCGACCGCGACGGCCGCCCCGGGAGGGCTCCTGCCGGTCGAGCTCTTCGATCACTCCTTGCGTCAGCAGCCGCCGCGTCACCTGGGTCAACGTCGCCGGACTCATCCCGAGGTCCCGCGCGAGCGCGGCCCGCGACATCGGCCCTGCCCTGCCCAGCAGTGCCAGCACGGCGGTGCTGGTGAGATCCTCGCCCGACGACCCGTTCATTCGCACTCTTTCTTTACTGGATAAATAAACTGCCTGAACGTTAGAGCGGGCTCACGACCACGTCAACCCCCGGTTTCCATGACGTTTCGGCCACCGCCGGGCGCACGTCCGCCGCGGCCCGCGCACCGGCGCGCCCGGTGGGACGCCTGGGGCGTCAGTGCTGCCGGAGTGCGGGCTGTCGGACGGTGTTGGCGCGGCCTATAGTGCGGTTGCGACAATGCGACGCGGAGGAAACCACGACGTGAATCGCAGTCGTGGAACCGCGCGCGTGCCGTGCGGGGCCGGGGCACCGCCTCCTGGGAGTTCCGTGATGGACAACGGTCGTCTGAGGGTTGAGACGCTCGGGCCGCTGCGCGCGTACGCGGCGGGACGGGAACTCGCTCTCGGCCCGCCGAAGCAGCGCGCGGTCTTCGCCGTCCTCGCGCTGAGCGGCAACGCGGTCGTCTCGCGCGACCGTCTGATCGACGGGGTGTGGGGCGAGTCGCCCCCGACCACGGCCGTCGGCAGCCTGCACACCTACGTGTCCGGTCTGCGCCGGGCGCTGGACGGTCTCGGTGAGCCGCTGACCAGTTCGGCGGCGGGCTACTCGCTGCTGCTCGACCCCGACGGCCTCGACGTCACGGTGGCCGAGCGGCTGGCGGCGCGGGCCAGGTCCCTGGCCGCCGGGCGGGAACCGGCCGCCGCGGTCACCGTCTTCGAGGAGGCGCTGGCCCTGTGGCGCTCGGGCACGGCGCTCGGCGGTCTGCCGGGACCGTTCGGCGCGGAGCACCGCGCCTGGGCGGCCGACCTTCGGTTACGGCTGGTGGTGGAGCACGCCGAACTGCTCCTGGAACTGGCCCAACCCGCCGCCGCGGCCGACCGGTTGGCGCTCCACGTGGCCGACCATCCCTACGACGAGCGCCTGCGCGCCCTGCTGATCACGGCCCTGAGCCGCAGCGGCAGGACCGCCGACGCGCTCGCCCGCTATCACGATCTGCGCAAGCTCCTCGCCGAGGATCTGGGCATCGACCCGTCGGCCGAACTGCGGGCGCTGTACGCGTCGTTGCTGGCCGACAGCGCCGGTGCGGACACCGCGCCCGCCGCCCCCGCTGCCGCCGCGGCCCCGGTGCGCCCCGCGCAACTGCCGCGCGAGGTCGCCGACTTCATCGGCCGGGAGGACGCGGTGCGCCGGGTGCTGGACGCGGCGCGGGACGCCGCGCCCGACGGCGGGGGCGAGGCCGCGCCGCCGCGGATCGTGATGGTCGTCGGGGTCGGGGGCGTGGGCAAGACCGCGCTGGCGGTGCGGTGCGCCCACCTGCTGGCCGACGCGTACCCGGACGGCCAGTTGTATGTGAACCTGCGCGGCTTCGACCCCAAGCGCCCGGCCCGCTCCCCCGCCGACGCCCTGCACCACCTACTCGCCTCCTCGCACGCGGGGACGGTCCCGACCGACCAGGAGGAGCGGGTCGCGCTGTGGCGCAGCATCGTCCGGGACAAGCGCATGCTCATCGTGCTGGACAACGCCGAGTCGGCCGACCAGGTCGAGGACCTGCTGCCGGGCGACGGCCCCTCCTTCGTCGTCGTGACCAGCCGCAACCGGCTCAGCGGCCTCGCGGTGCGGTACTCGGCGCACCGCGAGACGCTCTCCCCGCTCACCGCCGACGAGTCGCTGAGCATGCTGCGCACCTCGATCGGGGACGCGCGGGTCGGCGCCGAACTGCCCGCGGCCCGGCGGCTGGCCGAGCTGTGCGACCGCCTGCCGCTGGCCCTGCGGATCGCCTCGGAGCAGGTGACCTCCGGTTCGTCCCAGGTGCGGATCGCCGACCTGGCGGCCGAGTTGGAGGACGTGCGGTACCGGCTCGACGCGCTCCAGATCCCGGACGACGAGCTGTACTCGGTGCGCGGCGTGCTCTCCTGGTCCTACGCCCGGCTGGACGCGCGGGCGGCGCACGCCTTCCGCACACTGGGGCTGTTCCCCGGGGTGAGCATCCGCGCGGAGGCGGCCACCGCGCTGCTGGACGTCCCGGCGCCGGTGGCCGCCGCCGCGCTGCGCAATCTCGCCGCGCAGCACCTGATGGAGACCACCGGCAACGGCTACTGGATGCACGACCTGACCCGTATCTACGCCGAGGAGGTCTCCGGCGACGGCGAGAGCGCCGAGGCCCGCAAGGGGGCGCTGCGCAGGGTGCTGCACTGGTATGTGCGGACCCTCACGCAGGACTACAAGTCCAACGCGGTCAAACTCCCCTTCACCCTCGACCCGGTGGCCCCGCACGCGCCGCTGCGCTTCGCGGACCAGAAGGAGTTGGTGACCTGGTGCGTGCAGGAGTGGGACAACATCTCCCCGCTCCTGCGCATGGCGCAGCGCATCGGCTGCCACGACGAGGCGTGGCAGTTGGCCTATCTGCTCTTCGACTACTTCTACGCGGCCGGGCAGACCAAGGACTGGGTCGAGGTGCTGCGGCTCGGGGTGCGCAGCACCGAGATGGTCGAGGACCGGCGGGCCCAGGCGGTGCTGCTCAACCATCTGGGCGTGGCCTACTCCCGGTTGGGGGACAACGAGGCCGCGGTGCACGAACAGCGGCGCGGTCTGCGGCTGTTGGAGGACCTGGGCGACGACGTCCTGCGCACCAGCCTGCTGGGGAATCTGGCGTCCACGCTCCGTGAGGCCAAGGAGTACCGGGCCGCGCTGTCCTACGCCAGTCAGGCCCTGGACCTGGCGCGCCACAGCGGCCACGAGTACTACGAGGCGGGCTGCCTGGACGTGCTGTGCGAACTCCACGCCGAGCTGGGCGAGTTCGAGGACTCGCTCTGGTACGGCACCTTCGGCCTCGCGGTGTCACGGCGCTGCGGGAACGTCCTGCTGGAGGCCAACATCCTGATCAATCTGGGCGGCGCCGAGTACGGGCTCGCCCACGACGAGAAGGCGCTGCGGTACTTCCAGGAGGCGTTGACGCTGTGCGAGTCGAGCGGCGACCACTACCACGAGGCGCTGACGCTGTTCGGTCTCGCCAAGGTGAAGCGGGCCAGGGCGGAACCGGACTCCGCCCGCGCCCTCGCGGACCGGGCGCTGTCGCGCCTGAGGGAGCTGGGCGCGGAGGAGGTCGGCGACGTCACGGAGTTCCTGCGCGCTCTGGACGCGGGACCGCAGGAAGCTCCGGCCGAGCAGCCAGGACCGCGCGCCGGTCGGTACCGTCCCACGGTCCGCGCTGTCCCCGCTGCCAGATCAGCACCGCCTCGACCCGGCTCTCGGCACCCAGCGACCTGAAGATCCGGTTGATGTGGTTCTTCACAGTCTTCTCGCTCACGTGCAGGCGCGCGGCGATCTCGGCGTTGCGCGCGCCTCGGGAGACCAGGGCCATCACTTCGTGCTGACGGCGGGACAGGGCCGGGGCCGGGTCCTCGGGGGCGGTGTCCTCGGGGGCCGCGGGCGCGTGCGGCCGTACCTCCAGGGCCGGTTGCCCCGCAGGCGGCAGGCTCTCCACCGCGACCGCGCTCAGCCGGTACTCCGCGCACAGCCGGCGCGGGTCCTGCCCAACCTGAGGGACCGCGGGCGCGGCGGCGGGGGCGACGGCGACCTCGACGTAGGGCATCCGCAGGAATTCCACGTCGAGATTCTTACGGGCGAAGACCTGGCGGATCTGGGCGAGGATGTCCGGGCTCACGATGGCGATCCGCACCCGGGTCGGGCTGATCGGCGCGGAAGTGGCGACGACTGTCATACGACCAGCGTGGCCGGGGCCGCTTCATACTTTCTTCGCGTTCGGTTCACGCGCCGGAGGCGTCGGCCGACGGCTCGCTCCGCGCGGAGGCCGACGAGCCGGTCGGCTGCTGATCCGGCGCGGGCCGGTCCATCTCGGCCAGTTGGGCCAGCACCTCGTCCTGGGTGGGGACGTCGACGCGGTTCGCCCAGCGCAGAGTCGTGACGATCATGTCGAAGAGCAGCACGACGGCCTGCACGGGTTCCGCGTCGATGTCGCCGTCGGTCAGCACGGTGAAGGTCAGCAGCCCCCAGGTGCCGGGCGCGTCGGGGTTCGAGACGTAGTACGAGACCCGCCAGGACGGCGCCTTGCGGCCGACCCGGCTGCTGTCCACCACCGAGGCGACCCGTACCGCCGGGGCTCCGCCGATCTCCAGATAGGTGCCGTCGGCCCCGGCGTCGGCGAGGAGGGAGGCCAGCAGCTTCTCCGGGTCCTCGGTCTCGTCCTGGCTCTCCAGGACCGTCACCAGCATCGATCCGGGCAGCCGGACGCCACTGAACTCCTGGAGCGGGAGCAGCACCGAGCGGGCGTTCTGCCGCGCGGCCTCCTCCGTCGCCTCCGTCAGCTCCTTGCGCAGCATCCGCCGCCACGGGCCCGCCGAGTCGCGCGGCAGCGAGTCCGGCACATGGTGGCGGATCACCGCGTCGACGGTCCTGCGGCGCAGCGCGGTCGTGTCGGGCGTGGTGGGAATCTGCACCCAGCCGTCGGGCAGGACGAGTTCGAAGTCGATCACCGCTGGCTCCCCTCGGTGGTGGTGGCGAACCCGAGCCTGGCCGGGCCCCCGTCGGCCGGAGGCGCGCAGTCGTGGGCGATCTGCTGCATCAACTGCTCCACGCCCGCGCTGATCAGCGCCATCAGCCCCATCTCGAAGACGACCGTGGTCAGTACGACGTCGGAGCTGACGCTCGCGGCGCCGCCGACCGGCGGCACGTCCAGGCGCATCGCGGCTTCGGCGCGTCCGAACGCCGCGCCCTCCGGGGTCCGTCCGAGGGCGAAGACCTGCACTCCGTCGCCGATCGGGGTCGTCACGTAGTCGATCGTCGGCTGCCGGGCGTCGCCGTCGCGGCCGGAGGCGCCGACGACCTCCATCAGGTAGTTGGGGTCCTCCTCCCGGGGGCGGCGGAATTCCACCACCACCGGGACCGGCGCCCAGCGCGCGCTGCCCTGAACGAACGCCGCGCCCCAGGCGAGCCGGGACCACGCGGGCAGTTGGCCCGCCCGGTGCAGCAGCCATGCGGCGGCGCCCTGCCCCACCATGTCGGACGTGAAGGGGAATTCGACGCCCGCCTCGGCGGGCCAGGCCAGCCGCGCCGAGTCCAGGCCCTCGGACGTCCAGTCGGCGAACAGCGCCACGATGTGCGCGGTCCAGGCCGCGTACTCCTCGTCGTCCGGCCGGATGTCGGGCACCCATTCCCAGTGCCAGGGCAGTCCGTCCGGCGCGGCCAGATCGTCGCTCATGTCGTCTCCCCTGGTCATGAGGCGGCCACACCGGGCGGGTTGACCGCGGGAATCCAGCCGACCAGGCGTCCGCCGGTGTAGATCAGACCGCCCATGCCGAAGGCGCCGTTGAGGCCGCCCCAGACGTACCAGAGCGGGGAGATCTTGCCGCCGATGGCCGCCATGACGGCCGACAGGTCGCGGAAGCCGCTCAGACCGCCGATGACACCCGCCCAGTCCTTGGCGAAGTTCAGCGGATCGGTGAACAGCTTTCCCCACATCGCGCCGGCGCCCTTGAACTGAAGTCCCGCCGACTCCCAGAAGCCCAGTTCGGGGGTGATGGCCCCGAATTTGCCCAACAGCCAATTGGTGGCGGGGTTGTTGAACCAGTCCGACATGTTCGTCCAGCCGGTGGCCGGGTTGATCGGCATGACGAAGTCGCCGGGCACGGTGTTCACCCCGCCGATCACGCTCGGCCCGGTGCGGGTGCCCGCGCCCGCCGCGGGCCCCATCGGGGTCAGCTCGATCGGCGCACCGGGGCCCCAGTGCAGTTGCGGGGGGTTGGTCGTCACCGGGCGGGGCCGGCCGGCCAGCTGGCCGAGCGTCTTGGCCGCGTTGGCCAGGCCCTTGGCGGCCAGCGAGGCGATGGCGCCGATGCCCGCGAGGCCGAGACCGACCGCCCCGAGGATCACGTCGACCAGGCTGCCCTTGCCGTGCGCGTACAGCACGATGTTGGCGACCAGGGTGATCGCGCCTGCCACCACTCCGGCGATGATCAGCGCGTTCACGCCGGGGATGAGGATCGCGAGGACTCCGAGGATCATGCCGATGATGGCGAAGATCTGGCTGATCTTGGCCATGACGGCGTCGAGCTTGTCCTTCCAGGAGTCGGTCAGGCCGTCGTCGTACTTCTTGCAGTTGACCGCGTCGCCGAAGCGCTTGCCCGCGACGTTCAGCGCGTCCATCGCGTTGGTCAGCCGCGTCTTGGCCGCCGCCAGCTTCCCGTCCGCGTCGGCGTTCGCCTTGTCCTTGTCGGAGCCCTTCTGCTGCTCCTCGGGGGTGGTGGTGCCGTCCGACTGCTTCTGCGGGTCGGGCATGGCGTGCGCCTTGGTCTGGTCGTTCTTGGCCTCTTCGGCGTCGGTGCGCGCGGCGGCCGTCTCGTTCAGCCCCTGTTCGAGGTCGGGCTCGTACTTCTTGATCTCCGCGGCGACGTCGTGGTAGCGCACCGCGGCCTTGGTGAGACTGTCCTTGACGCTGGTCGCCTCGGACCTCAGGCCCTCCACGTACTGGCCCGCCAGGCTGTCGCTGTCGGTGTCGACGATCCGCTGGAGCTTGGTGATCGCGTCGTCGATGGTGTCGGCGATGTGCTGGTAGCGCGTCTGCGCGCCGCTCACCACGTCGAGGTCGGTGTGGATCGGGTCCGAGTGCCGGTCCAGTGGCGACCAGTCGAGGTTTCTGATGGACATGCGGTTCTCCTTGTGACGCTCGTCAGCCGTCCTGGCGCTCAGCCGTAAACCCAGCCGTGGGCCCGGCCATGGACCCAGTCATCGGCTCAGCCGTCCTCGAACGAGTCCAGCAACTGCTGGTCCGCCTGCGCCCACGCCTCGTCGACCTTGTTGACCTTGTCGCGCAGGCTCTTCATGGACTTGACCATCGCGTCACGGTGCACGGTCCAGTTGTCGGCGAAGTCGCCCATCGACAGGTTGGCGTTGAGCTGACCCCACAGGCCCTTGTCGTCGTTCTGGAAGTCCAGCGCTCCCTCGAACTGACCGATCAGCTCGCTGAGGTCGCTCGCGAGGCTCTGGAGGTCCTTCACCACGAGGTCCGCCATCACTGCTCCCTGTTGTCGTGTGCGGAGTTGTCGCGTGCGGGCTCGCCGGCGGCCGGCGGCAGCGGGATCTGGGCGGGCAGCAGGCTGCCGCTGCCCAGGTGCACCAGGGCGGCGCCCGGTACGACCCTGGCGGCGAGCTGGGAACGGGACAGCCGCACCCCCACCAGGTCGCCGTCGTTCAAGGTGGGCGGCGACAGCAGGACGCCGCGCCGGTTGCGCTTGACCTCGGACTGCCAGCCGGAGAAGCCCATCGCCACCGAGGCGACGTCCCCGCCGAGGACCACGCCCCGCCTGCTTCCCGACGCCTTCTTCACGAACGCCTTCAGCCAGTCGCGGCACGGCAGGTCGCGCCAGGTCTCGGCGTCGTCGACCACGAGGACGACGGGCCCGTCACCGGGGTTCAGCAGATCGGAGAACTGCTGCTCGGTGGGGGCGTCCGCGGTGATGACACCGCGCACCCCGGTCCTGCCCTCGAAGGCCCGCAGCGGTGAGTTCATGGGTGCGCCGATGACGATCTCGACGCCGCCGCGCAGCAGCGACTCGGTCATGACGGTCAGCGCGGTGCTCCGCCCCGACCTGGACGGTCCCGCGACCAGGAAGGTCGGCTGATCGCCCATCAGGTCGGCGCCGACGGGTTCGAGGTCGTCGCCCGCGACGCCCACCAGCGCCCACATGGGCTTCGGCGTCTCCTCCACCATCTCCCACGCCTGGTCGAAGGAGAGCTGGGTGGGCAGCACCGCGATCCGGTTGGGGCGGGCCGATTTGGGGACTCCCGCCTCGCGCTCGGTGAGCCGGGCCGCCAGCGCGTGCACGGCGGCGGCCTGCGCGGGGCCCGCCGGGTCGTCCGCCACCAGCCCGACCTGGGTCTCGATCGCGCTGGGCGCGCGGTAGCCGCGGCCCGGCGGCAGATTCTCCGGGATCTTCCGCGAGTTCAGCCCCGCCAGGCCCATGTCGCTGCGGTCGGAGAGCCGCAGCACCAGCTTGTCGTCGCACAGCGAACTCATCCGGCCGCTCAGCAGCATGTGGTCGCCCGCGATGACCAGGTGCACCCCGGCGCTCGCGCCTTCCCGGTGCAGGGTCTGGATCAGATTGGTCAGCGACCCGCTGTCGTACTCGCTGAGGGTGCCCATGAACCCCTCCCAGCGGTCGAGCAGCAGCACGATGTGCGGCAGCCGTTCGGCCTCGGGCCGGGCCGCGCGCTGCTCGGTCACATCGGCGAACCCGCCCTCGCCGAGGAGTCGTTGACGGTTCTGCACCTCGGCGTGCAGCCGCCTGAGCAGTCGGGCGGCGCGGTCGGTCTCCGAGCGCTGCACCACCGCGCCGCAGTGCGGCAGCCGGGTGAGCGGCAGCAGGGCGCCGTTGCCGCAGTCGAGCCCGTACAGGTGCAGGTCGGCGACGGTGGACTGGCTGGCCGCCGCGGCGGCGAAGGTGCGCAGCGCCATGGAGCGGCCCGAGCGGGGCGCGCCGACGATGTGCAGGTGGCCGAAGGTGGCCAGGTCCACCGTCACCGTCTCCTGGCGCTGCCGCATCGGCAGGTCCTGGATGGCCCACGAGAAGGACGGGTCCTGCCGGGAGCCGCGGACCGGGTCGGCCGTCAGGTCGACCACCGCGGACAGCGGCAGCGGCGGCAGCCACGGGCGGCGCTGCGCGGCGATACCCAGCATGGCGTTGGCCTGGCCGATGGCCGACACCAGGACCGACAGGTCGGTCACCTCGTCGGTCTCGGCGACGGTGCGCGGACGCTGGGGCGCGGGCAGGCCGAGGTCGAGCCAGGAGACCGGGCGCAGGAAGGGCGCGGCCGTCGCGGCGGTCCTGTCGGCCATGGGACGGCGGCCGCCGACCCGGCCGGTCTGGAACGGGATCAGCGAGCTGTGCCCGAGCCGCGCGTACGCCCGTCCGGGCGTGGCCGTCGTGATGGCCGCGGCCTCCCGGGCGTCGATGACGTCGGTGCTCTCCCCCGCGTCGGTCACCCGCAGGGCGACCCGCAGGTTGGTGTTGGCGCGGATCTCCGCCGACACCACGCCGGACGGGCGCTGCGTCGCCAGGATCAGGTGGATGCCGAGGGAGCGCCCGCGCTGGGCGATGTTGACCAGGCCGGTGACGAAGTCGGGCAGTTCCCGCGCCATCGAGGCGAACTCGTCGATGACGATGACCAGTCGGGGAATGGGGGGCAGTTCCGGCCTGCGGCCCGCGTAATCGAGGTAGTCCTCCAGGTCCTTGGCGCCCGCCGCCGCCAACTGGTGCTCGCGGTGGGTGAGTTCGGCGCTCAGCGAGGTCAGGGCCCGCTCGACGAGGTGCGGGTCGAGGTCGGTCACCAGGCCGACGGTGTGGGGCAGGTCGACGCAGTCCTTGAACGCGGCGCCGCCCTTGTAGTCGACCAGGACGAAGGTCATGGCGTCCGGGCGGTTGGCGACGGCCAGCGAGGCCACCAGGCTCTGCAGGAACTCGGACTTGCCCGAGCCCGTGGTGCCCGCGACGAGTCCGTGCGGGCCGTGGTTGACCAGGTCCAGGGCGAACGGCCCGTTGAGCGAGTAGCCGACGACGGCCTTGGTGCCACGGCCGGAGGAACGCCAGCGGGCGGCGATCGCCGCGGGGGTCGGCTCTTCGAGGCCCAGGATCTCCAGCAGCCGCGCGGAGGCGGGCAGGGCGGCGTCGCCCTGGTTCTCGCTGACGTCGCGCAGCGGCGCCAGTCGGCGTCCGGCCGAGGCGTACCAGCTCTCCGGGACCTCGTCGGAGACGATGCCGTCGACCTGCGCGGCGCGCTGTCTGCGCAGGGTGGCCGGCCGCGAGCCGCCGCCGATGACGACGGTCGCGCACTCCTCGGGCAGTGTCCGCTCGTCGGCGTCCACGCAGATGCTGTAGACGCCGACCGCAGGGCCTTCCTGGAGGATCGCCACCACTCCGGGCAGCGCCCGCAGCCGCCGGGCGCCGTCCATCAGCACGACGACGTCGGGGTCCGCGAACGCGGCGCCGACCCCGGCGTTGAGCCGGGCCTGCTGGCGTACGTGGATGAGTTCGCTCAGTTCCGCGACCCGGCGGCCGAGGGTCTCGGCGTCGGCGCCCATCAGGGACAGGGCCTGCTGGCCCAGCAGCGGCCGGGAGTGCGGCAGCCAGGCGGCCCACTCCCACAGGGACTCGCCCGCCGGGTCGGTCAGGATGTACAACTGCACGTCGCGGGGGCTCTGGAGGACGGCGAGCTGTCCGGTCAGCCAGCGCGCCATGTGCCGCGGCCAGCCCTCGGGTCCCACGACGCCGACGACTCCGGCCTCCGCGATGGAGAAGGCGGCCGGTACGTCGGGGGCCGCGCGCAGGTCCCGGCCGCGCCGCGTGCCGTCGCCCTGCTCGACGGCGATGGCCGTGGGCAGGTCGGCGATGCCGACCCTGACCAGCAGGTGGTCGGGGTCGGTGCGGCGGCGTTCCCAGAGCCGCGACCGCGGGCCGGTGGCGATGACGAGCAGTTCGGCGGGGTCGGGGCTCGCGGCGCGGCGGTCGCGGCGCTCCTGTTCGAGCGCCGTCGCGATCTCGGCCTCGGTCGCCTCCAACTGGGCTCCGTACTCGGCCACTTGGCGGCGGTGGCTGATCCGGCCCTGCCGCCGTCCGGTGAACCAGCTCCCGAGCATCATGACCGGCGACATCGCCGCCATCATCAGGAACATCGGGTTGTGGAACATCACCGCGATGAGGCTGCCGAGGACGGCGGGCAGGGCCGCGGTCAGCCACGGAAGCGCGTTCAGGGAGGGCGGCCTGGGCTGGGACGGCAGCCGGAACACGGTGTGCTGCACGGGGGGAAGCAGCCGGGGAGGGCGGTTGTAATCGAGGTACTCGCCGTCGGGCGAGGGCTCGACGACGGCGTCGGGGCGCAGCAGGGGGTGCGCCTCCAGGAAGGTCTCCCCGACCAGGAGTTGGACCGTCTCCGGCCAGGCCACGTCGTGGTCGGGCAGGGCGACGCGGTCGAGCAGCGCGGAGTGCCCGACGGCGCGCACCCGTACCGAGGCGTCGAGGGAGATCCGGACGACGGCGGCCACCGGCGGCCCGCCGCCCACGTCGACCTGGCAGTCGGCGCCCGATCCGACGCGGTACTCGCCCGCGCCGAGGAACCAGATCCGTCCCGCGCCCGCGCCCGCGACGGCCCGGACGGTCACCAGGCCGACGGGCGGGGTCTCCGCGGGTCCGGGCCGGTCGAGCCAGAGCACGGTGCCGTCGTGGATGCCGCTGCCGGCCAGGGGCAGCGAGAGGTCGAGCGGCTGGTCGGCGAGGTAGACCGCCGCCTCCGCCGGGCCACCGAGCGCCGGGGGCCGCGACCCGTCGAGACTGTCCAGCAGATTCTTGACGACATCGCGGAGCGGGGTGGTGGGATCGGCGTCCACCGCGACGTCGGCCGACCAGTCGGGGGATCGGGCGATGGTGATCATCATGGGCATGGTTCCCCCCTCGTGGATCGGACGCCCGCACGCCCGGCGCGGGGTGCGGGCGGCGCCGGTGGACCGGCCGCGGCCCGCTACTTCTGGTTGAGCGAGCTGGCGAGCTGGGTGTCCATGTCCTGCATCGCGTCCACGGCCTTGTCGAGCCACTGCGACAACTGGTCCAGCGTCTCCATGGCCTGGTTGGCCGACGTGACGAATTCGGTGTGCACCTCGTCGAACCTGCCGGACGCCTGGTCGGTGACGAACCCCGAGCCGGTGAGGTTGTCGACGATGTTCTTGCACTCGGTGAGCTTCTGGTCGATGTCGGCCTTGTTGTTGCGCATCTTGCTCGCGCTGTCCGACATCTCCTGATACGTGATGTTCAGATTCGTCATCGTGCGTCCCTTCTGACGTTGCCGGGCTTGCCGGTACGCGGCGGCACGCCGGGCCCGGACGCGGTCGATGCTAGGAACGGCTCCGATGCCTGGTCCAGGGCTCGCGGGCGACCTTGGGCCCCTGGGCCCAAGGGGGCGCCGCCGCCCCGCGCCCGGCGTTGACACCCCCGTGGCGGGCTACCACCGTTCACAGGACACAGCGTGCGCGGCACACCGCGGGCGCGGCGCGACCGTCCCTGTGACGACGTGAGTGAACGTGCTGACGGCGTGGGCGGACGCGAGTGAAGACGTGAGTGAAGGAGACACAGGTGACACCCCCGTCCCGATCCGCCGATCGCCTTCCTCGCCGCACCGACTGGAGCGCCCGGCTGCGCCGGTCGCGAAGGTCCGGGCAGCGACCGGGTTCGGCGCCGCGTGCCGATCACGGTCTGTGGACCGTGGACCGGGTCATCCGCGTCCTGGCCACCGCCTGCGACCGCGAGAACCGTGCCGTTCCGGTGGCCCATGTGGTGGTCGTCGGGCCCGAGACCGTCTGGTTCCACCTCAGGACGCCCGATCAGCGGCCACCGGCCGGGTGGACCGCGGACCAGGATGGGCGGACCTGGCACGCCCAGTTGCGCTGGCTCCAGAGCGCGAGCGTGGCGGAGTCGCTGCCGGAGCCGTATCCGCGGCTGGTCCCGCTCGGCAACACCGGCAAGGGCTTCGTGCTGCTCAACCTCGGCGAGGTCGGCGGGCTCATCGGTCTGGAGGGCGACGCCCGGCAGGCGCGGGCCCTGGCCCACGACTGGGCCCGCGAACTTGCCGCCAGCCCCTGGTCCCGCGAGGTGCGCGTGGTCCGCGTCGGCTTCAAACCGGTCCCCGGCGCGGGGGCGCCGGCCGAGCCGCAGGACCCGGCCGACACCGACGCGGCGCTGGAGGACGAGGCGGGCGGGGTGCTGCTGCTGGGCGGCTCGCCCGGCGGCCGGGACCGCGAACGCTTCCAGCGGCTGGCCGACGACCCGGACGGCCGGTGGACGGTCGTCGTCGTCGGCCGCACCGATCAGCCCCGCTGGCGCTTCACCATCGACTCGGCCGGCGTCGTGGACACCGGGCTGCTGGACGAGCGGGTCGCGCACCGGCTCGACCCGGACGCGGAGTTGCCCCCGCCCCGGGAAGGCGACGACATTCCCGTCGGCCGCACGGCCGGGAGGCCCGCCGCGCCCGGCCCGCGGACCAAACCCGTCGTCACCCGGGGCCGGGTCGTCGTCGCGTCGGTCGCCGTGCTCTGCCTCGCGGGGGTCGGGCTCGGGCTCGCGCTGCACGGCTCCTCCTCGCCCTCGACCACGGTCGCGCACGCCTCCGACACCACGACGGCGCCCGCGCCGACCACGGCCGGTCCGTCGCCGTCGGCGGCCTCGCCGTCCGGTGCCGCGCCGGGCTCGGCGCCGCCCGCGTCCGAACCGCCCGCGTCCGCGCCGGCCTCGGGACCGGCGTCGGCGGCCAACGCGCCGAAGCCGCCGGGGGCTCCGCTGAAGAACGCGGCGACCGGCAAGTGCCTCACCGCGGGCGCGGGTACGGACGGCACCCCGCTGGCGCTCGCGGCGTGCGACGACAGCCTCGTCCAGCGGTGGCACATCAGCCCCGACGGGACCATCCGCGCCAACGACCTGTGCATGGACGCCGCCTGGGGCGGGACCGCCCCCGGCACGGTCGTCCAGGTCGCGAATTGCAGCGGCAACGTCGCGCAGAAGTTCTCGCTGCGCGGCAGCACCGTCTACTCCGCTCACGCGGCCCTGTGCCTGAGCGAGGTCGACAACGGCACCGGCGTCCGTCTGGCCCCCTGCGGCGCGGGCGGCCCCGAAGCCTTCAAACGGCCCTGACCCGAACCTCGGCCCCTCTCCGACGCCCGGCCGCCGCGATGGCCGGACGGCGGACAGGGGCCCTGTCACACCCCCGCTGTCGGCCCTCCGCCTGTCCCGGCCTGTCGTCGGCGGGCGGGAAGAGGCAGGCTTGGCCGGACAGGACAAGATCGCCGCCGTCCGCCAGGAGAGAAGAAGCGATGAAGCACATCACCCTGCGTGACCTGGACGTTGCCCGGATCGGCCTGGGCGCGATGGGCATGTCCCACGCCTACACCGGCGCGGGAACCGACGACACGGAGTCGATCCGTACACTGCACCGCGCCCTGGAACTGGGCGTCACGTTCATCGACACCGCCGAGGTCTACGGCCCCTACACCAACGAAACGCTCGTCGGCCGCGCGCTGAGGGGCCGCCGCGACGAGGTCGTGCTGGCCACGAAGTTCGGGCTGATCTCGCACACCGGCCGCCAGGGCGCGGACAGCACTCCCGCGAACATCCGCGCCGCCGTCGAGGGCTCGCTGACCCGGCTGGGCACCGACCGCATCGACCTGTACTACCAGCACCGGGTCGACCCCGGCACCCCGATCGAGGACACCGTCGGGGCGCTCGCCGAACTGGTCGCCGAGGGCAAGATCCGGCACATCGGCCTGTCCGAGGCCGGCCCGGAGACCATCCGCCGCGCCCACGCCGTCCACCCGGTCACGGCCGTCCAGTCGGAGTACTCCCTGTTCACCCGCGACCCCGAGGCGCGCGTGCTGCCGGTGCTGCGCGAGCTGAACATCGGCTTCGTGCCCTTCTCACCCCTCGGGCGCGGCTTCCTGACCGGCGCGATCCGCTCCACCGACCAGTTCGACGCCGACGACTTCCGGGCTGACAACCCCCGGTTCACGAAGGAGAACTTCCAGCACAATCTGCGGCTGGCCGACGAGGTCGCCGCCGTCGGCGCCGAGATCGACGCCACCCCGGCGCAGGTCGCGCTGGCCTGGCTGCTGGCCCAGGGCGACGACATCGCTCCCATCCCCGGCACCCGGCGCGTCACCCGCGTCGAGGAGAATTCCGCCGCCGACGCCGTCCGGCTCAGCGCGGAACAGCTCGACAGGCTCAGCAGCCTCCCCCCGGCCGCGGGAGACACCCACAACGAGGCCCAGATGCGCATGATGGAGCGCTGACCCCCGCCGCCGCACGCCTGACGGGCCGCACGGGAGCGAGCGACACCCGGCCGGGGAGGCGACGCCCGGCCGGGGTGCAACGGCCGCGCGGGGGGTCCACGGCCGGGCGGGGGTCCACGGCCGCGCCTCAGCCGTCCTCCGGTGACGGTCCGTCAGACTGGGCATGGCGCGTCCCCGCGTGTCGTCCCCTGCACCCCGAGGTACCGATGACCTTCGGTCTGGCCCGCCGCGAACTGCGGCCGAGAGTCCCCCTGCGGCCGGGCGAGGGGGACAAGCAGCACTTGACCAGCATCGAAGGGCTGGCGGCACTGTCGCTGGACGCGCTCAGCTCGGTCGCGTACGGCCCCGAGGCGATCGTGCTGGTCCTGATCGCCGCCGGTTCCGGGGCGCTCAGCGCGACACTGCCGGTGACGCTGGTGATCGCCGGGCTGCTCGCGGTGCTGGTGGTCTCGTACGGGCAGGTCATCGCCGTGCACCCGGACGGCGGCGGCGCGTACGCGGTGGCGAAGAAGGACCTGGGACAGGGCATCAGTCTGCTCGCCGCCGCGAGCCTCGTCGTCGACTACGTGCTCACCGTCGCCGTCAGCCTCGCCGCGGGCGCCGCGAGCCTCGCCTCCTCCTACCCCTCCCTCGCGCCGCATCTGCTGCCGGTGTGTCTGCTCGGGCTCGCCGTGCTCACGGCCGTGAATCTGCGGGGTGTGGCCGAGAGCGCCCGGGTGCTGATGCTGCCGACGGCGCTGTTCATCGCGAGCGTCCTCGGGATCATCGTCTTCGGCCTGGTGCGCTCGCACCCCGTGGCCGTCGTCGGCACTCCCCAACCCGTGCACATCACCGAGTCGTTGGGGCTGCTGCTGCTCCTGAAGGCGTTCTCGGCCGGCTGCTCCTCGCTGACCGGCGTGGAGGCCATCGCCAACGGGGTGCCCGCATTCCGCGACCCGCGGGTCAGGCGGGCGCAGCGCACCGAGCTGATGCTGGGCGGCCTGCTCGCGCTGATGCTGGTCGGGCTCGCGGTGCTGATCCGCCGCGACCATGTGGCGCCGCGCGGCGACGTGACCGTCCTGGCGCAGCTCACCGCGGGCTCGTTCGGGACCGGCTGGCCGTACGACGCGACGAATCTCGTCGTCACCCTGGCACTGGCGCTGGCCGCCAACACCAGCTTCGGCGGGCTGCCGGTCCTGATGAGCCTGCTGGCCCGCGACCACCGGCTGCCCCACCTGTTCGGTCTGCGCACGGAGCGCCCGGTGTACCGCTGGGGCGTGGGCGCCCTCGCGCTGCTCGCCGCGCTGCTGCTGATCGCCGTGGACGCCGACACCCACCGCATGCTGCCGCTGTTCGCGATCGGCGTGTTCATCGGCTTCACCATCAGCCAGATCGGCCTCGTTCGGCACTGGCGCGGGGAGCGTCCCCGCGGCTGGCGCCAGCGCGCGACGCTCAACGGCTTCGGCGCGGTGCTGACGGCGATCGCCGCCGTCGTCCTGCTCGCCGACAAATTCCTCGCCGGGGCCTGGGTGGTGGTGGTCACCGTGCCGCTGCTGATGCTGCTGTTCGCCCGTATCCAGCGCTACTACACCGAGGTCGGGAAGGAGTTGGGGCTCGGTGAGGTCCCGCCGCCGGTCCGGCGCACCGTGTCCCTGGTGATCGTGCCGGTCGGCGAGGTCAGCAGGCTCACCCAGCAGGCGCTGACGGCGGCCCTCAACCTCGGCACCGCCGTCGTCGCCGTCGCCGTGCAGGGCGACCCCGACAAGGCCCGCGCCCTGCGGGAGAGTTGGGACCGCTGGAATCCGGGCGTACGGCTGGACATCGTGGAGAGCCCGCACCGTTCGCTGGTGCAGCCGATCGTCTCCTACGTCGAACGCGAGGTGGCCAAGGGTCAGCACGTCTCCGTCCTCATCCCCGAGGTGGTGCCGCGCCACCGGCGCTACCAGATCCTCCAGAATCAGCGGGGCCTGCTGCTGGCCTCCGCGCTCAGAGCCCGTACCGACGTCGTGGTGTGCACGATTCCGTACCGGCTGAGCCTGTGAGCGGCCCCTGTCGCCCAGCCGGGGCTGTTGCGAGGGCATCGCAGCTGGTCACAGGTGGTATTTCGGGAGTGGCCGCAAGGGGTTCCGTGTGCCACGGTGTCCGACATGGCGGGGACTGAGCACACCCACGGCGAGGGGCACGGCGCCGGTCACCCACACGACCACGACCATGCCGACGACCACGGCCACGGCCCTGACCGGGCGCACGGCCACGCACACGCGACGGGCGGTCGTACGCGCCCCGGATCGCGGCTGCGGCACCGGCTCGGACATCTCCTGCGGCCCCATTCGCACGAGGCGGCGGGCAGCGTGGACGCGGCGCTGGAGTCGTCGGCGCGCGGGATGCGGGCGCTGTGGGTGTCGCTCGCGGTGCTGGGCGCGACCGCGCTCGTCCAGGCGCTGATCGTCGCGGTGTCCGGGTCGGTGGCGCTGCTGGGCGACACCGTGCACAATGCGGCGGACGCGCTGACGGCGGTGCCGCTGGGCATCGCCTTCGTCCTCGGGCGCCGGGCCGCCAACCGCCGCTATACGTACGGCTACGGGCGGGCCGAGGATCTGGCCGGGGTCGCCGTCCTGCTGGCCATCGCCGCGTCGAGCGCCTTCGCGGCCTGGACGGCGGTGGACCGGCTGCTCGATCCGCGTACGGTCACCCACCTGTGGGCGGTGTCCGGTGCGGCGCTGGCCGGATGCGTGGGCAACGAGTGGGTGGCCGGATACCGGATTCGCGTCGGGCGCGACATCGGCTCCGCGGCCCTGGTCGCCGACGGCCTGCACGCCCGTACCGACGGGTTCGCCTCCCTCGCGGTCCTGCTGGGCGCCGCCGGTACGGCCCTGGGGTGGCGCCTCGCGGACCCGGTCGTGGGGCTGCTGATCACCGTGGCGATCCTGGCGGTGCTGCGGGACGCGGCGCGCGGGGTGTTCCGGCGGCTGATGGACGCCGTCGACCCCGAGCTGGTCGACCGGGCCGAGCGGGCGCTCGGCGCGGTGCCGGGGGTGGAGGGGGTCGGGCCGGTCAGGATGCGGTGGGTCGGCCACGCGCTGCGGGCCGAGGCCGCGGTCGTGGTCGACCCCGGCATCAGCGTCGTCGCGGCGCACGCCGTCGCCGTGCGGGCCGAGCACGCGCTGCTGCACGCCGTGCCGCGACTGCGGGCCGCGACCGTCCACATCGACCACGCACCGGCCGGTGCCCACGCCCACGTCCACGGCGCCGGGGACCCGCACGCGCTCCTCGCCCACCACCAGCCCGTCTGACGCCCGGCGCCGGGCGCGGTCCCGTCCCTGGACGAAAGCCGTCGCGGGCGGGAGGCTGGTACGAGAACGCCGACGCATCCGGCGGTCGGCGGATGGGAGCCCCCGTGATGGACGCCACCAGGTCCGATACCGCACGGTCCGACACGGCCTTGCCCGGCCCCGCCTCGCCCGGACGTCCCGTGGGGCGCGTCGAAATGACCCCGGCCGCCGAAGCGATGGTCGACCAACTGGCCCGGCGGCACGGCCCCCTGATGTTCCATCAGTCCGGCGGCTGCTGCGACGGCAGCTCACCGATGTGCTACCCGCGCGGTGAGTTCCGGGTGGGCGGCGCGGACGTCCTGCTCGGCCGGGTCGCCGGGGACACCCCGTTCTGGATGAGCGCGAGCCAGTACGCGTACTGGAGCCACACCCACCTCACCGTGGACGTCGTGCCCGGCCGCGGCAGCGGCTTCTCGCTTGAGGCCCCCGAGGGCGTCCGCTTCCTCCTGCGCTCCCGGCTGATGACGGACGAGGAGGTCGAGCGGATGGAGGCCGAGCCGCCGCTGCCCACCGGGAACACCGTGGACGCCGAGGGCACCGAGACCGCGGGCTAGGACCGGCCGGCCCCGGAACCGGGCCGGGCCCGAGGACGGCCGGACCGGAGCCGGGCCGCGCGTCCGGCACAACCTCCTGGTCTGCGCTCTCGACCGGACGATCACGTCTCCCTAGGATGGAAGTCGTCACCGCAGCTTTCGATCAACGAACCACCGTGAGGGGCCCGATGGAGCACCGGGACGCACCGCTTTCCGACAAGATAGATGTGACGGTGCCCGCTGTGGCACGCATGTACGACTACTTGCTGGACGGGAAGGACAACTACCCGGCCGACCGCGAGGCCACGGAGCAATTACTCCTCCAGGTCCCCAGCATGAAGATCCTGGCCCTGAACAACCGTCAGTTCCTGCGCCGGGTGGTGCGCAGGCTCGCGGAGGACTACGGCATCAAGCAGTTCGTGGACCACGGCTCCGGTCTGCCGACGCAGGACAATGTGCACGAGATCGTGCAGCGCATCAACCCCGACGCCCGCGTGGTGTACGTCGACAACGACCCGATCGTGCTCGCCCACGGCCGCGCGCTGCTCCAGCAGAACGAGAACACCTCGGTGATCCAGGCGGACTTCCGCGACACCGAGAGCATCTGGCAGCACGAAGAACTGACGCGGCTGATAGACCTCAACGAGCCGGTCGCCGCGCTCTTCGTGTCGGTGCTGCACTGCATCCGCGACACCGACGACCCCGCGGGCGTCGTCCGGCGCGTCGCCGAAAAGCTGCCCAAGGGAAGCTTCCTGGTGGTCTGTCAGCTCGTCAGCGACGACCCCGAGACCCGCCGCTTCGTCACCGAGTTCATGGACCAGTCCACCGGCGGCCACTGGGGTGAGGTGCGCAAGCCCAGCGACCTCGCCGGTTTCCTCGAAGGCTACGAGATCATCGAGCCGGGCCTGGTGGAGGTCTCCACCTGGCGCCCCGACAGCGACCTCGGCCTCAAGCAGCCCAGCAAGGAATGGATCGAGTACGGCGGCGTGGCCCGCGTGTAGCAACGCCCACGGCAGAGCTTCGGCCCGCACCCCCGGCGAGGGGGATGCGGGCCGGCGTCGTTCTCGGGGGCCGCTCTACTTGTAGCGCTTCAGCGCCTCTTCCAGCAGCACGCGGCTCTCCACCGGCGTCGCCGCCAGCGCGCTCAACTCATCGAGCGCGGCACGGTACTTGTCCAGCTCTTCCAGCCGGTCCAGGTACATCGCGCTCGTCATGTGCTCCAGATAGACCACGTCGGGCAGGAAGCCCTGGGCGAACCGCAGATACGTGACCGCGGAGCCGGGCGTCGCCGCCGCGCTCGCCGACCAGGAGGCGCTCTGGAGCCGCACACCGGGCTGGCGCAGCACCACCAGCAGATACTCCAACTGCTCGCGCATCACCGCGGGACCGCCGACCGGGCGGTGCAGCACGCCCTCGTCGATCAGGGCCCACAGCACGGGAGCGCCTGGCTCCGCCATCCTGCGCTGGCGTTCCAGCCGCAACTCCACGCGCCGCTCGACCTCTTCGGGCGAGGCGAGCCGGTGGCCGCTGCGCACGACCGCCTGCGCGTACGAGGGTGTCTGGAGCAGGCCGGGCACGAACTGCGTCTCGTAGGTACGGATCACGTGGGCGTCGCGCTCCAGACCGATCAGGCCCTGGAGCCAGTCGGGAACGACCTCGCCGTACGGCTGCCACCATTCGGGCTTGGCCGAGCGCTGGACCAGGAAGGCGATCTCCGCCCGTTCCTGCTCCGCGACGCCGTAGAGCGCGAGGAGATCGTCGACGTCCCTTAACTTGAGGGAGACGTGCGCCGTCTCCATGCGGCTGATCTTCGAGGCGTGGCCACGGATACGCTCTCCGGCCTGTGCCGGGCTGACCCCGGCGGCCTCGCGCAGGGCACGCAGATAGTTGCCGAGCACACGTGCCAACGCCTTGGCGCCCATGTCCGGGCGGCGCTCCAGCAGTTGCAGCGGTGATACGAGTTGCGGCTGAGCGGACATGCGGGCTCCCGGTAGAAACTGGACGCACGCCAGTATTGCACTGCGAGGCGCGCTGTCGCGCCCCTACCGGAGTCACGAATTCCCGACTTCACGCCGTCGCGCTCAGCCGTCAACTGTTCTTGTCGTCATTCACTCAGACGGACGCGCCTGAGCGTAACCGCCTCACGCGGTGAGGAAGTCGAAGTCCCCGTCCTTGGCGCCACCGATGAAGGCGACCATCTCGTCGTGCGTGTAGACGAGCGCGGGACCGTGCGGGTCACGGGAGTTGCGGAACGCAACGCCGCCATCAGGCAGTTTGGCCGCCTCGACGCAGTTGCCGCTCTGATTGCTCCGCCCGCTCTTGACCCACTCGACACCCGGGATCTCGTCCGCCCGCACTCCGTTGTCGAACTGCTTCATCCGGCACCACTCCTCTGTGAGTTGTACTCGATCGCTCGCAGTCACAAGCATGCCCGCGACCGCAACTGCGGATGCAATTCCAGATGCAATTGCATCCAAAGTCGTCCCGCTGATGATACTGACAACGGAGGTGTGATCGAGACTCCTGAGCCCCACCAGTACGTGAAGAAACGGCGGAGGACGAGGCACGGACGCCCTCGTACGCGGACAAAACCGGTTGTCCGTCGCGTACGGCTCTGCTGTACTCCCGACGACAGTCCAACGGCCCCCGTACGACCGGACCGGCCGACCGTACCCAGGAGATGATCATGCGCGGAACTTCAGTCCCCACCCAGACGGCAACTCCCACCGATCTAGAGGACTTGAAGCTTCTTGCGTACGTTGAACCTGGGCATCCTGGCGCACGTCGACGCCGGTAAGACCAGCCTGACCGAGCGGCTGCTGTTCGCCGCCGGAGTCATCGACGAGGTCGGCAGCGTCGACGACGGCAGCACGCGGACCGACACCCTGGCGCTGGAGCGCCGACGCGGCATCACCATCAAATCGGCCGTCGTCTCCTTCGAGGTCGACGACGTCACCGTCAATCTCATCGACACCCCCGGCCACCCGGACTTCATCGCCGAGGTGGAGCGCGTGCTGAGCGTGCTCGACGGCGCGGTGCTGGTGATCTCCGCGGTCGAGGGCGTGCAGGCGCAGACCCGCGTCCTGATGCGGACGCTGCGACGACTGCGCATCCCCGTCCTGATCTTCGTCAACAAGACCGACCGCCGCGGCGCCCGCTGCGACGAGGTGCTGCGGAGCGTCCGGGGCAAGCTCGCGCCAACGGCCTTCCCGATGGGCCGGGTTGAGGAATCCGGCACGCGGGGCGCGCGCAGCGTCCCGTTCACCGCCGCCGACCCGGACTTCGTCGCCGGTCTGGCCGGCCTGCTCGCCGAGCACGACGACGCGTTCCTCGCCGACTACGTGGCCGACGAGTCCGCGGTCTCGTACGGCCGGGTGCGCGCCGAGTTGGCGGCGCAGACCGCGCGCGGACAGGTGCATCCGGTCTTCTTCGGTTCCGCGATCACCGGCGCGGGCGTCGCCGCGCTGACGGCCGGTCTCACCGAACTGCTGCCCGCGGCGGCCGGTGACGTCCACGGCCCGGTCTCGGGGCGGGTGTTCAAGATCGAGCGCGGACCGACCGGTGAACGGACCGCGTACGTACGGCTGTTCTCCGGGACGGTACGCACACGGGACCGGCTGCCGTTCGGCCCGGACTCCGCGGTGAGCAGCGAGAAGGGGCACAGGGACAACGGTGCCGACGGTCCCGACGGGGCCGCGTCGGCCGGCGAGGCCAAGGTCACCGGCATCAGCGTCTTCGAGCGGGGCGCCGCCGTGCCCGCCGCGTCCGTCTCGGCCGGGCGGATCGCGCTGCTCAAGGGCCTGGCCGACATCAGGATCGGTGACACGGTCGGCGATCCGGGCGCCGCTCCCCCGGACGGCCGGCACTTCTCGCCGCCGACGCTGGAGACGGTGGTCGTCCCCACCCGCGCGGCCGACAGGGGGACGCTGCATGGGGCGCTCGCCCAACTCGCCGAGCAGGACCCGCTGATCAATCTGCGGCTGGACGGAGTGCGGCAGGAGATCTCGGTCTCGCTCTACGGCGAGGTGCAGAAGGAGGTCGTCCAGGCCACGCTGGCCGACGAGTTCGGGGTCGATGTCACCTTCCGCGAGACCACGACGATCTGCGTCGAGCGCGTGGTGGGCTCCGGCGAGGCCGTCGAGTTCAACAAGAAGGACGCCAATCCGTTCCTCGCGACGGTCGGGCTGCGCGTCGAGCCCGCGCCGCCGGGGTCAGGGGTGGCGTTCCGCCTCGGGGTCGAACTCGGCTCCATGCCCTATTCGTTCTTCAAGGCCGTCGAGGAGACCGTGCGCGAGACGCTGCGCCAGGGCGTCCACGGCTGGGAGGTGATCGACTGCGTCGTGACGATGACGCACTCCGGCTACTCGCCCCGGCAGAGCCACGCGCACGCCGTGTTCGACAAGAGCATGTCCAGTACGTCGGGCGACTTCCGCAATCTGACGCCGCTGGTGCTGATGGACGCACTGCGCGGGGCCGGGACCAGGGTGCACGAGCCGATGCACCTCTTCCGGCTCGACGTCCCCGCCGACACCTTCGGCGCGCTGCTGCCCGTCCTGTCCCGGCTCCGCGCCGTACCGCGCGCACCCGAGCCGCACGGCGACTCGTACGTTCTGGAAGGCGTGGTGCCGGCCGCGCGGGTGCATGAACTGGAGCAGTCGCTGCCGACGCTCACGCACGGCGAGGGCGTCCTGGAGTCGGCCTTCGACCACTACGAGCCGGTGGTCGGCGCGGTGCCGGAGCGGCCCCGGTCCGACCTCGACCCGCTGAACCGCAAGGACTACCTGTTGCAGGTGCGGCGCCGGGTGAGCGCGGGCCGGGAGGAGGCATGAGGCGTGTCCCGGGCGCGGCGAGGCGCGGGACGGGTACGGCGGGGCGCGGGACGGGTACGGCGGGCGGGTCATGACCGCGGGCGCGCTCGGGACGGCCCGGCGGGCGGCGCCGACGATTCGGGCGGGCCCGTAGGCTGAGTCCGGCGGAGCCGCCGACCGGCAGGCGCGGCACGGTGGATCGGCCACGGGTCCGGCCCGGCCGCCGCCCGCCCCGCACCCGCACCCGCACCCGCACCCGCACCCGCACCATCGGATCGGACACCGCGCATCGTGAAGCCCCGCCCGGCACGTCGTACCGCCACGCCCGACCGCGCGTCGGCACGTCCGCCCGGCCGTACGGCGGCGGCCAGCGCGTCCGGCGCGGAGCCCGGCGGGGAATCCGGCGCCGGCCGGCGGTCGGCGCCGCGCCGCAGGCGGCTCGTCGTCACGGCCGTCGTGGCCGCGCTGCTCGCCGGCGCCGCGACCGCCGTCGACCTGGCCGTCGAGCACACCGCGCGCGGCCGTATCGCCGAGGCGGTGGCCTGCCGCCTGAAGCCTACGGGGCCGGTGACCGCCGAGCTGACCAGCGCCTTCGCCGGGCTCCGGGTGCTCACGGGGAATCTCGGCAGCGCGCACATCGCCGCCGACGGTGTGCGCAGGGGCGACACCGAGGTGAATGTGGCGGTCGACCTGCACGACGTGTCGACCGACGGCACGACCAGCGGCGGCACGGCGACCGCGACCATCGCCTACGCCGAGTTGCAGAAGCGGCTGGCCGCGCGGGACGGCAAGGTCGCGGGGCTGGCCGTGGGCGGCGACGGCGGCGGGCTCGTACTCACCGGCAGCATCGGCGGTCTGCGCCTGCCGATCACCGTGCACACCCGGGTCACGACCGGGAAGGACGGTCTCACGGTCACCCCGACCACCGTCCGCGTGCTCGGCCGGGACGTCGCCGTCGCCGATCTGGCGTCGCTGCCCGGCGGCGGCGATCTGGCCGGGCGCCTGGGCCCGCGCACCGTGGCGCTCCCCGAACTGCCCGACGGCGTACGGCTGACCGGCGCGCGCACCGACGGTACGGGGCTCGCGCTCTCCCTGGAGCTCGCGCGGGGCGCGGCGGGCAAGGACAAGGACGCCGCCTGCGCGTGAGCGCCTCGGTGCTCAGCGCGCCACCGCCTCGACGCCGGGTGCGACCGCGCCTCGTGAGCCGCCCACGACACGTATCCGGCGCGCGGAAAATGCCTCGCGGGGCGGCCGGGTCCGCGCGGTACGGTGCCTGGCATGCCGGAAACCGCTGACCACACGACCGGGCCCGTCACGGCCGACGACCTCGACCGCTCCGTCCAGCTCGCCGTCGCCGCGCTGCGCGAGGCGCCCGCGTCGGCGTGGGAGGACCGCAAGGCCGGGTCGCTGGAGTGGGACTGCTGGGAGACGGTGGAGCACCTGGCCGACGACCTGTTCGCGTACGCGGCCCAACTGGGCCCGAGGCAGCCCCCGTTGAGCACGGACGTGCCCTTCTCCTGGTCGCCGCGCCGGCCGGGCGGCCCGCCCAACGCCATCCACGCGGACCGGAAGGCGGGCCCGGAGGGCCTGTTGCAGGTGCTGGAGGCGACCGGCGCGCTGCTGGTGGCCATGGCGCGTACGGCGTCGCCCGAGGTCCGCGCCCACCACAGCTACGGCGTCTCCGACCCCGAGGGCTTCGCCGCGATGGGCATCGTGGAGACCCTGGTCCACACCTACGACCTGGCGGCCGGGCTCGGCCTCGCCTGGAATCCGCCCGCCGATGTGTGCGCGAGGGCGCTGGCCCGGCTGTTCCCGCACGTCCCGCTGACCGCGGACCCCTGGTCCACCCTGCTGTGGGCCACCGGCCGGATCGACCTCCCCGACCACCCGCGCGTCACGTCCTGGCGCTGGTACGGCGCGCCCCGGCCGTAACCCGCCGCCCCGTACCCGGCGGCGCCTCTCCCCCTGCCCGAACCCCGAAACGGACATATCGTGCATCCTGTCGCCCCACGCCACTAGGAGGCCCGTGATGTCCGAACTCATCGTGATCGGTTACGAGGACCCGACCGTCGCCAAAGACGCCTACACCGCCGTGCAGAATCTCCAGAACGACTACGTGGTCAATCTGACCGGTCTGGCCATCGTCTCGGTGGACGAGGAGGGCAAGACGCACGTCGACACCCCGAGCAAGATCGTCGGCGTGTCCGCCGCGTCGGGCGCGCTGTGGGGCATGGTCTTCGGCATCCTCTTCCTCGTCCCCGGCCTGGGCCTGCTCATGGGCGCCGCGATGGGCGGGCTGCTCGGCAAGCTGGGCAAGTCCGGGATCGACGACCAGTTCCGCGGCCAGGTGCAGGCGCTGCTCACGCCGGGCACGACCGCGGTCGTGATCATGGCCTCGAAGATCACCGAGGACAAGTTCGCCGACGCCATGCAGGCCTATGGCGGCACGCTGCTCAAGACCTCGCTCTCGGACGAGGACGAGGAGGAGCTGTCGGAGCACCTGGCGGGCGCCCAGCAGAAGTGACACCGCCCCGCGCGGCCCCGCCTCCGTTCAGTGCGGCGGCAGCGGGGCCGCGCGGGCTGGGTCGAGGAGCGGCGCGAGCAGGTCGCCCTCGACGCTGAGCCGCGCGGGCAGGTCGGCCAGGGTGAAGGTGAGGTCGTCCGGGGTGTGCGCGGCGGCGATCTCCGGCCAGGACAGCGGCGCGGAGACGGTCGGCGTCGGGCGGGCGCGGACGGTGTACGGGGCCGCGGTGGTCTTGTTCCCCGAATTCTGCGACCAGTCGATGAAGACCCGGCCGGAGCGCGCGGCCTTCGTCATCCGGGAGATCACCCGGTCCGGGTGCCGGGCCTCCAGTTCCTGCGCGACCCGTTTGGCGTAGGCGGTCGCCGTCGCCGGGGTCGCGTCCCGCAGCGCGGCGAGCAGGTGCAGGCCCTTGGAGCCGCTGGTCTTGGCCCAGATCTCGATGCCGTCCTCCGCCAGCCGTTCCCTGAGCAGCAGTGCCACCCGGCAGCAGTCCACGACCGTGCAGCCGTCGCCGGGGTCGAGGTCGAGGACCAGCCGGTCGGCGACGCCGGGTTCGTCGGCGCGCCACTGCGGGGTGTGCAGTTCGACGCAGGCCAGATTGGCCGCCCACATCAGCGTCGGCAGGTCGTTGACCTGGACCTGCTCCATGAATTCGCCGCTGCGCCTGACGGACTGCGAGACGGTCACCCAGTCGGGCGTACCGGCGGGCGGTCGTTTCTGGAAGAAACGCTTGCCGTCCACACCGTCCGGGGTGCGGACGAAGCTGACGGGACGGCCGCTGACGTACGGCAGCAGGCCGGTGGCGACGCTCGCGTAGTAGTGCAGCAGCTCGCCCTTGGTGGTGCCGGTCTCCGGCCAGAGCACCCGTTCGAGGTGGCTGACCTTGATCCGACGACCCTCGACTTCCGTGATCGGCATATCATAAAGGTCCCATAGCCTGACAAAAAGGACTCGCTATGCGCAGTGTCTGGTCAGGGAATCTGGCCTTCGGGCTGGTTTCCATACCCGTGAAGCTCGGTTCCGCCGTGTCCAGCCACAAGATCAGCTTCCGGCAGGTCCACCTCACCGACCAGGGCCGGGTGCGGTACCAGAAGACCTGTGAGCTGGACGAGGAGGTCCTGACCGCCGCCGACATCGGCCGCGCGTACGAGACGCCGGACGAGCTGGTCGAGATCACCGACGCCGATCTCAGGGCGCTGCCGCTGCCGACCGCGAAGACCATCGAGGTGAGCGGTTTCCTCGACGCGGCCTCCGTCGACGCGATGCAGCTCGACACCCCGTACTTCCTGGCCCCCGCCTCCCCCGCCGCGAACAAGCCGTATGTGCTGATGCGGGAGGCGCTGGCGCGCGCGGGCAAGGCCGCGGTCGGCAAATTCGCCATGCGCAACTCCGAGCATCTGGCGCTGATCCGCGCCCACGACGACGTCCTGCTGCTCCAGACCCTGCGCTGGCCCGACGAGTTGAACTCGCCCGCGGAGGCCGCCCCCAAGGGCAGTGTCAGCATCAGCGATTCGGAGCTGAAGCTCGCCGACACCCTCATCTCGGCGCTCGGCGAGGCGGATCTGACGAGCTATCACGACGAGTACGCGCAGGCCGTGGAGGCGCTGGTCACCGCGAAGCTGGAGGGTTCCGAGCTTCCGGCGGCCGAACAGGCCGGACCGGGCAAGGTGGTCGACCTGATGGCCGCGCTGCGCGCGTCGGTGGAACAGGCGAAGGGCGGGCGCGGCGAGGGCGCGGGGTCGGGCACCTCGGGTGCCTCCGGTGCGTCCGGCGCTTCCGGCGCTTCCGCTACGGACGAGGCGGCGGACGGCGACGACCGCAGCGGGCACGCCAGCGTCACCGAGCTGAAGTCGTCCCGCAGGTCCGGCGCGAAGAAGACGGCGGCCGGGAAGAAGGCGACCACCTCGAAGTCGAGCGGTACGCGATCGGGCGGCACGGGGTCGGGCGGCACGGGGTCGAGCGGTACGCGGTCGGCCGGGGCGAAGTCCGCGAGCGCCAAGTCGGCGGGGACGAAGTCGACGGCGTCGAAGACGGCCGCCGCGAAGGGCGGCACCTCGAAGGCGGGCGCGCGGAAGACCGCGGCCACGAAGAAGACCGCCGCCGCGAAGAAGACGGCCGCCTCGCGGCGGAAGGCGGGCTGATCCGCCGCCGGGACCCGAACCCGTCCCCGGTAGACCCCTGATCCGCCCGTCCGTCCGCAAGGCGCGCCCGGACCCGGCCTCCCGCGCGAGCCCGCGCGGCCCCGCGCCTCCGTACGGCCCCGCGCGCCTCCGGACGGCCTCACTCCCCTCCCCGCATGATCTTCCTCTGCGCAAGTCGCGTCATTTTCTTGCGTTACTGATCTTTGTTTTTGCGCACCATCCTGTAGATTGCCTCTGTGACGAAACGACTCTCCCAAGTGGCCAGGTTCGCGGGTGTCAGCGAGGCGACGGTCAGCCGTGTGCTGAACGGCAGCCCTGACGTGGCGCAGTCGACGCGGGACTCCGTGCTCACCGCACTGGACGTCTTCGGGTTCGAGCGGCCCGCGCGGATGCGCAGCGCGCGGGCGCCGCTGGTCGGCCTTGTCGTCCCTGACCTGCAAAATCCCATCTTCCCGGCGTTCACCGAGGCGCTGGCGGGGGCGCTGAACAAGCGGGGCCTGATCCCGGTGCTGTGCACCAGGACCGCGGACGGCGTCTCGGAGGCGCACTACATCCAGATGCTGCTGGAGCAGAACATCGAGGGGATCATCTTCGTCGGCGCGAGCTACGCGGACGCAGGCCCGGAGCACGGGCGGGACCTGCGCGAGCGCCAGGTGCCGATCGTGCTGATCAACGCGGCGGACGAGAACCGGCAGATATCCCAGGTCTCGGTGGACGACGCGGCGGCCTCCGAGCAGGCGCTGACGCATCTGACGGGGCTGGGCCACGAGCGGATCGGCCTGGTGCTCGGACCGGTGGGGCATGTCCCCTCGGCCCGCAAACTCGCAGGTTACGCGGCTTTCTGGGAGCAGCGGGGGCTGTCGCCCGCGGACTGGCGGCCCCTGGTGGCGCACGCGATGTTCTCGATGGAGGGCGGGGCGACGGCGATGCCCCGGCTGTTCGCGGAGGGGGTCACCGCGGTGGTGTGCGCGAGTGACGCGCTCGCGCTGGGCGCGATCCGGGCGGCCCGGCGGCACGGGATGAAAGTCCCGGACGATCTGTCGGTGATCGGTTTCGACGACTCGCTGTACATGGTGGCGACCGATCCGCCGCTGACCACCTCGCGCCAGCCGGTGCAGGCGATGGCCGCCGCGGCCATCGCGTCGCTCGTCACACAGATCGACGGCCACGCGGTCACCGACGAGGTGATGCTCTTCGAACCGGAGCTGATCGTGCGCGGCTCCACCCGGATGCGCAAGGTCGTGAAAAGCGGCTGACCTGCACCGTCGTCCGTAGGGCGACGGCTTTCCGACTCCGCGCGAGGGCGGGGCGCCAGGACCGGTTCACGGTCCCGGAGCCCCGCCCTCCGCGTATGCGCTCGCGCCCTCTGCCGGTCCCGCGCCGGCCCGCGTCCGGCGCCGGGCGGACGCGTACCGCCGCCCGTCCGGACACCCCGGCCGGCCCGCGTGTCGATGACACTGCGTTACGGACACAAATCCTCCGGATTACTTTCTTGCGCAGATTGATTGACATCTTGCGTGACCCGATCCTACTGTCGGCGCCAACGCCAGGCGGCCGGACGTCCTGGTAACCCCGCCGTTACGCAAGCGGACGCAAGCGCACTCGCCCCTCGGGACGGGTACGTCCGCTGCCGTTTCCCAGGAAGGTCCGATCCCCATGGACGGCTCCAGAACCCGCCCCGCCCTCGGCGTCACCGCCATCGCCATCTCGCTGGTCCTCGGCGTCACCGCATGCGGCGGCGGCTCGTCCCACTCCTCCGGGGCGGACAAGAACGGCGTGGTCACGATCAGCGTGAACGGGCTGCCTCCGGCCACCCAGACCGTCGACCGGAAGAACTTCGAGGACGACATCAAAGCCTTCGAAGCGAGCCACCCGAAGATCAGGATCGACGCCCGTGAGGGTCTGATGGACCCGAAGACCTTCGCCGCGAAGCTCGCGGGCGGGCAGTTGGAGGACGTCTACTACGTCTACTTCACCGATCCCGCGGGGCTCATCCAGCGCCACCAGGCCGCCGACATCACCGCGCAGCTCAAGGACTTCCCCGCCCTGAACGACGTGCGGCCCGAATTGCAGAGCGTCTTCAAGGACGCGGGCGGCAAGGTCTACGGCCTGCCCACCGGCAACTACTCGCTCGGACTGGTCTACAACCGGGCGCTGTTCACCAAGGCCGGGCTCGACCCGGACAAGCCGCCGACCACGTGGGACGAGGTCCGCGCCGACGCCAAGAAGATCAGCGCGCTCGGCGACGGCACCACCGGCTACGCCGAGTTCAGCAAGAACAACCAGGGCGGCTGGCACCTCACCTCGTGGATCTACTCCGAGGGCGGCGACATCGCGGTGAAGGACGGCGGCGCCTGGAAGGCCGCGTTCAACAGCGACGCGGGCCGCAAGGCGCTCCAGACGCTGCACGACATGCGCTGGACCGACCGGTCGATGGGCACCAGGCAGCTCCTGGAGATCCCCGACGTGCAGAAGATGATGGGCGCGGGCAAGCTCGGGATGTACATGGCGGGCCCGGACAACATCCCCACGATCGTCAAGCAGTTCGAGCGGAAGTACGACGACTACGGGCTGGCCGCGCTGCCCGGCACCGCGACGCTCGGCGGCGGTGACGGCTTCATGTTCAACCCGAAGGACAGCCCGGCGAAGATCAAGGCCGGTCTCACCTGGATCCAGTGGAAGTACCTCGACCCGGACCGCGAGGAGGAGATCACCAAGAAGTCGGCGGGCACCGACATACCGATCGGCCTGCCGCAGCCGAACCTGTGGAGCGGGGCCGGCCAGGCGAAGGTCGACGCGGCGCACAAGAAGTACGCGAACGTGCCGCAGAAGAACTACCAGCCGTTCGTGGACCGCAGCGGCGAGGTCGCGGTGAAGGTCGAGCCGCCGAACGCCCAGCAGATCTACACCGTGCTCGACGGTGTCATGCAGGCGGTGCTCACCAAGAAGGACGCGGACATCGACCAGCTTCTCAGCGACGCCGAGAAGAAGGTCAACACCATCCTGGCCACGGTCAAGTGACAGCCGAACCGCTGACGTCGGCCCGCGCCGCCACCGCGCGGACGCCGAAGGCGCCTGCCGGGGCGGGGCGGTCCGGCCGGTCCCGCCCCTCGCGGGACCGGCTGCGCCGGGCCGTCGTCGACAACCTGGTGGCGTATCTCTTCCTGGTCGCGGGCGTCGCCGCCTTCGCGGTGTTCTCCTGGTACCCGATCGTCCGCGGTGTGCTGCTCAGCTTCCAGCAGGTCAACTACGCGGAACCCGCGCGGTGGGTGGGCCTGGACAACTTCCACCGCCTGTTCGCCGACCCGCTGTTCGTCACCGCGTGGCGCAACACCGCGTATTTCAGCCTGCTGGCCCTGGTCTTCGGCTTCGCGGCGCCGTTCGTGACCGCGATCGTGCTCAACGAACTGCGGCACGGCAAGGCGTACTTGCGGATGACGGTCTATCTGCCGGTGATGCTGCCGCCGATCGTCACGATGCTGCTGTGGCGCTGGTTCTACGATCCGGGGCCCGGCCTGTTCAACAACGTGCTGCGGATCGCGCACCTGCCCGCGCAGTCGTGGCTGGAGTCGCAGAATCTGTCGATGATCTCGCTGGTCCTGGTCTCCACCTGGGCCAACATGGGCACCACCACGCTGATCTACCTCGCGGCGCTCGGCGGTGTGCCGGGCGAGCTGTACGAGGCCGCCGAGCTGGACGGCGCGACGGTACGGCAGCGGCTGTGGCACGTGACGATCCCTCAGATGCGGTTCATCCTGATGATCACGCTGCTGCTCCAGGTGATCGGCACCATGCAGGTGTTCATCGAGCCGTTCGTGCTGACCGGCGGCGGACCCGACGACGCGACCGTGACCGTACTGCTCCTGCTGTACCGCTACGCGTTCGTCTACAACGACTTCGGCCTGGCCAGCGCGATGAGCACGGTGCTCTTCGTGGTGCTGGGGATCTTCGCCGGGGTGTACCTGCGGCTGACCCGCAGCAAGGGCTGAGAGGGGAACGACCATGGCCGCACAGACCGCTGTCCGCACGCTGATCGCGCCGACCGAGATGAACCGCCGCACGGGGAGATTCCTCTACCGGTTCGTGCTGGGCGCGACGCTGCTCGGCTTCACCGCCGCCTTCCTCTTCCCGCTGTACTGGATGGCCTCGGGCGCGCTCAAGTCGTCGTCGGAACTGGCCCAGCCGAGGCCGACGATGGTGCCGCACTCCTGGCATCCGGAGGCGTACTCCGAAGCCTGGTCGTCGGTCGGGCTCGGCCACTACTTCCTCAACACGCTGCTGCTGGCGGCCGGGGCGTGGGCCTGTCAGCTCGTGGTCGACGTGGCCGCCGCGTACTCGCTGTCCAAGCTGCGGCCGGTGCTGGGCAATGTGGTGCTCGCCATGATGCTGGCCACGCTGATGCTGCCGGTGTCGGCGCTGCTGGTGCCGACGTATCTGACCGTCGTGGACGTGCCGTTGATCCACGTCAATCTCATCAACACGCCAATGGCCGTATGGCTGCCGGCCTGCGCCAACGCCTTCAACATCTTCATCCTCAAGCGGTTCTTCGACCAGATCCCCACCGAACTGCTGGACTCCGCCCGGATCGACGGCGCGGGCACGGTACGGATCCTCGTGTCGCTGGTGCTGCCGCTGTCCCGGCCGGTGCTCGCGGTCGTGTCGATCTTCGCGGTGGTCGGCGTCTGGAAGGACTTCCTCTGGCCGATGCTCGTGCTGCCCGATCCCGCGAAGCAGCCGATCACGGTCGCCCTGAACCGGCTGGCGGACGACATGCCCGCCAACCAGTTGCTGGCCGGAATGGTGATGGCGAGCATTCCGCTGCTCGTCCTCTTCCTCATCTTCCAGCGCAGCATCATCAACGGCCTCACCGCGGGCAGCCTCAAGGGCTGACCGGGCGCGGGCCCGCGCTCACCCCCCACGCATGGCAACCCCCGCCGCACGACGTCGTGCGGTGCTCAGGGAAGGATCACCCATGTCTCCAAGCGCCCCAACCCACCGCGCCAGAACGCTCGCGGCGGTGCTGCCCGCGGTGCTCGCGGTGCTGATCGCACTGCTGGTCTGGCAGGCGTCGCCGTCGGCGCACGCCGCGACCACGGTCGTCGAGGCGGAGTCCGCGACGCTGTCCGGCGGCGCGGTCGTCGCCACCGACCACACCGGCTATACGGGCAGCGGTTTCGTCGGCGGCTACACCGACGCCAACAAGGGCACCGCGTCCACCGCCTTCCGGGTCACCGCCACCTCGGCGGGCGCCGGAAGCGTCACCATCCGTTACGCCAACGGCACCAGCGCCACCATGACACTCAGCCTCTACGTCAACGGCGCCAAGATCCGCCAGATCAGCCTCCCCGCCACCGCCAACTGGGACACCTGGACCACCACCGACCAGGCCGTCACCTACACGGCGGGCACCAACACGATCGCGCTCACCTTCACCACCGCCGACAGCGGCAACGTGAACGTCGACAACATCACCGCGACGACGCCCAGCGGCAGCACAACACCGCCCGCCGCGACCGGTCAACTGGAGGCGGAGTCGGCGTCGTTGAGCGGCGGGGCCGTCGTCAGCAGTGACCACACCGGCTACACGGGCAGCGGATTCGTCAGCGGCTACACCGACGCCAACAAGGGCACGGCCTCGACCGGCTTCACGGTCAACTCGGCCGTCGCGGGCACCGGAAGCGTCACCATCCGCTACGCCAACGGCACCACCGCCACCATGACACTCAGCCTCTACGTCAACGGCGCCAAGATCCGCCAGATCAGCCTCCCCGCCACCGCCAACTGGGACACCTGGACCACCACCGACCAGGCCGTCACCTACACGGCGGGCACCAACACCATCGCCCTGACCTTCACCACCGCCGACAGCGGCAACGTGAACCTGGACAACGTCGTGGTGACGACGCCGACGGGCACGACGCCGCCGACCACACCTCCCACGACGCCGCCCACCACACCCCCGGCCGGTTCGCTCACGCACCAGGCGGAGGACGCGTACTTCTCGGGCGGGCCGAGCGTGGCCACGACCGCCTCGGGGTTCAGCGGCAGCGGGTATCTGACGGGCTTCGGCGCGCAGGGCGCGCGGGTGGTCTTCGCCGTCAGCGCGCCCGGCGCGGCGAGCTATCCGGTGGCGGTCGCGTACCGGACCGGGAGCGGTTCCGCCGCGTCGATCACGCTGACGGCCAACGGGCTGAAGGTGGCGCAGGTCGCGCTGCCGGGTACGGGCGGGGCGTGGTCGACGGCCACGGTCAGCGCGCCGCTGCGGGCCGGGCTCAACACGCTGACGCTGCGCACCGAATCCGGTGACTCGGGCGCGCCCGACATCGACGGCGTCGCGGTGACCGGCTCGGTCGCCAACGCCACGCGCGGCGCCACGGTGCCGTACACGTCCTACGAGGCGGAGAGCGGCACCACCAACGCGAGCACGATCGGCCCCGACCGCACCTATCTGACGGTGGCGTCCGAGGCGTCGGGACGCAAGGCGGTGGTGCTCAACAGCACCGGCCAGTATGTGCAGTTCACCCTGACCAAGCCCGCCAACGCGATGACGCTGCGCTACTCGATCCCGGACAACGCGGCGGGCACCGGCACCTCGGCGCAGCTCAGCCTCTACGCCAACGGCAGCAAGGTCCGCGATCTGGACCTGTCGTCGAAGTACGCCTGGGTGTACGGCGGTTACCCGTACAACAACGACCCCTCGCAGGGCTCGGCGCACCACTTCTTCGACGAGTCACGGTTCAAGATCGGGGACTTCCCGGCCGGGACGGTGCTCAAGCTCCAGAAGGACGCGGGCAGCACCGCCGCCTCGTACACCCTGGACCTGATGGAGACCGAGCAGGTCGCCGCGGACCAGGCCATGCCCGCGACCGGCTTCGTCTCCGCGACGACGCTCGGCGTCACCCCGAACGACGGGAGCGACGACACCTCGGCGCTCAACAACGCGGTGGCGACGGCCACGTCGCAGGGCAAGGGCCTGTGGCTGCCCGCGGGCACGTACAACATCTCCGGGCACGTCAATCTGACCGGGGTCGCGCTGCGCGGCGCGGGCGAGTGGGCCACCGTGCTCCAGGGCCTCAACGGCAAGGGCGGGCTCTTCGGGCAGGGCGGCACCAACACCGTCCAGGACCTGACGATCTCCGGTGACGTGTCGTACCGCGACGACGCGAATTTCGACGCCGCGATCGAGGGCGACTTCGGCAACGGCTCGACCATCCAGGACGTGTGGATCGAGCACACCAAGGTCGGCCTGTGGATCGACGCGCCGACCAACGGCCTGTACGTGGGCGGCCTGCGAATCCGCGACACCGCCGCCGACGGCGTCAATCTGCACAAGGGCACCGCGAACACCGAGGTGTGGAACACCAGCGTTCGCAACACTGGGGACGACGGTCTCGCGATGTACTCCGAGGCGAGCGCGGTCACCAACTGCGCCTTCCGCTTCGACACCGTGCAGATGCCGCTGCTGGCGAACGCCGCCGCGATCTACGGCGGCAACGGCAACCGGATCGTGGACAGCGTCGTCGCCGACACGGTGACCGGGGCCTCCGGCATCGCGGTCAGCACCCGCAACTTCAATCCCGCGCCGGTCCCGTTCAGCGGCACCACCACCGTCGCGCGCAACACCCTGCTGCGCACCGGCGGCTACGAGCCGAACTGGCAGAGCAAGCTCGGCGCGCTGTGGATCTACGCCGACGGCTCCGACATCACGGCGCCCGTCGTGGTCAAGGACCTCGACATCACCGACAGCACCTACAGCGCGGTCCTGATCTCGTATCAGAAGACCGTCACCGGGCTGACGTTGAACAACGTCAAGATCCAGACGGCCGGTGCGTACGGCCTGGAGATCGACTCGAAGGGCTCCGGCACCTTCGGCGGCGTCACGGTCAGTGGCGCGGCCTCCGGCGGGCTCAGCACCACCGGGACCTTCACCATCAACCGGGGCTCCGGCAACACCGGCTGGTAACGCCCCCGCACACCCCGGTCCGCCCCGCACCCCTGACGGGGCGGACCGGCCCCCGCGCATGCCCTGCGGCCCTCCGGGCCCTGGCTCTCCACGACCGTCAAGGAGACTCCCGTGACACTGCCCGCCTCCCCCACCGCACCCGCCTGGTGGCGGCCCGCCGCGATCTACCAGATCTATCTGCGCAGCTTCGCCGACGGCAACGGTGACGGCATGGGAGACCTCGCCGGGGTCCGCGAGCGCCTCCCCTACCTGCGGGATCTCGGGGTCGACGCGCTCTGGTTCAACCCCTGGTACGTCTCCCCGATGGCCGACGGCGGCTACGACGTCGCCGACTACCGTGACATCGACCCGATGTTCGGGACGCTCGCCGAGGCGGAGCGGCTCATCGTCGAGGCGCACGAGCAGGACCTGCGGGTCATCGTGGATCTGGTGCCCAACCACGCGTCCGACCAGCACCCCTGGTTCCGGGCCGCGTTGGCGGCGGGTCCGGACGCGGCCGAGCGGGAGCGTTTCTGGTTCCTGCCGGGCCGGGGCGCGGACGGCGAACTCCCGCCCAACGACTGGCAGTCGTACTTCGGCGGCGCCGCCTGGACCCGGATCACCGAGGCGGACGGCACGCCGGGCCCCTGGTACCTGCACATGTTCGCGCCCGAGCAGCCCGATCTGAACTGGGAACACCCGCAGGTGCGGGCGGAGTTCGAGAGCATCCTGCGGTTCTGGCTGGAGCGCGGCGTGGACGGCTTCCGGATCGACGTGGCGCACGGCCTGGCCAAGAAGCCGGGGCTGCCCGACGTCGGCCGGGACCCGGACGTCACCGACCTTCCCTACCAGGACTGCGACGCGGTGCACGAGATCTACCGCGACTGGCGGAAGATCGCGGACGGCTACGCGCGCAGCCCCCGGCCCGGCGGGGCGCCCGGCGAGCGGGTGTTCGTCGGCGAGGTGTGGCTGCCCACGCCCGAGCAGTTCGCCCGCTATCTGCGCCCCGACGAGCTGCACTCCGCCTTCAACTTCGAGTTCCTGTGCTGCGCTTGGGACGCGGCCGGGCTGCGCGAGGTCGTCGACGCCACGCTCGCCTCGCACCGGCTGGTGGGCGCGCCGCCCACCTGGGTGCTGTCCAACCACGACACGATCCGGCACGTGACGCGGTACGGCCGTGAGGACACGTCCTTCGACATGGGCGACAAGCGGCTCGGCTCGCCGAGCGACACCGTCCTCGGACGCCGCAGGGCCCGCGCCGCGGCGCTGCTCACGCTGGCCCTGCCGGGCGGTGTGTACGTCTACCAGGGCGACGAGCTGGGCCTCGCCGAGGTCGAAGACATACCCGACCACCTGATCCAGGACCCGACGTATGCCCGCTCCGGGGGCCGCGACCGCGGCCGGGACGGCTGCCGGGTGCCGCTGCCGTGGTCGGCGGAGCCGGGCTCGCTGGGCTTCTCGCCGGACGGCGCGAGCGCCGGTCCGTGGCTGCCGCAGCCCGCCGAATGGTCGGGGCGGTCCGTCGCGGCCCAGCAGGGCGATCCGCACTCCGTGCTCGCCCTGTACCGGGCCGGTCTCGCGCTGCGCGGGGAGTACCTCCGGTGGCTGCCGGAGACGCTGGAGTGGGTGGACGCGGGTCCCGGCACGGTGGCCTTCCGCCGGGACGGCGGCTTCCAGTGCCTGGTCAACCTGTCCGCCGAGCCGGTCGCGCTCCCCGCCGGGCTCCGGGTGCTGCTGGCCAGCGGCCCGCTGGAGGACGGCCTGCTGCCCTCCGACACCTGCGTCTGGCTGACCGCCGAATGACCGGCGTGCCCGCGCGCTGATCCCACGAGCCCCGGTCCGTCCCCGCTGATCGCGTAGAAGACCGCGTCCCCCTCCGGTCCCGCGGAAGACCCCCTCCCCGCCGATCCCCGTGTCCCGTCCCGGCCGACCGCCGGGGGGACGCGGGGATCCGTGCGTGGCGGTCGGCGGATCGCGCGTCCCACCTGGCGGAATTCACAACGCGTTCATTGACGTGGCACGCGCCACCTGGCTGACTTACGCCCAGGCCGGACCGCTGTCCGGCCCGGACTCACGACGCGAGGCCCCTACGGGCCGGCACAAGGGGAGGTGACCAGGGTGTACGCAGCTACGAGGACGGCCGCCGCCTGGCGCCGTCATCTCCGGGACGACGCGTACCGCAACCGGCACATCGACCTGCTGCGTGTCAGCAGCGCTCTGTGTCGACGCTGAATCCCGGGCCCGCCGCACGCTTCTGACGCGTTGTCACATCGGGCCCCCGCGCACTCCACCGCCCCTTCTCATGGGGCGGCTGCCGACGTCTCCCTTCGCGCTGGAGTTCCCCGATGAGCGAGCCACCACGCCCCGCCGTGCCCGCGGGCGCGACCGACACCGCCGTGCCGGAAGACACGACCGACACCGTCACCACCCCTGCTCCACCGCCGCCGCGCACCCCGCCCGCCGACGACAGACGCGTCGGCCGGTCGGCGCAGCGCGTCGTCCCGCTGCGGCACCCCTGGCGCTGGGCGCTGACCGCCGTCGCCCTGGTGCTCGTCGCGCAGATCACGCACGGCCTGGTCACCAACCCCTTCTTCCAGTGGGACCGCTTCCGCTACTGGTTCCTGCGGCCGGTGATCCTGGACGGGCTGCTGGTCACGCTCCAAGTCGCCGCCTGGAGCGCCCTGTTCGGACTGCTCGGCGGCATCCTGCTCGCCCTGTGCCGACTGTCCAGGAGCCCGGTGCTGCGCTCGGTGAGCTGGATCTACATCTGGCTGTTCCGCTCGGTGCCGCTGATCGTCATCCTCCTGTTCCTGTTCAACTTCTCCTCGCTGTACGCCACATTGAGTCTGGGCGTGCCCTTCGGTCCCGGCTTCGTGCACTTCGACGAGTCGCGGCTGGCCACCGACATGGTGGTGGCCGTGGTCGGCATCAGCCTCAACGAGGCCGCTTACGCCGCCGAAGTGGTGCGCGCCGGAGTGCTCTCGGTGGACCAGGGACAGCACGAGGCCGCCGCCGCGCTCGGCCTGCCGCGCGGCTACCAGTTCACCCGGATCGTCTTCCCGCAGGCGCTGCGGGCGATCGTGCCCTCGTACGTCAACCAGTTGATCGGGCTGATCAAGAGCACCTCGCTGGTCTTCTACGTCTCCCTGCTCGACCTCTTCGGCAAGGTGGAGAGCATGGGCAGTACGTATCCGGGCGACGTCGTCCCGCTGCTGCTGGTGGCGACCGTCTGGTATGTGATCCTGACCAGCGTCGTCTCGGTGGTCCAGTTCTACGTCGAGCGGTACTTCTCCCGCGGCGCGCTGCGGACCGTACCGCCGACGCCGTTGCAACGGCTGCGTACGGCAGTGCGCGATCTGCGGGCGCGCGCCGAGATCGGATCGATCGCATGAGCGCCGACCGCGTCCCCGCCGACACGTTGGTCACCGCGGTGACCGCGCGCCCCGCCGCCGTGACCGTCCACGACGCGCACAAGTGGTACGGCACGCACCAGGTGCTCTCCGGTGTCGATCTGACCGTGCAGCCCGGACAGGTGACGGTGATCCTCGGCCCGTCGGGCTCCGGCAAGTCGACGCTGCTGCGGGCGATCAACCACCTGGAGAAGCTGGACATCGGCTACGTCAGCCTCAACGGCGAGCCGATCGGCGTACGGCACCACCGCGGCCGGCTCAAGGAGATCAGCGAGCGGGCGATCCTCGCCCAGCGCCGCCGGATCGGCTTCGTCTTCCAGGGCTTCAACCTCTTCCCGCACCTCAGCGTGCTGGACAACGTGGCCGCAGCGCCGGTCGCGGCCCGGCAGAAGACCAGGGCCGAGGCGGAGGAACTGGCCCGCGCGCTGCTCGGCCGGGTCGGGCTCGCCGACAAGGTCGACGCCTATCCCCGGCAGCTCTCCGGCGGCCAGCAGCAGCGGGTGGCCATCGCCCGCGCGCTGGCCCTCGAACCCGGCGTCATCCTCTTCGACGAGCCGACCTCGGCGCTCGACCCCGAACTCGTCGGCGAGGTACTGGCCGTCATACGGGATCTCGCCACCAGCGGTACGACGCTGATCGTCGTCACGCACGAGATCGGCTTCGCCCGCGAGGTCGCCGACACCGTCGTCTTCCTGGACGGCGGCCGGATCGTCGAACAGGGCCCGCCCGACCAGGTGTTGGACAACCCCCGGCACCCCAGGACCCGCGAATTCCTCAGCAAGGTCCTCTGAACCCTCCTCCGAACCCCCTTACGCCGCGGGCCAAGGCGCGGACACAGGCGCCTTCCACAGCGACGGCCGCCTGCCCGCGGGCGCCCGATACGTCACCCCCCGCACATCCGCTCACCATCAGCGAGGTTCACCATGCCCGACATCCGTACCACCGCCACCAGACGCGTCGCCGCGGGCATCGCCGTCGCCGCCCTCACCTTCGGCCTCGCCGCCTGCGGCAGCGACAGCGGCTCGGACGCCGCGGCACCGGCCGCCGCGGACGCCAAGGGCACCGTCGTGGTCGGCGCGCAGTCCAACGGCGCCGCCAAGGAGATCACGCTCACCGTCCCGGAGGTCGCCGCCATCCGCGCCGAGCTGCCCAAGTCCGTGCTCGACAGCAAGCAACTCGTCATCGGCCTGGGCTTCCTGCCCGCCGGCTCGCCGCCGATCGGCTACGTCGGCGCGGACCAGAAGACCATCACCGGCTCCGAGCCCGACCTCGGCCGGCTGATCGCCGCCGTCTTCGGCCTCAAGCCCGTGCTGTCCAACGCCACCTGGGACAACCTCTTCGTCGGCATCGACAGCGGCAAGACCGATGTCGGCTTCTCCAACATCACCGACACCGAGCAGCGCAAGGAGAAGTACGACTTCGCCAGCTACCGGCAGGACAACCTCGGCTTCGAGGTGAAGAAGAGCGACACCTGGAACTTCGACGGCACCTACCGCAGCCTGGCGGGCAAGACCGTCGCGGTCGGGGCGGGCACCAACCAGGAGAAGATCCTGCTGAAGTGGCAGAGCGAGCTGAAGGCCGACGGCAAGAAGCTCACGATCAAGTACTTCCAGGACTCCAACAGCACCTATCTGGCGCTCAACTCCGGCCGGATCGACGCCTACTTCGCGCCCAACCCGAGCATCGCCTACCACGGCACGCAGACCGCGGGCTCGCCGAACGCCACCCGCAGCGCGGGCAAGTTCTCCGGCGCCGGGGCGTCCCTGCAAGGGCTGATCTGCGCCACGGCGAAGAAGGACAGCGGCCTGGCCAAGCCCCTCGCCGACGCGATCAACCACCTGATCAAGAATGGTCAGTACGCGCAGTGGCTCGCCGCGTGGAATCTGGCCAACGAAGCGGTGCCCGCCTCGCTGGTCAACCCGCCGGGGCTGCCGCTGACCAACTCCTGACCCCGTACCGGCCGCGGCACGGCCCCGCACCGACCGAAAGGAAGTCGACCGCCATGACACGCAGGAAAGTCGTCGTCGTCGGAGGCGGGGCCATGGGCTCGTCCGCGGCCTGGCACCTCGCCTCGCGCGGCGCCGAGGTCACGCTGCTCGAACAGTTCGCGCCCGGCCACGACCGGGGCAGCTCGCACGGCAGCTCCCGGATCTTCCGGCTCGCGTACGCCGATCCGTTCTACGTCGGCCTCGCCGTACGGGCGCTTCCGCTGTGGCGGCGGCTCCAGGACGAGACGGACAGCACCGTACTGACCCTGACCGGGGCCGTCGACCACGGGCCCGCGCAAGCCGTCGCGGCGCTGCGGGACGCGCTGCGCGGGGCCGGGCGGCCCAGCCAGGAGCTGACCGCGCGGGCCGCCGCCGAGCGCTGGCCGGGGCTCGTCGCGGACACCACCGCGCTGTTCCACCCCGAGGCCGGGCGGCTGCACGCCGACGACGCGGTGGCCGCCTTCCAGCAGGCCGCGCGGGCCAAGGGCGCGACCGTACGGCACGGCGTCAAGGTCGGCGCGCTGCGGCGGCGCGGCTCGGGCGCCGAGGTGGTCACCGCGCGCGACGAGGTGATCGCCGCGGACGCCGTGGTCGTGGCCGTCGGCGGCTGGGCGGCCCGCACGCTCGGCCAGGTCACCGAGGGCCCGCCGCCGCTGCGCGTCACCCAGGAGCAGCCGGTGCACTTCCCCGCCCCCGACGCGCCGGACTGGCCCGCCTTCATCCACCACGGCGGGGCCGGTATCGACGAGGCCGCGGGCGTGTACGGCCTCGGCAGCGCCGACGGGGTGAAGGCCGGATTCCACGGGATCGGCCCGGTCGTGGACCCGGACGACCGGGACCGCACGCCCGATCCCGTGGTCCTCGGCAGGCTCCAGGAGTACGCCGCCCGGTGGCTGCCCGGTGTCGATCACACCCGGCCCACCCCGGTGACCTGCTTGTACACCACGACCCCCGATCATGACTTCGTGATCGACCGTGTGGGACCTTTCACCGTCCTCGCGGGATTTTCCGGGCACGGATTCAAGTTCGCATCAGTGGTCGGCGAAATCGCCGCCGACCTCGTGGATGGCCGTCCGGGGTCAGGACGGTTCGCGATCGGCCGTCCGTACCGCCCGGCGACAGCGCAGTGACGGCGACGCGCCGTACGACAGCAGAACGGAGAGTCACGGCGACCATGTCGACCAGCCTTCAGCACCCGCAGCAGCAGCCCCAGAACCCCGGACCCGCCGGCGACCAGGTCTTTCCCGCGTCGCCGCACCCTCTGGACAACCCCGCCTGGGCCGCGCTGACCGGGGCGCACCGCCATCTCGCGCAGATCGTCGGGTCCGCCGCGCGCTACCCGGAGGACGTCTCGCCCTTCGTGGCGCTCGCCGACCCCGCCGATCCGGCCGCGTGGGCGGACCTCGCCGCCCTCATGGGTCCCGGCGCGACCTTCGCGCTGGCCGGCGTCCCGGCCACGCCCGAGGGGTGGCGCAGCGAGTGGGGAGCCGAGGGCGTGCAGCTCGTCGGGACCGACGCGCTGCTGGACGAGGCCGATCCGGAGGCGCGCCCGCTCGGCCCTGCGGACGTACCGGAGATGCTGGACCTGGTCGAGCGGACCAAGCCGGGTCCGTTCAGGCAGCGCACCATCGAGCTGGGCGCCTACTACGGCATCCGCCGCGACGGAAAGCTCGTGGCCATGGCCGGTGAGCGGCTGCGGCTCGACGGCTGGACCGAGATCAGCGCCGTGTGCACCGACGACGCGTTCCGCGGCCAGGGCCTGGCGTCCCGGCTGGTGCGGCACACGGCGGCCGGGATCCGCGGCCGGGGCGACCGCCCGTTCCTGCACGCGGCGGGCAGCAACGTCAACGCCATCCGGCTCTACGAGTCGATCGGCTTCGCGCTGCGCCGCACCACGCACTTCCGGGGCGTACGGGTGCCGGGCGGCGACGGCGACGCGGAAGGCACCGGCGGCGCGGGCGAATGAACGCCGGTGACGGACACCGGTGACGGACGCCATTGCGCGGGACGGTATCCGCGAGATAGCGTCGAATTCAGGTGATGAGTGTCAGCGACAAGCCCTGGCTGGCTGACCGGCAACCCTCCCTCGCGGCGGGGTGCTCCAGGTGACAACCAGGCGGGTCCCGACCGGACCCGCAAGCGCGACTCCGGTACGGCCCCCGGCCGTACCGCCCGGACGGGGGTGACGACAGTGCGAGCGGACTTCGACCGCGCCGACGTGCGCACCCTCGTCCCGCGCGGACCCGTCGTGCATCTGTACGGGCGCCAGCACATCGATCTCCAGCGCGTCGCCGGCGCGCTCTGTTGCGCCTGATCTGACCCCGCCGACGCGACCGCCATGGGGCGGCCGTGTCCTCCTCCGGTCGATCAGGAAGGCACTTCGCCGTGTCCGCACACCCGTCATCCCTGTCCTCCTCCGCCTCCCCCGAGCCCGCTTCATCACCTTCGTCCGTTCCGTCGGCGTCCGCCGCCCGTCCGCCGCTGCACCTCGCGGTCGCCCTGGACGGCGCGGGCTGGCACCCGGCCGCGTGGCGGGAGCCGGACGCGCGACCCGGCGAACTGTTCGACGCCGCCTACTGGGCGGACGCCGTGACCGAGGCCGAGCGCGGCCTGCTGGACTTCGTCACCATCGAGGACTCCCTCGGGCTCCAGTCGACCGGGTACGGCGACCCCGACGAGCGCACCGACCAGGTGCGCGGCCGGCTGGACGCCGTGCTCATCGCGGCCAGGGTCGCCCCGCTGACCAGCCACATCGGTCTGGTGCCGACCCTGATCGCCACGCACACCGAGCCGTTCCACCTGTCCAAGGCCATCGCCACCCTGGACTACGTGAGCGGCGGCCGGGCCGGGCTGCGCATCCAGATCTCCGCCCGACAGCACGAGGCCGCGCACTTCGGCCGCCGCGAATTCCCGCCGTTCCGCATCGAGGAGTACGACCAGCCGCACGTCCAGGACCTGGTCACCGACCTCTTCGACGAGGCCGCGGACTACGTCGAGGTGCTGCGGCGGCTGTGGGATAGCTGGGAGGACGACGCGGAGATCCGGGACGTGGCCACCGGCCGTTTCGTGGACCGCGACAAGCTCCATTACATCGACTTCCAGGGCCGCCACTTCGGCGTCAAGGGCCCCTCGATCACACCGCGCCCGCCGCAGGGCCAGCCGCCGGTGACCGCGCTCGCGCACGCGACCGTGCCGTACCGGCTGGTGGGGCGCGCCGCGGACGTCGGCTATGTGACCCCGCACGACGCGGGGCAGGCGGCGGCGATCGTCGCGGAGATCCGCGCCGAGCAGCGGGCCGCGGGCCGGGAGGCCGAACCGGTCCATGTCTTCGGCGATCTGGTGGTCTTCCTCGACACCGACCGCGCGGCGGCCGAGGCCCGCAGGGACCGGCTGGACGCGCTGCTCGACCAGCCGTACACCAGCGACGCGACCGTCTTCGCCGGGACGCCCGCCGAACTGGCCGACCTGCTGCTGGAGTGGCAGGACGCCGGGCTGACCGGTTACCGGCTGCGGCCGGCGGCGCTCGGCCACGACCTGCCCGCGATCACCCGCGGCCTGGTACCCGAGTTGCAGGCGCGCGGCGCCTTCCGGCGCGCGTACGAGGCCGGCACGCTCCGCGGCCTGCTGGGGCTCGCGCGCCCCGCGAACCGTTACGCCACCACCAGCGCCTGAGCCGGAGGATCCGACCGTCATGAGCAAGCCCCTGAAGCAGATCCATCTCGCGGCCCACTTCCCCGGCGTCAACAACACCACCGTGTGGAGCGACCCGGCCGCGGGCAGCCACATCGAGTTCAGCTCCTTCGCCCACTTCGCGCGCACCGCGGAGCGGGCCAAGTTCGATTTCCTCTTCCTCGCCGAGGGCCTGCGGCTGCGTGAACAGGGCGGCCATATCTACGACTTGGACGTCGTCGGCCGCCCGGACACCTTCACCGTGCTCGCCGCGCTGGCCGCGGTGACCGAGCGGATCGGCCTGACCGGCACGATCAACTCGACGTTCAACGAGCCGTACGAGGTGGCCCGGCAGTTCGCCAGCCTCGATCACCTGTCCGCGGGCCGCGCCGCGTGGAACGTCGTCACCTCCTGGGACGCCTTCACGGGCGAGAACTTCCGGCGCGGCGGCTTCCTTCCGCAGGACGAGCGGTACTCCAGGGCGCGGGAGTTCCTGGCCACCGCCAATGAGCTGTTCGACTCCTGGCACGGCGACGAGATCGTCGCCGACCGGGAGACCGGGACGTTCCTGCGGGACGCGCGGGCCGGGGCGTTCGTCCACAAGGGCCAGCACTTCGACATCCAGGGGCAGTTCAACGTCCCGCGCAGCCCGCAGGGCCGCCCGGTGATCTTCCAGGCGGGGGACTCGGAAGAGGGACGCGAATTCGCCGCGTCGAGCGCGGACGCGATCTTCAGCCGGTACAGCACTCTCAAGGAGGGGCGGGCGTTCTACACGGACGTCAAGGGGCGCCTGGCCCGGCACGGTCGCAGGGCGGACCAGTTGCTGATCCTGCCCGCCGCCACCTTCGTGCTCGGCGACACCGACGCCGAGGCGGAGGAGCTGTCCCGCGAGGTGCGCCGCGCGCAGGTCAGCGGTGCCACCGCGATCAAGCACCTGGAATTCGTCTGGAACCGCGACCTGTCCGGGTACGACCCGGAGGGCCCGCTGCCCGAGATCGACCCGGATCTCGGCGAGCACACCATCGCCCGCGGCCGGGCTCAAGTCCGTATGTACCGCGACCCGTTGGCGACCGCCCGCGAGTGGCGGGAGCTGGCGGCGGCCAACAAGTGGTCCATCCGCGACCTGGTCATCGAGACCGGCAACCGCCAGTCGTTCGTCGGCTCCCCCACGACGGTCGCGGAGACCATCAACTCCTTTGTGCAGGCCGACGCGAGCGACGGTTTCATCCTCGTCCCGCACATCACCCCCGGCGGTCTCGACGTCTTCGCCGACACCGTCGTGCCGCTGCTCCAGGAACGCGGTGTGTTCCGTACCGAGTACGAGGGCGGCACGCTGCGGGACCACCTCGGCCTGGCCCACCCGGACGCCGGGGGCGACATCGCGGACGTACGGGAGTCGGTGGCATGAAGTTCCTCGCCATCACGCTGATCGTGCACCGGCCCGACCCGGTCACCGGCGTCCTGAAGTCCACTCATGAGCGCTTCAGGGAAGTCCTCGACAACGCGGTGCTCGCCGAGGAGTTGGGCTTCGACGGGTTCGGGGTGGGAGAGCGGCACGAGCGGCCGTTCATCTCCTCCTCGCCGACGGTGGTGCTCAGCCATGTCGCGGCGATCACCCGGCGCATCCGGCTCTTCACCGCGGTCACCACGCTGAGCCTGCTGGACCCGGTCAGGGCGTACGAGGACTACGCGACGCTCGACCATCTCTCCGAAGGCCGCCTGGACCTGATCATCGGCAAGGGCAACGGCACGGCGCAGCGCGAGCTGTTCCACGTCACACCCGAGGACCAGTGGGACCGCAACGCCGAGAGCTACGAGGTGTTCCGGCAGATCTGGCGGCAGGACAAGGTGACCGCGCGGACCCGCTTCCGCCCCGAGCTGAAGGACGCGGAGGTCTGGCCGCGGCCGTACCAGCGGCCGATCCGGGTCTGGCACGGCAGCGCGACCAGCAAGGAGTCCGTGGACCTCGCCGCCCGCTACGGCGATCCGCTGTTCTCGGCGAATGTCACCAACCCCATCGAGCCGTATGCCGAGTTGATCCGCTACTACCGGGAGCGCTGGGAGCACTACGGGCACGATCCGGCGGACATCGCGGTGGGCGCGGGTTCCGCGGGGCTGTACGTGGCCCGCACCTCGCAGGAGGCGCTGGAGGTCTACCGGCCGATCTTCGAGAGCAATCTGGCGTTCCAGAAGGAGGTGGGCCTGCCGGTGGTCTTCGGGACGCTGGAGGACTTCGTGGAGCGCAGTTCGGCGCTGATCGGCAGCCCGCAGCAGGTGATCGAGAAAGTGCACCGCTATCACGAGGAGTTCGGGCACACCGTGCTGCATCTGCACGCGGACGCGAGCGGGCTCGGCGAGGCCGAGCACCGTACGTCGCTGGAGCGTTTCCAGTCCGAGGTCGCGCCCGTGCTCCGCGCGGAGATACCCGATCCGCCGTGGGACTGGGGGCCGGTGAACACGGCCTCTCCGCGTAAGGACACCGTCGGCGCAGGCACCATCGCAAAGGAGGGCGACGCCGCATGAGCGTTCCCGCAGCTTCCGGCTCATCGAACCCCTCACGTCCGTCGGACCCTTCGAGTTCCCCGGACCCTTCCGCCTCGGCTTCTTCGAACTCGGCGTCGGTGCCGCTGTCGATTCTCGACCTGTCGCCGATCAGTTCGGGCTCCACCGCCGCGCAGGCGCTGCGCAACACCGTGGACCTGGCACAGCGCGCGGAGGCCGCCGGATACGCGCGCTACTGGCTGGCCGAGCACCATCTGACGACCGGGGTCGCCGGGGTGTCGCCCGCGCTGGTGATCCAGCTCGTGGCGGCGGCGACCGCACGAATCCGGGTGGGCGCGGGCGCGGTGCAGCTCGGGCACCGCACACCGCTGTCTGTGGTCGAGGAGTTCGGGCTGCTCGACGCGCTGTACCCGGGCCGGATCGACCTGGGCCTCGGCCGTACCGGATTCCGTAAGCCGTCCGCGTCCGGCGGCGCGCCCGCCGCTCCCCCGGCGCCGCGCCGCACCGAGGCCCGGTACACACCGGAGGGGCTGCTGATCCCCGCGCCGTACGACTTCAGCCGGCTGATCGGCTCTCCGCTGCTGACCCGCTACACGCAGCTCGTGCAGTACCCGGGGGCCGAACTGCCCGAGTACCGCGACCAGCTCGACCAGATCCTCGGGCTGCTGCGCGGGGACTACCGGACCCCGGAGGGACTCGACGCGCACGCGGTGCCCGGCGAGGGCGCCGATCTCCAGGTGTGGGTGCTGGGCAGCAGCGGCGGGGCGAGCGCGCAGGCGGCGGGCGCGCTCGGCCTGCCCTTCGCAGCGAATTACCACGTGAGTCCGGCCGCCGTCCTCGAAGCGGTGGACGCGTACCGCAAGGCGTTCGTGCCCTCCGCCACGCTCGACGAGCCGCATGTGCTGGTCTCGGCCGATGTCGTGGTCGCCGAGGACGACGCCACCGCGCGGCACTTGGCGTCGCCGTACGCGCTGTGGGTGCACAGCATCCGCTCGGGTCAGGGCGCGATCCCCTTCCCGAGTCCGGAGGAGGCCGCGGTCCACTCGTGGACGGCGGACGAGCGGGCGCTGGTCGAGGACCGGGTGCGCACCCAGTTCACCGGCACACCCGAAAGTGTCGCGGACCGGCTGCGGGTGCTCCAACAGGCCACGGGCGCCGATGAGTTGCTGGTCACCACCATCACCCACGACCACCGGGACCGGGTCCGTTCCCACGAGTTGCTGGCGGACGCCTGGCGGCGGACCGCATGACCTCACCCGTATGACGTCACGCATGACGTCACCGCTCAGCGCGACCAGGAGGCTCCCATGACCGACCACCCCAGTGCCACCGACGGCTATCTGGAGAACAACACGGCGTACGCGGCGGCCTTCGAGGGTCCGCTGCCGCTGCCGCCCGCCCGGCACACGGCGGTTCTGGCGTGCATGGACGCCCGGCTCAATGTGTACGGGGCGCTCGGTCTCGCCGAGGGCGACTCGCATGTGATCCGCAACGCGGGCGGGGTGGCCACCGACGACGCGATCCGTTCGCTGGCGATCAGTCAGCGGCTGCTGGGCACACGGGAGATCGTGCTCATCCACCACACCGACTGCGGCATGCTCACCTTCGGCGACGACGCCTTCCGCGAGTCGATCCGCGAGGAGACGGGCATCAAACCGCCGTGGGCGGCCGAGGCGTTCACCGATCTGGAGACCGACGTCCGCCAGTCCGCGGCCCGGATCAGGAACAGCCCGTTCATCCCGCACACCGACGCGGTGCGCGGCTTCGTGTTCGACGTGGCGAGCGGCAGGCTCGCGGAGGTGGCACTGCCCGACTAGCGCCTGTCCGGCGGATCATGGGCGGTCCAGGCGGTGCCCGGTCCTCCCCCGGACTCCGTCCGGGGGGACCCGCTGAGCGCAACGCACCGGGATGCCCTAGTAGCAGAGCTACTCGGGCATCCCGGCAACGCGGCGGCCGTGCGTGCCAGCTGCCGAAGGGGCCGTTCGTGATCCGCCGCGCTGTCAGACCCTCCGCACCGTCAGGCCCGAGGAGCCGTCAGGCCCGAGGAGCCGTCAGGCCCGCCGCGTCCAGGACGGCGACGGCCGTGCTCAGCGCCAGGCCGTCCAGGACCTCCGCCTTGATCCCGGCGCGGGCGCTGGCGCCGTCGAAGACCAGGGTGAGCTGGCGGGCCAGCAGTGCGGGGTCGGCGGCCCCGCCGCGCGCGGCCTCCGCGCGGAAGAAGTCGGTGAGCACCTGCTTGTTGCGGCGGGCCACGACGCTCGCCGGGTGCTCCGGGTCCTTCAGCTCGACCTGCGTGGCGAGGAAGGGGCAGCCGCGGTAGTCGGCCGAGGCGGCGGTCTCCTCCAGCCGCTCGAAGACGTACAGGACGCGGTCGCGCGGCGCCGCGGGCGCGCCGGGCGGCGGCAGCAGCCGGGCCTCGACGGGCGGCCCCTGCCGGTCGAGCGCGGCGGCCAGCACCTCGTCCTTGCTCGCGAAGAGCTGGTACATCGAGCGCTTGGACACCCCGGCGGCCTTGCACAGCGCGTCGATGCCGGTGCCGACGCCTTCCCGGTAGAAGAGCCCGGCCGCGGCGTCGAGCAGGCGGTCGCGCGTGCCGGACTTCTCCGTAGCGCCGGACTTCTGTGTCGTGGTCATACCCCGAGGTTACCGCTCCCGCTTGGCATCGGAAACCGATCGGTATACGGTGGTGGAAACCGATCGGTTTCCATGGCCGGCCGCATCCGTGCGGACCGCACGCGACCCCCCGGGCCGCGCGCGTACCGGCCACGGACCGCTCTCCTCCCGAAAGGCACTCCCATGCAGATCAACGGCGCCGTCGCCCTCGTCACCGGAGGCAACCGCGGCCTCGGCGAGAAGTTCGTCCAGGCCCTGCTCGACGGGGGCGCGGCCAAGGTCTACGCCGCCGCCCGCAACCCGGCCTCGGTCACCGTCCCGGGCGCCGTACCGCTCGCGCTGGACATCACCGACCCCGAGTCGGTACGGGCGGCGGCCGAGGCGGCCGGTGACGTCACCCTGCTGATCAACAACGCGGGCGCGTCGAACGGGGTGGACCTGCTCACCAGCGAGATGGACGTCGTCCGGAACGAGTTCGAGACCCACGTCTTCGGCACGCTCGCCGTCAGCCGCGCCTTCGCGCCGATCCTGGCCCGCAACGGCGGCGGCGCGGTGCTCAACGTGCTGTCGGCCCTGTCCTGGTTCACCACGCCGGGCAGCGCCGTCTACTCGGCCGCCAAGTCCGCCGAGTGGTCCCTGACCAACGCCACCCGCCTGGCGCTGCACGGCCAGGGCACCCTCGTCACCGGCCTGCACGTCGGCTACATGGACACCGACATGGCCGCGCGCGTCGACGCCCCCAAGTCGGACCCCGCCAAGATCGCCCGCATCGCGCTCGACGGCGTCGAGGCCGGGCTGTACGAGGTGCTGGCCGACGACACCAGCCGTCAGGTCAAGGCCGGCCTCGCCGCCGACCCTTCGGCTCTCTACGCCGAACTCGCCGCGCGCTGAACGCTGAACGCTGAACGCTGAACGCTGAACGCTTCTGAGGATGCGTCAGTCAGCAGTGCGGGACGTGCGGCTGCCACTGGGCGGCGGAACCGGTCGTCAGATACCAGTCGTTGACGTAGCCGCTGTCGCCGTCGAAGTCGAGCGTGAACCAGTAGTGGCCGCCGTGCCCGTCGGCGTCGCCCTCGCCGGTCGTCCAGCAGGCGAGTTCCCTCTCCTCGCCGTTGTAGTAGCGCCGCCCGGTCTGACCGGAGCCGTAGCTCGGCCCGTGGTGCGAGGCCAGATACGAGCCGGGGTCGACGGCCGTCACGGTGGCACACCATTAGGAAGGCCCCCGTCCGCGCCGCTCCTGACAAACGTCAGGGCACATCCGCCGCGGCCATGACCGCGGTCAGCCCCGGTACTCCTCCAGCAGGCGCAGCCACACCTCACTGATCGTCGGGTACGCCGGGACCGCGTGCCACAGCCGCTCGATGGGCACCTCGCCCGCGACGGCGACCGTCGCGGAGTGCAGGAGTTCGCCGACGCCGGGGCCGACGAAGGTGACGCCGAGCAGGATGCCTCGGTCGAGGTCCACGACCATGCGGGCCCTGCCGCGGTAGCCGTCGGCGTAGAGGGAGGCGCCCGCGACCTGGCCGAGGTCGTAGTCCACGACCTTGGTCCGGTGTCCGGCGCGCTCCGCCTCGCTCGCCGTGAGGCCCACGGAGGCCGCCTCGGGGTCGGTGAAGACCACCTGCGGCACGGCGGCGTCGTCGGCGGTCGCGGCGTGCGGGCCCCAGGGCGCGTCGTCGACCGGCTCGCCCTTGGCGCGGGCGGCGATCACGGCCCCGACGATCCTGGCCTGGTACTTGCCCTGGTGGGTGAGGAGCGCGCGGTGGTTGACGTCGCCCGCCGCGTAGAGCCAGCCGTCCGGCACACCGGTGACCCGGCAGGTGACGTCCACGCCCAGCCAGTCCCCGGGGCGCAGGCCGACCGTCTCCAGCCCGAGGTCGCCGGTGCGCGGCGAGCGGCCGGTGGCGAAGAGGATCTCGTCGGCGACGACCCGCTGGCCGCCCTCCAGGCCGACCCGTACCTCGCCGTCCGCGCCGTCGCGCTCGACGATCGGCACGTTCGTACCGAAGTGCACCTCCACGCCCGCCTCGCGCAGGCCCTCGGTGACCAATTCGCCGACGAAGGGCTCCATGCGCTCCAGCAGGCGGTCGCCGCGCACGAGCATGGTCACCCGCGAGCCGAGCGCCTGCCAGGCGGTGGCCATCTCGACGGCCACCACACCGCCGCCGACCACGACCAGGCGGGCGGGGACCTCCTTGGCGCTGGTCGCCTCACGGCTGGTCCACGGGTTGATGTCGGCGATGCCCGGCAGCTTGGGCAGCGCGGCGGAGGTGCCGGTGCAGACGGCGACGGCGTGCCGCGCGGTCAGCCGTACGGTCTCGCCCTCCGGCGTCAGCACCGCGACCTGCTTGGGACCGTCCAGGCGGCCCTGGCCGCGTACGAGATCGACGCCGACCGACTCCAGCCAGCCCACCTGGCCGTCGTCCTTCCAGTGCGAGGTGAACTCGTCGCGGCGGGCGAGGACGTCAGCGGCGTCCAGCGGTCCCGCGACCGCGCGGGCCAGCCCCGGCAGCCGGCTCGCGTCGGCGCGGGCGACCACCGGGCGCAGCAGTGCCTTGCTCGGCATGCACGCCCAGTAGGAGCACTCGCCGCCGACCAGCTCGCTCTCCACGACGACCGTGCTGAGCCCTGCGGCCTGCGTGCGGTCGGCGAGATTCTCACCGACCGGTCCGGCTCCGATGACGATCACGTCGTAGGTACGGGCAGCGTCGTTCATACCGGCTCCTGGGCTGCTGTCTGAATCACGCGGTGGTGTGCACACGTCTGTGCACACACATCTGTACTCACATGTCGGTGTTCACACATCCGGGTCGCGCGCGGAGAGGGGTGGCCAGGCCGTCATCCTACTGACGGGACCGGGCGGACGTATGATCACTTCGGGGCGCCGAGGGGCGCCGCGGGAGGTGTACCGATGGGCGAACTGGTACTGATCCGTCACGGCGAGACCGAGTGGACGCTGACCGGCCAGCACACCAGCTACACCGATCTGCCCCTCACCCCGAACGGCGAGGAGCAGGCCAGGACGCTGGCTCCGATGCTGGCCAGCAGGCACATCTCCACCGTGATCACCAGCCCGATGCGGCGCGCGCGGGACACCGCGAAGCTGGCCGGGCTCGAGCGCACACGGGTCGACGCCCACCTGTGCGAGTGGGACTACGGCGGCTACGAGGGCGTCACCACCCGTGACATCCACCGCACCCGTCCCTCCTGGGATCTGTGGACCGACGGGGTCCCCGAGGGCCCCGAGGGCCATCCGGGGGAAACGGCGGAACAGGTCGGCGAGCGGGCCGACCGGGTGCTGGCCCTCGCCGACGCGGCGTTCACCAACAGCGACGGCGGCGATGTGGTGCTGGTCGCGCACGCCCACTTCCTTCGGGTGCTGACCGCCCGCAGGCTGGGGCTGCCCCCGGCCGACGGCGCCCTGTTCCAGCTCGCCACCGGCACCGTCAGCCGACTCGGCCTGGAACACGGCCGCCATGTGCTGACCGCGTGGAACCGGCTGCCCTGAGCGCGCGGTGACGTCTGCGACGGCGGTGGCCTCCGGACGAGCCGCGAGGCCGGTGTCAGCCGTGTAGCCCGTGTCAGCCGTGTAGCCCGGACGGACCGCCAGGAGCGGCGGCATCCGGTGGGGTCCGCGAAGACTGGGAGCAGCCCGGCGGTCCGGAGTCGGACCGGGACCGGGGCCCGGCACCAGGAGAGGACCCGGTCATGGCACTCGCGCACCGCAAGGACATCGGACTGCTGGCGTTGCGCGCGGGGACCGGCGGGGTGCTCTTCGCGCACGGCGCGCAGAAGCTCTTCGGCTGGTTCGGCGGCGGCGGGATCGACGGCACCTCGGCGGCCATGGAGCAGATGGGCTTCAAGCCGGAGCGGGCGAGCGCCGTCGCGGCCGGGCTCGGCGAGGCGGGCGGCGGGCTGCTGCTGGCCCTGGGGATCGCCACCCCGGCCGCGGGCGCGGCGGCGGCCGGCGCCATGGCGGGCGCGGTCTCCGTCCACGCCCCCGCCGGTTTCTTCAACACGTCCGGCGGCTACGAGTACCCCGCCTTCCTCGGCTTCTGCGCCGCCGCTTTGGGTGTCACGGGACCCGGCCGCTACTCTCTGGACCATCTGACCGGCCATGTCCTGAACCGCCCGTGGGTGGTGGCCGCCGCCTTCACCGGCTCGGCAGCCGCCGCTTTCGCGGTCGTACGCCGCCGCGCCGTCGGCAACGGTCCCGCGCCCGAGGATCTCGCCGTGCTGGAGGACCAGGACGGCTGAGCCGCCCGCGGACCGGTGCGGGGAACGCCGTACCGACCGGGGCAGCGGCACGCGCGGCGGCCACCGGCGGGGTGCGCGGCGACGCGCGGGCGGCGGCAGGGACACGGCGGCATGGGGATGGCGGCATGCGGACGACACGCCGTCGTCCGCATGCCGCCATCCGCGCAGGGTAGGCCGGAGCCAGGAACGCCGGAGCGGATTCGGCGCGGATGGCGGCGTGCGGACGGAACAGGGCGGAACAGAGCGACAGTGAACGGCGGCGAGGGAGCACGCATGACGGTGACGGCGCAGGAGCAGCGGTCACGGCTGTCCTCGCCGTGGGCGCGCGGGCTGGGCGCCGCCGCCGCCGGGGCGCTCCCGGCGCTCGCCTTCCCCGCGCCGTCGCTGTGGTGGCTGGCGTACGTGGCGCTGGTGCCGTGGATGCTGCTGGTGCGCTCCGCGGGCAGTGCGCGGCGGGCGGCGCTGGACGGCTGGCTGGGCGGCGCGGGCTTCATGCTGGCGGTGCACCACTGGCTCTTCGCGAGTCTGAACGTGTTCATCGTCGTGCTCGCCCTGCTGCTGGGCGCGCTGTGGGCGCCGTGGGGCTGGCTGGTGCACAGGCTGCTCGGTGAGGGCACCGGGTCGCGGCGGGCCGCGGCGGCGATGGTGCTGGTGCCGTGCGGCTGGCTGATGGTGGAGCTGGTGCGCTCCTGGCAGTATCTCGGCGGCCCCTGGGGACTGCTGGGCGCCAGCCAGTGGCAGGTGCGGCCCGCGCTGCGGCTGGCCTCCGTCGGCGGGGTGTGGCTGGTCAGCCTCCTGGTGGTGCTCGTCAACACCGCGCTGACCGCGCTCGTCGCGGTGCCCGCCGTCCGCAGGCCCGCGGCGACCGCGCTGGCAACGGCCGCCGTGCTGACCGGCATGGTGTGGCTGTGGGCGCCGCACCCGCAGCGGTCCGGCGCCGTGCGGGTCGCGGTCGTCCAGCCGGGCGTCGTCGTGGGGCCCGAGGCCCGGATCGACCGGCAGGTGGCGCTCACCCGCGGCCTGGTGGGCAGCCACCCGGATCTCGTGGTCTGGGGCGAGAGCAGCGTCGGCTTCGACCTCACCTCCCGGCCCCAGCTGGCGGAGGAGCTGGCGGCCCTCTCCCAGCAGGTCGGCGCCGACATCCTGGTCAATGTGGACGCGGAGCGCGCGGACGGCACCGGCATCTCCAAGACGTCGGTGCTGATCGGCCCGGACGGCGTCACCGGACCCACGTACGACAAGATGCGGCTGGTGCCGTTCGGCGAGTACATCCCCTTCCGGTCGCTGCTCGGCTGGGCCACCTCGGTCGGCAAGGCCGCGGGTGAGGACCGGCAGCGCGGCGACCACCAGGTCGTGATGGACACCGGGACGGTACGGATCGGGCCGCTGATCTGCTTCGAGTCCGCCTTCGCCGACATGAGCCGCAATCTCGCGGACAAGGGCGCCCAGGTGCTGGTGGCGCAGTCGTCCACGTCGTCGTTCCAGGGGTCGTGGGCGCCCGCGCAGCACGCCTCGCTCGCGGCACTGCGGGCAGCGGAGAGCTGGCGGCCGATGGTGCACGCGACCCTGACCGGGATCAGCGCCGTCTACGACGCCAACGGCCACCCGGTCGGGCAGCGGATCAGCGAGAGCAGCAGCACGGCGCGGGTCTACGCGGTGCCGCTGGCCACCGGCCGCAGCCCGTACGACCGGTTCGGCGACTGGGTGCCGCGTCTGGCGCTGCTGCTGGTCGTGCTGGCCGCCGCCTACGAGATCCGGCGCGTGGTGCTGGTCAGGCGGTCATCTCCCGGACCTCGGTGACGACCCGCTCGCACAGCTCGTGGGTGCGCAGCGCGTCCTGGGCGTCGAGGTGCTTGCCCGCGCGGACGGCGTCGAGGAAGGCCAGGGTGATCTGCTCGATGCCGCGCTGCCGGGCCACCGGCACCCAGTCGCCCCGGCGGCGTACCGTCGGCTGGCCCTTGTGGTCGATGACCTCGGCGAGATTCAGCACCTGGCGGCGGGTGTCGTCACCGCTGACGTCCAGGCTCTCCTCGGTGGACCCGCTCATCCGGTTCATGGAGCCGATCGCGGTGAAGCCGTCACCCGACAGGTGCAGCACGATGTGGTGGACGAGGCCGGCACGGACCTTGGCGGAGACGTGGACGTCCCGGACGGTGCCGGGGGCCAGGAAGCGCAAGGTGTCGACGACGTGGATGAAGTCGTCGAAGATCATCCCGCGAGCCTCTTCGGGGAGGCCGACGCGGTTCTTCTGCATGAGGATCAGGTCGCGCGGGTGGTCGAGACACTGCGCGTAGGCGGGCGCGTAACGGCGGTTGAAGCCCGCCATGAGCGGGACGCCGCGCTCCTCGGCGAGGGCCACCAGTTGCCGTGCGCCGTCCAGATCGCGGGCGAGCGGCTTGTCGACGTAGACGGGGACGCCCGCTTCGATCAGCCGTCCGGCGATCTCGACGTGGAGGTCGGTGGGCGCGTGCACGAAGGCGGCGTCGAGGCCCTGGTCGAGCAGCGTGTCCAGTGAGGTGTGGCGGTGCGGCAGCCGGTAGGCGTCGCCGATCCGGTCGAGGGTCGCCGGGGTGCGGGTCTGGAGGTGCAGTTCGAGGTCCGGCTGCGAGGCGAGGACCGGCAGATACGCCTTCTGCGCGATGTCACCGAGCCCGATCACGCCGATCTTCCGTGGGGCGCTGCCGGATGCCATGCGCTGCTCCTGTCGTTCCTTCTCACGGTGTCCCCGCAGCATACGGGGACGGTTCGGGGAAGCTTCCGGGGCCTTCGGGGAGCGGGCGTACGGCGCGGCCCCGCGGCGGACCAGCCCCGGACGGGTGAGCGCGCGGTACGCCCCGCCCGGCCGCTCACCCCTGCGGGGCATACCCGGCTCCGCCATGTTTCGGCACAGTTGTCGGAATGCGCCGCCTACCCGTGGTCGTGTTCCTGGTGGCGGCCTCCGCCGCGGCCGGGTGCACCACCGTCTCCGCTCCCCCGGCCCCCGTCCCCGTCCCCGCTCCCGTGCCCGGCAGGGCCGCGCCGCGGGTGGCGGCGCCGGACGGCGGGCCGCTGGTGCGGCGGCCCGACCATGTGCTGCTGGAGACGGCCGAGCCGGATCCGGCCCCTTCCAGGACGCCCTCGCCCGAGCCGGAGCGCGGTGCCGGTGGGCCGGGCGGCCGACCGGGCGCGGCCCCGTACTCCGCGGGTCAAGGGCCGCGGCCTGGCTCTGAGCCGCGGCACCGGCCGGTGCCGCGCTCCCGCTCGGTGCCGCCGCCGAGGTCCCTCCCGCGCGGACCGGCAGCGGCGCTGCCCGGCGCCGCCGACGTCTGCGCGCTGGGCGAGACCTACGGCGGCTGGGCGAAGGACGGGGACGCGGCCCGGATCTGCCGTCAGTCCTACGGCCGGTGAGCCGGGCCGGACGGGCGGCACGGCTCGCGTCGGCTGACGGCCGAAGGGTGACGGCTGACAGCTGACGGCTGACGGGGGACCGCTGACCCCTGCCCCCTGCCCCCTGACGGCTCACGGCTCACGGCTCACGGCTCACGGCTCACGGCTCACGGCTCACGGCTCACGGCTACGGAAGCTGGTCGGAGCCCAGCAGCCGCAACTCCATCCGGGCCACGGCGGCCCGCACCCCGTCCCCGTACGCGTCGTCGGCGAGCGCGTCGCACGCCTTGCGGGCCAGGCCGAGGTGGCTGCGGGCCAGCCGGTCCTCTTCCACCTTCGCGTAGGAGGCGGCGAGATTGAGGTGGAGCGAGGGGTAGAAGCCGCGGATCTGCGCGGCGCCGGTGGAGCGGCCGGGGCTGTCAGGGCCGCCGGGGCTGTCAGGGCCGCCGGGGCTGTCGGGGCCCCCGCGGGGCTCGGTGCCGCCGCGCGCCGTGACGGCGTCGGCGGCCCGCAACGCCCGCAGGTCCCAGGCCAGTTCGTCCTCGGGGTCGTCCTGCGTGTCGGCCATGTAGTGCGCCAGCGTGCAGCGGTGCAGGGGGTCGCCCCGCTCCCCGATCTCGTCCCACAGCGCGCCGAACCGGGTTCTGGCCTCCTCCCGGTCCCCGGCGTGCAGCAGCATCACGACCTGTCCGATCCTGGTCATGATCGCGTCCGGTCCACCCGGCTCGTCCCGTCGCTCCACCCGAGCCTCCTCGCCTCACCCACGAAGCTAACTCGCGGACGCCCCGAGATCGGGGATGCGCCAGTCGATCGGGGTGTGCCCCTGGTCGGCGACGGCCTTGTCGATCTGGGTGAAGGGGCGGCTGCCCATGAAGAGCTTCGCCGACAGCGGCGAGGGGTGCGCGCCCTGGACGACGGCGTGCCGCTCGGTGTCGATCAGCGGCAGCTTCTTCTTCGCGTAGTTCCCCCACAGGACGAAGACGGCCGGGTCGGGGCGGGCCGCCACGGCCTTGATGACCGCGTCGGTGAACTTCTCCCAGCCCTTGCCCTTGTGCGAGTTGGCCTCGCCCTCGCGGACCGTGAGCACCGCGTTGAGCAGCAGGACACCTTGATCGGCCCACGGCATCAGATAGCCGTTGTCCGGAATGGGGTGGCCCAGCTCCTCCTTCATCTCCTTGAAGATGTTCCGCAGCGAGGGCGGCGTCTTCACGCCGGGCCGCACCGAGAAGCACAGCCCGTGCCCCTGTCCCGCGCCGTGGTACGGGTCCTGACCGAGGATCAGCACCTTGACGCGGTCGAACGGCGTCGCCTCCAGCGCCGCGAAGACCTCGTCGCGCGGCGGGAAGATCCGGTGCTCCTCCCGCTCGGCCTCGACGAATTCGGTGAGCTGCTGGAAGTACGGCTTGTCCAACTCCTCGCCGAGAACGGTCTCCCAGGAGTCGGGCAGCATGCTGGGCACGTCAGGAACCTCCGGCAATCGATCCGTTTGCTACTGCCCCAGAACGTACCGCCACCCACTGACATCCCCGCACCTCCCGGCCAACTCACCGGCCGGCTCGCCGATCAGCTCGCCGATCGGCGTCGGCGGCCTCACCCGCCCGCCGCGCTCAGACGGCGTCCAGCCGGGCCCGCAGCTCCGGGTCCAGGTCCAACTCCACGGCGCCCAGGGCCTCTTCGAGCTGCGCGAGGCTGCTCACCCCGACCACGGGAACCACCGGCAGCGCGCCGCCCATCTGCCAGGCCAGGACGACCTGGTTGGGCGTCGCGCCCGCCTCGGCCGCGACCTCCCGCAGCACTTCGAGCCTGCGGTGCGACAGGGGGTGGTCGTACTGCGCGAGCAGTTCCTTGTCGGCGCGGGTGTACGCGCCGCTCATCAACGGCCCGTACGCCATCAGCGTCATGTCGTCGTTCGAGGCGACCAGGTCCTGCATGTCGTCGCGGGCGTACCACTGCGCGCCCCACTCGCCGCCCGGCACGGGCCACAGGTAGGTGTAGCGCTGCTGCACGCACGTGTAGCCGGGCAGCCCGTGGTCGGCGGCGTACTGCCGGGCCGCGCCGACGCGCCAGGCGGCGTGGTTGCTGCATCCCAGGACGCGGGTGCTGCCGCCGCGCACGACGTCCGCGAATGCCTGGACGGTCTCGGCCATCGGCACGTCGCGGTCCTCGACGTGCGCGTAGTACACGTCGACGTGGTCGGTGCCCAGCCGCCGCAGGCTGCCCTCGATCCCGGCCTCAATCACCTTGGCCGACAGCCCTTCCCAGGCGTCGGGCCACACGGCGGTCGATCCGACGGGCGGCCGGGCCCCGACCTTGGTGGCGACGACGGTACGGTCCCGGGCGCCGCGGCTGTGCAGCCAGCGGCCGAGCAGCAGTTCGCTCTCGTCGCCGGTGCCGCCGGGGGCCCAGACCGAGTAGTTGTTGGCGGTGTCGACGTAGGTGCCGCCCGCCTCGGCGAAGCGGTCCAGGATCGCGAAGGACGTGGTTTCGTCCACGGTCGTGCCGAACGGCAGGATGCCCAGGCACAGGGCGCTGACCTCGGGCCCCGCGCCTCCTGCGAGTGTGCGGTAACGCATGTGCGGTCTCCGTAATCCGTAACGTGGGAAGTCCTCGGCGGGCGACCGTCGCGGTCACCCACACGAGGACTGTGCACGTTGGAGTACGGACGAAGGCAAGCCCGCGCGTCCGGGCCGCGTTCGTACGGGCCGGCTCGCGGACCCCTCGGACGGCCGCCGCTACGCGACCCCCGCCTGGAGGAAGAGCCCGCCGTCGAGGACGAGATTCTGCCCGGTGATCCAGCTCGCCTGGTCGGAGAGCAGGAAGGCGGCGGCGCCGCCGATGTCCTCGGGCAGACCGAGCCGTTTGAGCGGGTACGCGGCCGCGGCCTCCGCCTCCCGGCCCTCGTACAGCGCGGCGGCGAATTTCGTCTTCACCACGGCGGGCGCGACGGAGTTGACCCGGACGCCGGGCGCCATCTCCGCGGCGAGCTGCACCGTGAGGTTGATCATCGCGGCCTTGCTGATGCCGTAGGCGCCGATGAGCGGTGAGGGGGCGAGGCCCGCGACGGAGGCGACGTTGACGATCGCGCCGCCGTTCTCCTTCTGCCACGCCTTCCACGTCTGCTGGGCGAAGCCGAGCGCGGAGATGACGTTGGTCTCGTACACCTTGCGGGCGACGCCGAGGTCGAGGTCGGCGAGCAGCCCGTAGACCGGGTTGGTGCCCGCGTTGTTGGCGAGGTAGTCGACGCGGCCGAACGCTTCCATGGTGCGTTCCACGGCGACGGCCTGGTGCGCCTCGTCGTGGGCCTTGCCCGCGACGCCGATGGCGCGGTCGGCGCCGAGCTTCTCGACGGCTTCCTTGAGCGCGTCCTCGTTGCGCCCGGTGATGCACACCCGGTCGCCGCGGGCGACGAGGGCTTCGGCGATGCCGTAGCCGATGCCCCGGCTGGCGCCGGTGACGAGGGCGACGCGCCCGCTGTCGGGGGGCTGGGTCATGGTCTGGGGCCTCCGGCCTGTCGGTTGTGGGGTGTCACTCGGTCGGCGCGGCGCGCGTCAGTCGAGCGGGCCACCGGCCACGTACAGGACCTGGCCGGAGACGAAGCCGGCCTGCTCGCCGGTGAAGAAGGCGATGGCGTTCGCGACGTCGTCGGGGACGCCGACCCGCTGGACCGGGATCTGGGTGGCGGCGGCGGCCTTGAAGTCGTCGAAGCCCATGCCGACGCGCGCGGCGGTGGCGGCGGTCATGTCGGTGGCGATGAAGCCGGGCGCGACGGCGTTGGCGGTGACGCCGAACTTGCCGAGTTCGAAGGCGAGGGTCTTGGTGAAGCCCTGGAGACCGGCCTTGGCGGCCGAGTAGTTGACCTGGCCGCGGTTGCCGAGCGCGGAGGACGAGGAGAGGTTGACGACGCGGCCGAACGCGGCGTCCACCATGTGCTTCTGGACGGCGCGGGTCATCAGGAAGGCGCCGCGCAGGTGCACGTTCATGACCGTGTCCCAGTCGGACGCGCTCATCTTGAACAGCAGATTGTCGCGGAGCACGCCCGCGTTGTTCACCAGGATCGTCGGCGCGCCCAGCTCCTGGACCACCTTGGCGACGGCCGCCTCGACCTGCGCCTCGTCGGACACGTCGGCGCCGACCGCGATGGCCCTGCCGCCCGCCGCGGTGATCGTCTCGACGGTGTCCTTGCAGGCGCTCTCGTCGAGGTCGAGTACGGCGACGGCGCGGCCCTCGGCGGCCAGGCGCACCGCGGTGGCGGCGCCGATTCCGCGCGCGGCACCGGTGACGATCGCGACGCGCTGCTCGGTGGTGGACATCTGATCTCCTCAGCCCTGTGGTGCGGCGCCGTCCGTGCCCGGCCCACGCCTGGCACATGAGCGACCGCTTAGTAGGTCCCGTTGCCGAAACCGTAGGAGCGCCGTGACCCTGTGTCAACGCCACCACGGCCGATGTGGCTCAGGGCACGGCTTTGACGAGATGGCTCAGCGCACCAACAGCTCCAGCAGCCGGTCCGCCTCCCAGCCCGCGTCCGCGGTGAGACCGGTGTGGATCGGGCCCGGCTGCACGATGGTGCTGCGCGGCGCGGTGAGCCAGCGGAAACGGCGTCCGGGGTCGTCCCCAGCCGCCTGTCCCGCCCGCTCGCCGCCCTCGCAGATGTCCTCGTAGCCGCGCAGCGCCACCCGCACGCCGAGCACGTCCACCTCCGCGTCCAGGCAGCGCAGCCTGGCCTCGTCCAGGTGCACACGGGCCCCGACGAAGCCCTGCGCGCGGCAGTACACCAGCACGCCCGCGTTGATCATCTCGCCGCGCTCGATCCGCGGCACCACGCGCACCAGCGCGTACTCGAAGACGTCCCGGCCGGTCACTGGGCGTTCTTCCCCTCGACCCAGGTCCGCAGCCACTCCGGCGGCGGCTGTTTCTCCTCCTGCCGGGGCGCGAGCGTGGTCCGCAGGTGTACGTCCCCGGCGCGGGCCAGCAGCAGCTCGCGGTAGGCGCGGCGTACGTCGTCGGGCGAGTCGAACGCCGGCTCGTCGGTCAGCCACTCGTCGGGGACCAGCGCGGTCACCTCGGCGAGCAGCGCGTCGGTGACGAGTGGCCCCAACTCGGCCGCCGCGGCGGCCGGATCGGGCGAGAAGCGGGACAGCGCGTGGTCGGCGGCGTTGTACGGCTTGTCGGAAGCGGCGCGCGCCGTACGCCAGTTGTGGTGCCAGATCAGTGAGGCGCCGTGGTCGATGAGCCACAAGTCCCGGTGCCAGACCAGCATGTTAGGATTCCGCCACGATCTGTCGACGTTGCCGATGAGCGCGTCGAACCAGACGATGCGGCTCGCCTCCGCGGTGTCCACGGGGAAGACCAGTGGATCGAAGCCGAGAGATCCGGGCAGGAAGTCCATTCCGAGATTGAGCCCGCCGCTCGCCTTCAGCAGATCCTGGATCTCCTGGTCGGGCTCGCCGGGCGCGATGGCCGGATCGAAGTGGAAGCGCACCAGCTCCGGCACCCGCAGCCCCAGCCGCCTGGCCAGCTCGCCCGCGATCACCTCGGCGATCAGCGCCTTGCGGCCCTGGGCCGCGCCGGTGAACTTCACGACGTACGTACCGAGATCGTCGGCCTCGACGACACCGGGCACCGAGCCGCCCTCGCGCAGCGGCGTCACATAGCGGATGCCCGTCACTTCTCTCAACATCGCTCCAGGCTAATGGGCCAGAGTCCCCTCATGGACACCGATAACCCGGCACCTGACCTCGCGCGTGACCCGGCGCGCCCCCCGCTCCGTACCCCTTCCGGCGGCCTGCCCCGCCAACTCGCCCGCACCCAGCGCTTCTCGCTCGGCGTGCCCCGCTCCTTCACCCTCTCCCCCGACGGCGGGAGGCTGCTCTTCCTGCGCACCCGCGGCGGCGAGGACCGTACGAGCTGTCTGTGGCTGCTCGCGGACGGCGAGGAGCGGCTGCTGGCCGATCCGGACGCGCTCGGCGCCGCGCCGGGCGAGGTGCCGGAGGCGGAGCTGGTCAGGCGCGAGCGGACGAGGGAACGCAGCGGCGGCATCGTCGCGTACGCCACCGACGCCGCCGCGCGCACCGTCGTCTTCGCGCTGGACGGCGCCTTGTGGACGGTGCGGACCGACGGCGGCGCGGCGCGCCCGGTCGCCACCGCCGGGCCCGTGGTCGACCCTCGGCCGGACCCGGCCGGGCGGCGCGTGGCGTATGTGACGGAGGGCGCGCTGCGGGTGGCAGCCCTCGACGGCGGCGCCGATCTGCTGCTCGCCGCGCCGGAGACCGCGGACGTGACGTACGGGCTCGCCGAGCACGTGGCGGCGGAGGAGATGCACCGGTACCGCGGCCACTGGTGGTCGCCCGACGGCGCCGCGGTCCTGACCGCCCGCGTCGACACCGCCCGCGTCCGACGCTGGTGGATCTCCGACCCGGCCGATCCCGCCAAGCCGCCGCGCGCGGTGCCCTACCCGACGGCGGGCACGGCCAACGCCGACGTCTCGCTGCACGTGCTGGGCCTGGACGGGAGGCGCACCGAGGTCCGCTGGGACCGCGCGGCGTACGAATATCTGACGAGCGCGGACTGGGACGCGCACGGCCCGCTGCTGGCGGTCCAGAGCCGGGACCAGCGGACGGTACGGGTGCTCGCCGCCGACCCCGGCAGCGGCGGGACACGGCCGCTGCACGAACAGCGCGACCCGGCGTGGGTGCAACTGATCCCCGGCACGCCCGCCAGGACCGCGTCCGGCGCGCTGGTGCACACCGCGGACACCGGCGGGTCCCGGCGGCTGACGGTCGGCGGCGAGCCGGTGACGCCGGACGGTCTGCACGTCCGCGAAGTCCTCGGCGCGGCGGGCGAGTCGGTGCTCTTCACCGCCTGCGACGAGCCGACCGAGGAGCACCTGTGGTCGTACGACCGCGAGCGCGGCCCCGTACGGCTCAGCTCCGCTCCCGGCGTGCACACCGGCCTGTGCGCGGGCGGCACGCTGCTGCTCGACTCCCGCACCGAGCGCGGCCACCGCACGACGCTGCTGCGCGACGGCGGTCAGGAGACCGCGGTCGGCTGCCTGGCAGCGGAGCCCGTCCTGACCCCGCGCGTGACCTGGCTGCGGGCCGGCGAGCGGGAGATCCGTACGGCGCTGCTGCTGCCGTCCTGGTACGAGCCGGGCGGCAGGCCGCTGCCGGTGCTGGTCGCCTCCTACGGCGGGCCCGCGATGCGGCTGGTGACGCGCGGCGGGGGCTGGTCGATGTACGAGGCGCAGTGGTTCGCCGAGGAGGGCTTCGCGGTGGTCGTCGCGGACGGGCGCGGCACACCCGCGCGCGGCCCGGCCTGGGAGAAGACCGTGCGCGGCGACTCGCTCAGCGCGCCGATCGAGGACCAGGTCACGGCGCTGCGCGCGGCGGCCGAGCACTGCCCCGACCTCGACCTCGGGCGGGTCGGGATCCGCGGCTGGTCGTACGGCGGCACCCTGGCCACCGCGGCGGTGATCCGCCGGCCCGAGGTCTTCCACGCGGCGGTCAGCGGCGCGGCGCCGAGCGACCAGCGGCTGTACGACACGCACTGGCGGGAGCGCTTCCTCGGCCACCCGGACGAGGAGCCCGCCGCGTACGACCGCTCGTCGCCGATCGGCGAGGCCGCGGACCTGCGGCGCCCGCTGCTGCTGGTGCACGGCATGGCGGACGACAACGTGGTGGTGGCGCACACGCTGCGGATGTCGGCGGCCCTGCTCGCGGCGCACCGCCCGCACCAGGTGCTGCCGCTGTCGAACGTCACGCACTCGCCGACGGACGAGACGGTGGTGGAGGGACTCCTGAGGCACCAGGTGAACTTCTTGCGTGCGGCGTTGAACGTTCCGGAGCGGACGCCCGTATGAGACAGCACGCGTGACACCACGCTGCCGGGCGGTGTCCCTCCGCCGCCCGGCCCCACGAACGGACAGGACGCACCTCATGGCAGAGACCCCCCGATTCTCCGTGCCTCCGACGCGTCGCGGCTTCGTAGCGGCGGCGGGCGGCGTGGGACTCGCCGCGGCCTTGGCCGCCTGCGGCAGCTCGGACGACTCGTCGAACGCCGCCTCCGACTCCGCGTCGCCGTCGGACGCCGGGGCGCCGACGACCTCGGCCGGCGCGGACCCCACCACGTCGGACGCGGGCACGGCGCCCACCTCGTCCGCGGCCTCCGGTGGCGGCGGCACCGCGCTCGGCAAGACCTCGGACGTCCCGGTCGGCGGCGGGAAGATCTACGCCGACCAGAAGGTGGTCGTCACCCAGCCGACCGCCGGGCAGTACAAGGCGTTCTCCTCGACCTGCACCCACTCGGGCTGCCAGGTCGGCAGCGTGTCCGACGGCACGATCAACTGCCCTTGCCACGGCAGCAAGTTCCACGTGGCCGACGGCAGCGTCGCCAGCGGCCCGGCGACGAGGCCGCTGCCTTCGGAGAACGTGACGGTGTCGGGTGACCAGGTGATGCTCGGTAGCTGATCGGTCCGGACGTACGACCTGCGGGCTCACGGGCTTACGGCTCTACGGGCTTACGTCGTCGGCTGCGGTGCCGGGCGCGGCGGGTGGGTGCCGCGTCCGGCACCGGGCGGCGACCGGAATCCGAGGCGGCCAACAGCGCTTCGGGGCAGCGGTGTTGTGGCGCTCGCGTCACCGCTTCCAGGCGGCCAGGATGTCGTCGGTCGTCGTCACCGTGGCGACCAGCGACAGGCTGTGCCGGACGACGGCCGCCGCGTAGTCGGCGGGGACTCCGGCGACGGCGTCGGCGGGCAGCACCACGTCGTAGCCGAGGTTGACGGCGTCGAAGACCGCGTTGGGGACCGCGATGTTGAGCGAGACCCCGGTGACGATCAGGGTCCGGCAGCCGAGGTTGCGCAGCAGCGCGTCGACGTCGGTGCCCGCGATCGGCGAGAGGCCGTGCAGCCGGGTGACCGTCAGGTCGGTGTCGGCGACCGGGATCTCCTCGGTGAGCCGTACGGCGTCGGTGCCGTCGAGCTGCTTGACCGGCAGCCGGTCGGCGGCGCGGAACAGCCGGGCGTTGCGGTTGGCGCCGCGTCCGTCCGGGCGGCGGATCGCGACGGCGTGCAGGACGGCGGCGCCCGCGGCGTGCGCGCCCGCGACCAGGCGGCCGACGCGGTCCAGCACGCCCGAGTCGCGTGCCGCGGCGGCCAGTTCGGGCAACGCGCTGTCGCTCCCGACCACACCGCGCTGGCACTCGACGGTGAGCAGCGCGGTGGTCGCGGGCCGCAGCAGTGCGGCGAGGCGGTCGGCGGAGGTCATGGCGCGCACCATAATTGACGGTCCGTCAGATCGGAAGGGATCAGGGGCTGGACCCTCGCGGTCCGGTGCCGGATGATTCCGGGAGGACCTGACATGGGATCAGCTCCTCGTCAGCCATGGGCGATGCGCACGGAGGTGCCATGACCGCCACCCAGCGTCGGGGCCGCAGGATCATGATGAGCGCGGCGGAGATCGACGTCTTCCTCGCCGGACACCGCACCTGCCGGGTCGCGACCGTCTCGCCGGACGGCCGTCCGCACGCGGGCGCCCTGTGGTTCGCCTGGGACGGCACCTCGCTCTGGCTCTACTCCCTGGTCCGCAGCCGCCGTTGGGCCGACCTGCGGCGCGACCCGCGGATCGCCGTGGTCGTGGACGACGGCGAGGACTACGGCGAGCTGCGCGGCGTCGAGCTGTCCGGCTCGGTCGACTTCGTCGGCGAGGCCCCCCGTACCGGCGTGCCGCACCCCGAACTCGACACACCGGAACGCCTTTTCTCCGAGCGGAATTTCGGCCTGCCCGCGATGCCGCACGACGGACGGCACGCGTGGCTGCGGCTGACACCGGAGCGGGTCGTCTCGTGGGACTTCACGAAGATGGCCGCCGCGGCGGCCAGGCCGGAGCCGGGGCGCCCCTGAATCCGCCGGTCGGCGCGAGCCTCGCCGTCGGACCGGATTCCGGAGGCCGCTGCGGGCCGGGCTCCGTACCGCTTCGCCGGGGGTCAGTCGCCCACGCGTCCCGCCGAGCGGCGCAGGGCCTCGACCGCCACGCGAATCGCGGGGCGGCGGTCCGCGTCCTCGCGCCAGACGGCGTAGACATGGCGGCGCATGGTGTGCTGGACGGGGGCGATGCGGACGCCCCCGGGCATCGGGTCGCGGCCGAGGCGGGGCATGACAGCGACGCCGAGACCGGCGGCGACGAGGGCGAGCACGGTGGCGTGCTCCTCGGCGTGGTGCGCGATCCGCGGTTCGATGCCCTTGCCGCGCAGGGTGAACAGCAGCCATTCGTTGCAGAAACCGCCGTCGGGCCAGGCGATCCAGTCCTCGTCGATCAGTTCGTCCAGCTCGATCTGGTCGCAGCCCTCCAGCCGGTGCCCCACGGGCAGCGCGATGTCGGCGATGTCGTCGACGAGGGGCGCCTTGGCGAGGCCGCCGGGCAGCGACAGCGGCTTGTTGTACCAGTCGAGGACGACCGCGAGGTCGATGTCGCCGCGGGCCAGCCGGGCCAGCGACTCCTGCGGCTCCAGCTCGTGCACGACGGTCCTGAGCTGCGGGTGCTCGCGCCGCAGCGCGTTGAGGGCGTCGGGGAACAGGCCCCGGACGGCGGTGGGGAAGGCGCCGGCCCGCAGTTCGCCGACGGCGGCGCCCCGGTGCGCCTCCAGGTCGGCGTGCGCCAGCTCGACCAGGGACAGTATCCGGTCGGCGTGCCCGGACAGCAGCCGTCCCGCGTCGGTCAGCCGTACCCCGCGGCCGTTCTTCGTGAGCAGGGACTGGCCGGTCTCCCGCTCCAGCTTCGCCATCTGCTGCGACACGGCCGAGGTCGTCACACTCAGCACGTCCGCCGCGGCGGACACCGAGCCGTAGGTGTCGATGGCGTGCAGGACGCGCAGGCGCTCCAGACTCAACATGTTAGTAATCCTACGTCGTCCGTGTACAAATTCTCGCTTGTTCTACGAGGTCGAACGCGCCATCGTAGTCGCATGACCGCACCCGCCGAGCCCAGGACAGCCGCTTCCGCTCCCGTCTCCCCGACACCCGCCTCCTCTTCGCCCCGCTCCGGCCGGACCTCGCGCCGCATACCGCGCAGGACCGTCGACTGGCGGATCCGCTTCGCCGCGCTCGGCCTGGTCTGGGGCTTCAGCTTCCTGTTCATGAAGGTGGGCAACGAGGCGTTCGCGCCCCTCCAGGTCACGCTCGGCCGGATGGTCTTCGGCACGGCGGTGCTGGCCGTGGCCGTCGCGGTCAAGCGGGAGCGGCTGCCGCGCGGACCGCGCGTCTGGCTGCACCTGGCGGTCGCCGCGGTGCTGCTCAACGCGCTGCCGTTCTCGCTCTTCGCCTACTCCGAGCAGACCATCCCGTCGATGCTGGCGGGGATATGCAACGCGGCGACACCGCTGTTCTCGATGCTGGTGTCCGTGGTCGCGCTGTCGGAGGACCGGCCCTCGCGGCAGCGCTTCGCGGGAGTCGGCCTCGGCTTCATCGGCGTGCTGACCGTGCTCGGCGCCTGGCAGGGCTTCTCGGGACAGGACCCCAAGGGCACGATCATGGCGCTCACCGCGGCCTTCAGCTACGCGGTCGGCTGGGCGTACGTGCGCCGCACCCTGTCCGGCACGGGCAGCTCCCACCTGGCCATGTCCGCGAGCCAGTTGAGCCTCGGCACCGCGCAACTGCTGCTGGTCACGCCGTTCTTCACCTCGATGCCCGACGCGTACCCGCTCAAGTCGGTGCTGTCGGTGCTGGCGCTGGGCGCGCTCGGCACCGGGGTCGCCTTCCTCATCCAGTACGGCCTGGTCGCGGAGAAGGGGCCGACGATCGGCTCGATGGTCACCTACCTCATCCCGATCGTGGCCACCGCCGCCGGTGTCCTGCTGCTCGGCGAGGCACTGAGCTGGAACGAGCCGGTCGGCGCCGCCGTCATCCTGATCGGCGCGGCCCTCACCCAGCGCCGCCCCAAGGCCGCGCCCGCACCGGAACCGGGCCCGGCCGCCGTGCCCGTGGAGGCCGAGGTCCGGCTCCAGACGCTGATACGGACGGAGGGCGCGCTGCCCGCCGCGGAGCCCCGGTCCGCGGCCGAGCCCGCGGCGAACGCACCCGCTTCGGCCGTCAGGGCTCAGCCGTAGCGGCCCGCGCCTGACGCCGCGCCCGGCCCCGCCGGGCGCAGTACGGCGGCGACGGCGTCGGCCAGCGGGACGACGTCGGCGGGGGCGAGCGCGGAGACGGTCAGCCGGATGCCCGGCGGTGAGGCCAGCCGGAAGCGGGCGCCCGGCGCCACCGCCCAGCCGCGCTGGAGCAGCCCGGCCACCGCGCCGGTCTCGTCACTGACCGGCACCCATACGTTCATGCCGCTTCGGCCGTGCGCCGTGATCCCGCGCTCGGCCAGCGCCCGCACCAGACCGTCGCGCCGCTCCCCGTAGGACCGCGCGGTGCGGGCCGGATCGACGGCGCCGGACTCCCAGAGGTGGACGACGGCCCGTTGCAGCAGGTGGCTGACCCATCCGGCGCCGAGGCGGTGCCGCCCGCGCACGCGGTCGACGGTCACGGCGTCGCCGGTGTAGAGCGCGAGCCGCAGGTCGGGGCCGTACGCCTTGGCGGTGGAGCGGACCAGCGCCCAGTGGTCGGTGACCCCGGACAGGCAGTGCAGCGGCAGGTCGACCAGACCGTGTACGTGGTCGTCGTCGATGACCAGCACCTCCCGGTGGTCGGCGAGCAGGGCGCGCAACTCGCGGGCGCGGGCGGCCGAGACGGCCGCGCCGGTCGGATTCTGTCCCCGGTCGGTGACGACGAGCGCCCGGGCGCCCGCCCGGACGGCCCGCGCCACGTCCTCGGTGAGCGGTCCCTCGTCGTCCACGCCGACGGGGACGGCGCGCAGCCCCATCGCCGGTACGAGGTCGAGGGTGCTGCCCCAGCCGGGGTCCTCGACGGCCACGGCGTCGCCGGGCCGCAGATGGGCGGCCAGGACGCGCTCGATGGCGTCCAGCGAGCCGGAGGTGATGCCGATCGGCCCGCCGGGAACGCCGTCCGCGTCGAACGCGGCGCGGGCCGCCGCCGCCAGTTCGGGATCGACCGGGACGGCGCCGTAGAGCGCGGGTGCCTCCGCGTGGCGGGCTGCGGCGGCGGCGAGCGCCCCGTCGAGCGGCGGCAGCAGCGCGAGGTCGGGGTTGCCGGAGGCGATGTCGCGGACGCCCGCCGGGACGTCGATCCGGATCTCGTCACGGGGCGCGGTGGCGGGCCGTGACCGTACCCGGCTGCCGCGCCGCCCCGCCGTCTCGATCACCCCGCGGTCGCGCAGCAGCCGGTAGGCGGCGGCCACGGTGTTCGGGTTGACGTCCAACTCCTGGGCCAGTTCCCGCAGCGGCGGCAGCGTCTCACCGGGACGCAGCGCGCCCGTGCCGACCGCGCTCTCGACGCTGGCGGCGATATCCGATGCGCCCCGACCTGTGATCCGGTAATCTCCTAGCACAAACCTTATTATGCACTAGTGCAAAGGATCTCGCCATGGCCTCCGCACCTCCCGTCGGATATCCGCCCACCGACCGCACCGTCCCGACCCGCAGCCGCGAACGCGCCGCGTACGACCGGGAGATGGTGCACGGCATCCTGGACGAGGGCTATGTGTGTCACCTCGGCTTCATCCGCGACGGCGCGCCGGTCGTGCTGCCGACGCTCTACGCCAGGTCGGGCGAGCGGCTGTACGTGCACGGTTCGACCGGGTCCCGGCCGCTGCGCGGGGCGGGGGCCGACGACGGGCTCGCGGTCTGCCTCACCGTCACCCACGTCGACGGCCTGGTGCTGGCCCGGTCCGCCTTCCACCACTCGATCAACTACCGCTCGGTGGTGGTGCACGGCATCGCCCACCAGGTGACCGACCCGGCCGAGCGGTCGCTCGCGCTGGACGCGATCGTCGAGCAGGCCGTGCCCGGACGCGCCGCCGACTCCCGCCGGGCGGACGCGAAGGAACTGGCCGCCACCGCCGTCATCCGGCTCGACCTGCTGGAGGTCTCGGCGAAGCTCCGCACCGGCGGCCCCAACGACGAGCCGGAGGACATCTCGCTCCCCTACTGGACCGGCGTGGTCCCGGTCGCCAGGACCTACGGCGCCCCGATCCCGGCGGACGACCTCGACCCGTCGATACCGCTGCCCGGCTACCTGCCCGGCCGACCGGGAAAGTGAGGGCCGCGGCATGCTGATCCACCCCTGGGACGCGCCCACCTCCGACAGCGAGTGGCAGGAGTGGCTGGCCGTCCACGACTTCGGCCAGCTCACCGTCAACGGCCTCGACGGAGAGCCGCCGTTCGTCCAGCCGCTGCACTTCGCCTACGACCCGCGGGCCGGCGCCGACGGCCCCGGACCGGCCGGGCTGGGCGAGGCCGTCACGCACCTCGCCCGCCCGAACCCGATCTGGCGGGCCCTGGAGGCGAGCCCGCGGGTCACGCTCAGCGTCGTGGACGACTACACGTTCATCCCCGGCCCCTGGCACACGCCCGAGGGCGCCCCCACGGAACACGGCACACCGACCAGCTTCTACGCCGCCGTCCTGCTGTACTGCACCGCCCACATCGTGGACGACCCGCAGCTCAAGGCCGACCTCCTGCGGCGCCAGGTCGGCCACTTCCAGCCCCGAGGCGGCACCGCGCCCGTGGAACCGGGCCAGGAGCCGTTCGGCCGCATGCTGCCCGGCATCCGCGGTGTCCGCCTCGACGTCACCGATGTACGGGCGAAGTTCAAGTACGGCGGCAACAAGCCGGAGCGGATGCGGCGGCGCGTCATGGACCTGCTCGCGGACCGGGACGGGCCGCACGACGCGGCGGCCCGTACCCATCAGATCCGCCGCCTGTCCGCGGCGGCCGACGCCGGGACCGGCGTCTGAGGGCTCACCCCACGGGCGCCGCCCTCCGCTGCGCCGACGCGGACCTGGCCTCCTCGAGACCGAGACCGGTCACGGCCGCCAGCAGGATCACAGTGCCCGTCACCGTCGCGGCCGTGAGATGTTCACCGAGCAGTGCCACGGCGATGACGGCCGCCGAGACCGGCTCGATCAGGGCGATCACCGAGACGGTCGCGGCCCGCAGGACCGCGGCGCCCGCGAAGTACAGTCCGTACGCGGCGGCCGTCGGCACCGACGCCAGGTAGCAGAGCAGCAGCACCGTACGGCCGAGCCCCGCCGCCTGCGGCAACAGCCCCTCGGCCCAGGCCGCGGGCAGCAGCGCCACCGCGCAGATGCCGAACGACCACAGCGAGGTGTCCAGCGGGTCGCCCGCGGAGCCCGTGCGCCCCAGCCACCGGGTGAGCAGCGTGATCGCCGCGTACCCCGTGGCGGACAGCACCGCGAGCAGCACACCGAGCGGCCGTACGCCCGTACCGCCGTCGCCCAGCACCAGCACCGCGAGACCGCCGAGCGCGCCCGCCACGGCCGCCGTACCGCCGCGCCCGAGCCGCTCCCCCATCGCCAGCCGCGCCACGACCGCGATCAGCACCGGGCCCGACCCGAGCGTCACCACCGTGGCCACCGCAAGCCCGGTGGACTTCACCGCGCAGAAGTACGCGGTCTGAAAGAGCGTCAGGCCCGCGCCGGTGACCAGGATCCGCACCGCCTTGCGCCGCCGCGGCTCCGCCCGCACCACCCGCACCGCGGCGGCCGGACGCACCGCGCGCACCGCCGCAAGCAGCAGAAAGCCGCCGGCCGCCCGCCAGAAGGTCAGCGACAGCGGGCCGAGCCCGCTCCCGTCGTACAACAGCGCCGCCGCGGCGCCCGCCGTGCCCCAGGCGGTGGCCGCGAAAACGACATAGATCAGGCCCCGGTTCGTCGACAGGGCAGCGTCGACCGGGGTGTGGACATGCGTGAGTGACACGAGAATTCTCCCGCGGAAGAGGTGGGGTGAGGTCGCCGGTCGCCATATGCGGACAGCGGCGACCCGGCCGTTCACCTCGAACGCGAGTCACCGCGCCGGGTCCGGCCCCAGGTCTTCCGAAATGTCGCCGCCCGCGTCAGACGGCAGGAGGCGGGAGAACGGTGAGATGCATGGGGGAAGCTTACGTGAGGGGGGTGGGGTCGGGGGGGTGGGCTCGGGGGGGAAGGGTGAGGGCAGGGCGGTGGAGGGAGGCGGGTTGGGGGCGGGGGCTCTTGCGGGGGGGCGGGGGTGCGGGTGGCTCTCTTGCGGGGGGGGGCAGGGGTGCGGGTCGCCCACTCGCGTCAGGTCATCGGTACGGCGAACCGTGCGTGGGAGCCCTCTTGCGCAGGCGCACCGTCCTTCCCCTTTTTGCCGCCCTCTCGCCTCCGGCGGCTTAGATCCGGTGTCGACGGTCGATCGTGCTCGCTCCCTCGTTCCTCGGTCGCTGTGCGCGTTCTCCCTTTCAACACCGGCGCCGCCTTCGGCTCGCTGGCTACCGGCGAACCCCACCGCGCAGCGGTCCCGTAGGGGCGCAGCCCCTTGTGCAGGGGCACCCGTGCGGCGAACCGCGGCAGGGAGGCGCTAGGCGTCGGCCAAGTCGGGTTCTGGGAGGGGGTCCGGCGTCGCCGCCGGCTTGGCGCGGCTGGCCGTTTGGGCCGTGAAGGCGCCCGCCAGGACGAGGGCGCCGCCGACGACCTGGGCGGCGCCCAGGTGCTCGTCGAGGAGGACCCAGGCGAGGACCGTGCCGACGATGGCTTCGAGGGTGGCGACGACCCCGGCGATCTGAGGGGTGAGGCGGCGGACGGCGAGGACGCCGGCGAGGTAGGCGACGACGGTGGAGACGAGGACGATCCAGGCGACGAGGAGAACGGCCGGGACCTCGCGCTCACCGAGCGCGGACTGCTGCCAGACGATCGCCCAGTCGATGTTCCAGGGGCGGGCGACGACCGAGAGGACGGCGGTGCCGACGAGGAGGCCGTAGGCGATGACGGCGATGGGTTCCGGCGCGTCCGCGCTCTCCGCGCCGTCGTCGGCGAGGACGAAGTAGGCGACTTGGCAACAGGCGGCGCCGAAGGCGAGGAGCAGGCCGAGCGGGTCAAAGGCCAGGCCGGACCAGATCTCGACGACGGCGGCCATGCCGGCGATGGCGAGGACGACACCCAGGGCGGCGGACCGGCTGACGGGGCGGCGCTGGACGAAGCGGACCCAGCCCAACAGCAGGGCGGGGCCGAGGAATTCGACGAGGATGGCGACGCCGACCGGGATGCGGGAGATGGCCACGAAGTACAAGGCCTGGCAGCCGGTGATGCCGAGGAGGCCGAACCCGAGGATCAGTCCCGGCCTGCGGCGGGGCAGTTCGCGGTGGCGCAGGGCGATGGGGAGCAGGATGAGCGCGGCGCCCGCGACGCGCATCCAGACCACGTGCAGCGGGTCGAGCCCTGATTCGATCAGCGGTTTGGCGGCCACGCCCGAGCCGCCGAAGGCGAAGGCGGACACCAGAGCGAGCCCGAGGCCCCCGTTTCGCCGCTGAGTTACGTGCATCGGGTCATGATGTCAGCTCGCGACAGGACCGTCATCCCGGTAGCCGCTGACGTCGAGTCCGGCGGCGCGCAGCACGTCCACGGCGCGGCATTCGGGGTCGGAGGCGAGCGCGTCGAGCAGGTCGATGCCGTCGGCCTGGGTGCGGCCACGGCGGCGGGCGAGGGCGACGGCGTTGCGGATCGCGGCGGCGGCGGACGGGCTCCAGCCGGTGCCGGCGACGGCCTGGACGGTGGGCAGCGCGCCGGAGTCCTCGACGGTGCCGCGCCAGCGCAGCCCGTAGCCGATGCTGCGCTGCACCAGGTAGCCGAGCACGCGGACGACCTGGCCGGTCCCGGCGTCGCAGGCGGCCCGCGCCAGGGGGTCGATCTCCAAAAGGGAGTGCAGCAGGTGGGCGGTGTCGATCTGCTGGTCGCCGTCGCGCGTGGCCCGGCGGCGCGCGCTGGCCGCCACGGAACGCAGTTCGACCGTGAGGCGGAGGTCGTCCGCCAGGTGGCTCAGGTCGAGCGGCGGCCCGTGGTTGCTGTACACGCCATCCACTTCATCAGGCGGCCCCGGTGTGGCGCATCCGCACCGGGGGCCATCCGTGCCTCCGCCCATGGAGGGGGTTGGCCGGTTCCCGCGTCATCCCCAGGGATGAGTCATGGCCACAGCAGGGTCCGGGTCCAGCCGCCGTCCGTGTCCCCGTCGCCGCGCCCGTCCCGGCCCTCCCCCGCCTGACCGGAGCGGGTGTAGCGCAGCCGTACGTGGAAGCGACCGGGGTCGGCCTGGAAGAACTCCGCCTCCTGGGCACGCAGCCGGTACACGGTGTGGCCCTCGGGAATCCGTTCCGGTTCCGCGGCCACCAGGGCGTCCGCCGCGGCGCGCGCCCGCTCGTACTCCATCGCTCCGGTCAGCGGGCCGCTCATCCGCCCGGTGAAGCCGGCGGCGCGGGAGGCCGGGGAGCGGCCGAGGAAGTCCCGCCGGGCGGTCTCCTCGTCAAGTGCGTCGACCGGTCCCGTCATCCGGATCTGCCGTCCGTGCGCGGGCCAGTACCAGGTCAGCGCGGCGACGGGGTGCGCGGCCAGGTCGCGGCCCTTGCGGCTGACCGCGTCGGACGCGAAGTCGACGGCGCAGTCGGCGGTGTCGACTCCGCGCAGCATCAGGACGCGGGCGCTGGGCGTGCCGTCGGCGCCGACCGTGGCGAGCGTCATGACGTGCGGTTCCGGCAGTGCGTCGGAAAGCGCCAGTTCCAGCCAGGTCGCGAAGAGCGGGCCGGGGGTGTCGGGGGCGTCGCCCGGGTCGAATTCCGGCAGCGGCCCGGCCAGTACGGGGGCGGCCCGCAGCCTGGCGAGCAGTGCCGCGTCGCCCGGCGTGGGGTCGCCGGGCGACGTTCGCCCGCGTCCCGGTCCGCCGGGTGCCGCCTCGTCCGGCGGCGCGTTACCGACTGCCGCCCCGTCGGGTGCCGCATCATCGGGTGACGCGCCCCCGGGTGACGCGTCGCTTCCGCCGTCGGGGGTAGCCGGACCGTCGTCTTCGCGCATATGTCCTCCCGTCCGACCCGCAACCGTACCGGCCGTCGCCTCGTCCCTCTCTGGCGACACACACCGACCTGCCCCGCCACCGGGGAAGGAGTTCCATGGTCCGACCGCTGCTCTTCCTGGATGTCGACGGTGTGCTCAATCCGGTGCTGCCCTCGCCGGACTTCACCGTGCACGACATCCTGACCCACACCGTGCTGCTGTCCGCCCGGCACGGCGTGTGGTTGCGCGAACTGGCGGACATGTACGACCTCGTCTGGGCGAGCACCTGGGAGCACGAGGCGAACACGCACATCGCCCCGCGCCTGGGTCTGCCGCCGCTGCCGGTGGTGGAATTCAGCGGCTACCGGCCGCGGCCCGGCGATCCGCCGCTGCGCGAGGCGGAGCGGTACTCGGCGCGCAAGTGGGCGCCGATCCTGCGGTACGCGGCGGGGCGGCCCTTCGCCTGGACCGACGACGTGATCCCGCGCCGCCTGGTCCGCAGGGCCAGGTTCCGTCCTGACCGGCTGCTGCTGCCGGTCAATCCGGCGCACGGTCTGCCGCGGGCGCACGTGAACCGGCTGCTGGCCGCTCCCCCGACGCTGTCGCGCAGCGTCGGCAGGCCGCACTCCCCGTATCTGACGGTCCATCAGTATTGAGTGTTGCGGCGCCCGCGGTTACGGTGCGCGGCACGACCTGTACTCAGGGAGTGGACCGGTACTCAGGGAGTGATCGCATGGCCGAAGTCTCCGCACAGGCGCGTATCGCGGCCCCCGCAGGGAAGATCTGGGACCTGCTGACCGACTTCTCCTCCTACGGCGAGTGGAACGCCACCCACACCGCCTTCCCCGACGGCGGCCCGCGGCCGCTGACGGCCGGGGCCACGTACCAGGAGAGCCTGCGGATGATGGGCTTCCCCGCGGACGTGACCTGGACGGTCGACGAGTTCGAGCCCGAGCGGGTGCTGGGCAGCAGCGGCAAGGGGCCGATGGGGGTGAGCCTCGGGATGCGGTACGCGCTCACGCCCGACGGCGACGCCACCGAGGTACGGATCGACGGCACCTTCACCGGGGCCGCCGTCTCCCTCATGGCGGGCAAGCTGAAGGACTCGGCGACGACCGCGCTCAACGACTCGCTGCGCGCCATCGCCGGGCTCGTCGAACCGGCCGAGCCCCCCGCGCCGGGCGCGTGACGGTCCGACCGTGCGCGAAGCGCCGGGCCGCGCGAGGGGATCGTCCCTCACGCGGCCCGGCGGCGTGCGTGGATCAGCGGACCGTCACCGTGGCGGTCTGCGTCCCCGCCGTGAAGACGTAGGCGCCGCGTGCCACCTCCTGCTTGCCCGCGCCGTTGACGTCACCGGGGGTGACGGCGAGACGGCTCGGCGGCACGTCGAGCGCGACGGTACGGGACTGCCCGGCCTTCAGGTGCACCTTGGTGAAGGCGACCAGCTTCCGGGACGGGGCGAGCACGTCGCTCGACGGCTGCGACACGAACACCGGCACCACCAGATCGCCGTCACGGCCACCGGAGTTGGAGACCTTCACCTTCAGGTGGACGGTGTCCCGGGCCCGCACGGTGGACGAGTCGGCCTTGACCGAGTCGAAGCCGTAGGTGGTGTACGACAGGCCCGCCCCGAAGGGGTAGGCGGCGTCGACGAAGGACTCGGGGCCGCCGTTGGTGCCGGGCAACTGCTGGTAGTACATCGGCTCGTTGCCGATGTCCTTGGGCCAGGTCGCGTTGAGCCGGCCGCTCGGGTTGACCTTGCCGAACAGCACGTCGGCGACGGCGTTGCCGCCCTCGCTGCCGGGCAGCCAGGACATCAGCAGGCCCTGGGTGCCGTCCGCCTCGCCGAGCACCAGCGGGCGTCCGGCGAGGACCACGGTGACCACCGGCTTGCCGGTCGCCTTGAGGGACTTCACCAACGCCACCTGGTCGGCGGTCAGTGCGGGCCGCGGGCTGTCCGCCGCGCCCTCGGCCGCCGCCTTCTCGCCGACGACCACCACGGTCAGATCGGCGTTCTTGGCCTGCGCCACCGCGTCGTCCGCGGTCTTGGCCTGGACGACCTCCGTACCGGAGGGCGCCGCCTTCTTGATGCCCTGGAGCACGGTGGTGCCGGGCAGCGTCACCCCGTCGGGCACGCCCTGCCAGCCCACCGTCCAGCCGCCGACCTGGTCGTTGATGTCGTCGGCGTAGGAACCGGCGACCACGATCTTCTTGGCGGAGGACGAGATCGGCAGCACATTGCCGTCGTTGCGCAGCAGCACCTGCGACGCGTCGGCCGCCTGCCGCGCCAGCGCGGTGTCGGCGCCGAGCACCCGGCCGTTGGCCTTCGAGGCGTCCACGTAGGGGTGTTCGAACAGGCCGAGTTCGAACTTCATCTTCAGGATGCGGGACACGGACTGGTCGATGCGCTTCTCGGTGACCAGGCCGCGCTGCACGGCGGTCTTCAGGCCGGTGCTCCAGCCCTGCGCGTCGTACGGCTCCATCGCCATGTCCAGGCCCGCGTTGACGGCCTTGGCGATGGCCTCGGGGTAGTCGGCGGCGACGTGGTACGCGGTCTGCAACGCGGCGACGTCCGCCCAGTCGCTGACCTCGACGCCGTCGAAGCCCCACTGCTTGCGCAGCACATCGGTGAGCAGGTAGTGCGAGGCGGTCGCCGGAATGCCGTTGACCGCGCCGGAGTTGATCATCACCGACTGCGCGCCCGCGTCGATGGCCTGCTTGTACGACGGCAGCAGCGTGTCCTGGAGGTAGCGCATCGAGACGTCCCCGGGCACGCGGTCGTGGCCGTTGCCGGGCTCGCCGTAGCCGGGGAAGTGCTTGACGGTGGCGGCCACGTTCTTGGCGCCGTTGGCGCCCTCGATGCCGTCGACCGCCGCGGCGGCGAGCGTGCCCGCGAGCAGCGGGTCCTCGCCGAAGGTCTCGTAGTAGCGGCCCCAGCGCTGGTCGCGCGCGATGTCGGTGACCGGCGCGAAGTTCCAGTCGATGCCGGTGGCCGCGACCGCCTTGGCGGTGGAGGCGGCGGAGTTCTTGGCCAGCGTCGGGTCCCAGGCGGAACCGAGGCCGATCTCCTGCGGGAAGATCGTGGCGCCCAGCACGTTGTTGTGGCCGTGCACGGCGTCGACGCCGTAGATGATCGGGATGTGCAGCCGGGATTTCTCGACGGCGTATTTCTGCACCGTGTTGACCATCTTCGCCCAGTTCTCGGGCGTGTTGACCGCAGGTCCCGCGCCGCCGCCGGACAGTACGGATCCGGCCGCGTTGTCGAGAAGCACGCTCTTCATGCAGGATTCGGTGAATTCGCCACCGCTCCACTCGCAGTCGCCTTGCATTCTGACCACGGAGATCTGGTCCATCTGACCGATCTTCTCGGCCAGTGTCATCCGCTTCAGCAGATCCTTCACCCGGACGTCGACCGGTGCTTTCGCGTTGGTGTACGTCGGATTGTCCCCGGCCTCCGCCGGTACGGAAGCGACCGCGGCCACACACGCCGCGGCGGTGGCGAGTGTCAGAATGACTCTGAGGCGTGGTCGTCGTCGTGCGTTCGTAGGCATCGCAGGCGTCCCGTTCCTGTCGGGGTCCCGGCCGGTTGTCGGGACCTAGTGCCGTAAACGTTTCCGATCGGCCGGAAGTCTGTCCTCGCCTTGACTGATCGTCAAGACTGTACGCAGGAGTCACCTTTCACCTGTCCCAAGTTTCCACGTTGTTCCCCTCGCGCAGAATCAGGTACGCCGTGAACATTCGTGAACTCGCCCGCCGCAGTGGTGTGTCGACCGCCACCGTGTCCCGGGCTCTCAACGACCGCGCCGAGGTGAGCGAGGCCACCCGCGCGCGAATCCGGCAACTGGCGATCGAGTTGGGTTACGCGCCCAATGAACCGGCCCGCACCCTGGTCAGGCGCCGCTCGGACACCATCGGCCTGATCTGGGACAGCGGACAGGAGGCACAGGGACTCCACAACCCTTTTCTGCTCGGCCTGTTGAGCGCGGTGCGCACCGCGCTGTCCGAGGCGGACTACCACCTGATGCTGCTGACGACGCCGGGCCCCGAGGACCCGGACGCCGCGCATCTGCAAGCGGTGCGGCGGCACAATCTCGAAGGCGTCATCGTGCTGACCACCCCCGCCGACGACCGCTGCCTGCGCGTCCTGGCCGCGTCCGCCGTGCCCTGCGCGGGCATCGACACCGCGTTCACCGGGCCGCGTACGGTACGGGTCAGCTCCGACAACGCGGCGGGCGCGGAAGCGGCGGTGGAGCATCTGTACGCGCTGGGGCACCGCAGGATCGCCACCATCACCGGTCCGCTGCACCTTCCCCCGGCCGCCGAGCGGCTGGCGGGCTACGAGCGGGCCTGCGCCCGGCTGGGGCTCCCGGTGCCGCCGCAGTACGTGACCGAGGGCGACTTCTTCCTCGACAGCGGCGAAGAGGCGGCCCGCAGGCTGCTCGCGGTGGCCGAGCCGCCGACGGCGATCTTCGCGGCGGGCGACCAGATGGCGGTCGGCGCGATGCACGCGGCGGCCGACGCCGGCCTCTCGGTGCCGCGCGATCTGGCGGTGGTCGGCTTCGACGACATCGACGCCGCCGCGCTGGTGCGCCCGGCGCTGTCCACGGTGGCGCAGGACCAGCGCGGGCTCGGCGAGGCGGCCGTGGAGGCGCTGCGCGAGCTGATCGACGCGGCGCCGGTCGACACGGCGGAGCCGCGGATCATCCCGACCCGCCTGCTGATACGCGGATCGAGTCGGCCCGGAGCGTGACGCCCCGGGCCGACTCGATGATTCGCGGGCGGCGCCGGTACGGGACCGGGCGCCCGGTGACCGCCGACGTCACTCCTTGGTGAGGTCGGTGACGTCCTCGTCGGCCAGGATCAGGTAGAGCTTCTTGCGGGCGTCGTTCACCACGGTCAGCGCCTTCGCGCGCTGCTCGGGGGTGCCGGTGGCCCACACCTGGCGGAAGGCCTCGATGAGACCGCCGCCCGCCTTCCTTATCTCGTTCATGGCATCCCAGTCGACGCCGCGGCCGGCGTCCTCCCACGGGGCCTCGGGGCCCGCGTCGGCTTCTGTCCTGCCGTTGTCGGTGAGCGTGAAGAGCTTCTTGCCGCCCTCGCTCGCGCTGCTGATCAGGCCCTCGTCCTCCAGCAGTTGCAGCGTCGGGTAGACCGAGCCGGGGCTCGGCTTCCACGCGCCGCCGCTGCGTTCGGCGATCTCCTGGATCATCTCGTAGCCGTGCATCGGGCGGTCCTTCAGCAGCGCCAGGATCGAGGCGCGTACATCGCCCCGCCGTGCCCTGCCGCGCGGTCCGCCGCGCCCCCGGCCGCCGGGCCCGAAGGGGCCTCCGCCGAAGGGCGGTCCGAACGGCCCGAAGGCCGACCGTCGCTCGTCCCGCTCGCCCCAACCGTGATGTCCGGGGCCGCGGTGTCCATGTTCGTGTCCTTGGGAACGCATGATGACGCTCCTTTCATCGTTGATCGTTCGCGATGGCTCAACGATATATCGGAACTGTTCGGATGGCAAGGCCCCAGGTCGACGGCGGCGACGGGAGGGCGACAGGGGGCCACGGGGCCGGGGCGGCACGGGTCACCAGCGGGCGCGGTCACCGGAAGCGGAATCCGCCGAACACCGCCCGCCGGGCGTGGGGCGCGCCGCTACGCTCTCGCCATGCGCATCCGAATAGTCGACGCCTTCACCGACCGCCCGTTCACCGGCAATCCGGCGGGGGTGCTGCTGCTCGACTCGGAGGAGTTTCCGCCGGACCGGTGGCTTCAGCAGGTCGCGGCGGAGCTGAATCTGTCAGAGACCGCGTTCGCGCACCGGCTGGCCGACGCGCCGGAAGCGGACTGGGCGCTGCGCTGGTTCACCCCGGTCACGGAGGTGGGGCTGTGCGGGCACGCCACGCTGGCCACCGCCCATGTGCTGCGCACCAGCGGCGCGCACAAGGGCACGGTCTGGTTCCGTACCAGCGCGGGTGTGCTGTCGGCGGAGGCGGCCGGGGACGGCTCGATCACCTTGGACTTCCCGGCGGCCCCGCTCACGCCGGTGGCCGCGCCGACGGGTGTCGCGGCGGCGCTCGGCGCCAAGCCGCTGACCGTGCTGGACACCGGCCCCGACTGCGGTGACCTGCTGATCGAGGTCACCGACGAGAAGACCGTACGGGCACTGGCGCCCGACTTCGCGGCGCTCGCCCGGCACTCGCGGCGCGGGGTGATCGCCACCGCGGCGGCCGAGGACGACTCGCGCGGATACGACTTCGTCTCGCGCGGCTTCTTCCCCGCCGTCGGCATCGACGAGGACCCGGTGACCGGCAGCGCGCACACCGCGCTGGCGCCGTTCTGGTCGCAGCGGCTCGGCCGCACGACGCTCACCGGCTTCCAGGCGTCCCCGCGCGGCGGGCTGGTCCGTACCCGGGTGCGCGGCGAGCGGGTGCTGCTGACCGGTGCCGCGGTCACCGTGGTGGACGGCGAGCTGCACGCGGTGCCGTAAGGCCGCGGTGCGTCACGGCGCGGTGCCGTAAGCGCCGTAAGGCCGTAAGCGCCGTAACGCCGTAAACGCTGTCGCAAGGGCTCCGCTCGCGCGTCACCCCGTGGGCAGCCACCCCACCTTCCCGGCCAGCAGCGCGTAGCCGACGAAGGCCACCGTGTCGATGAGGGAGTGGGCCGCCACCAGCGGCCCCACCCGGCCCCACCGCCGGTACAGCAGCACGAAGACGACGCCCATCACCATGTTGCCGACGAAGCCGCCGACGCCCTGGTAGAGGTGGTACGAGCCGCGCAGCAGCGCGCTCGCGGCCAGCGCGGCGGCCGGGCTCCAGCCCAACTGGCCGAGCCTGCGCAGCAGATAGCCGACCACGATCACCTCTTCGAGTACCGCGTTCTGCACGGCGGAGGCGATCAGGACCGGGATCTTCCACCACACGTCGGGCAGCGACTCGGGCACGACGGTGAGGTTGAAGCCGGCCGCCCTGACCCCGAGGTAGAAGGCGAGCCCGGTGCCGCCGATGACGGCCGCGACGGCCGCGCCCCGGGCCAGGTCGAGCCGCGGCCGGGTGCGGTCGAAGCCGATCACGGGCATGCCGACCCGCTCCCTGGCCAGCAGGTGGGCGACCAGCGCCACCGGGGCGAGCGCGGTGGCGATGGAGAAGACCTGCCAGGCCAGATCCAGCCACGGCCGGCCCGGCGCCTGGGAGCCGACGAGGGTGGCCGCCTGGTCCTTGAGCGCGCCCGGCCTCGTCACGGAACCGATGAAGTCGATCAGCGCGGCAACGCCGCTCGCTCCCAGCGACAGCGCCAAGACGATCAGGGTCTCGCTGCGCAGCGTCCGCCGCTGCAACCCTGCCTCCACCTCGTATGACTCTGCGTGCACGCGGACCTCCATTTACGTCATCCCGCTTCAGCGCCGTCCGCGCATGGCTATGGTCTCCGGCAAAGATACGAAGGCCGGGGTCTACTGTTCGTAGCCACCCCAGGAGAGGCACGGAGCGATGGGTCGTCACCGCATATCCGATGGCCGGGAATCGACGGGTGGAGCGCCGCCCGCCAGGACCCGGCGCCGTGCCACCGCGGCGGCCACCGCGCTGGTGATCACGGCGGGCGCGGGCACCTTCGCGGTGCTGCGCGGCGGACTGCTGCCGCTGAGCGGCGCGTGCCGCGGCGGCACGGTACGGATCGGCGCGGTCGCCTCGCCCGACATCGCGCCCGCGCTGACCGCCGTCGCCGACCGGGCGCGCCGCGAGCACGACACGACCGACGGCCGCTGTCTGGACGTCCGGGTGACCGCGCGGAACTCCGCCGACGTCGCCGCGGAACTGGTCGACAACACCAAGAAGCCGGATTTCGCGGTGTGGGTGCCGGACGACAGTCTGTGGGTGGCCCAGACGTCCGCCACCGGCAGCGCCAGGGCGCTGACGAAGCTGCGGTCGGTCGCCGAGTCCCCGGTGGTGGTCGGCGCGCTCCAGTCGCAGGCCAAGACGCTGGGCTGGCCGTCCAAGACGTACACCTGGGCGGAGTTGGCCGGGGTGGCGGGCAGCAGACCGGACCTGCGGTTCGGTACGGCCGATCCGGCGCTCAACTCCACCGGCATGCTGGCGCTGGCGATGATCAACGCGTCGATCGCGCGGGCCGGCGGGAGCGAGGGCACCGACTCCGACACGGAGTCGGCGGCTGCCGCGAAGGCCCTCGCGCAGCGGACCGAGCCCAGCGACGAGCAGGCGGTCGCGACGCTGCCGCGCGACACGACGCCTGCGGAGCTGGCCGACCCCAAGCGGAGCCAGGCGCTGATCCTGTCCGAACAGGCCGCGTTCGCGCACAACGGCGGTTCCGCGCCGCCGCTGCGGCTGTTCTACCCCTCGGACGGCGCGGCGACCCTGGACTACCCGTACACGATGGTCGACGACCTGCATCTGAGCACCGATCAGGGCCGGGCCGCCAACCGCTTCCTGACCCTGCTGGGCAACGACGAGGGCGTGCGGACGATCGCGGACGCGGGTTTCCGTACGCCCGGCGGCGATCCGGGCACGGAGACCGTGCGGCGCGCGGGCGGCCAGTCGCCGCAGCCCCTGTCGGCCACGCCCGCGCCCTCACCCTCCGCGCCCGAGCTCCAAAAGCTCCGGCTGATGTGGCAGATCACCGTGCAGAGCGCGCGGATCACCACGGTCGTGGACGTGTCCGGCTCGATGGCCGACGTCGTCCCCGGTTCGGGCGGCAGGTCGCGGCTCGACATCACCAAGGAGTCGCTGCGGCAGGCGCTGTCGCAGTTCACCCCGAAGGACGAGATCGGGCTGTGGCGCTTCTCCACCCGGCTCAGCGGCTCGCGCGACTACCAGGAGATCGTCCGCACCGGCCCGCTCGGCGGCACCGTCGCCAAGGGCGTCACGCGCCGCCAGCAGCTCGACAGCGCGTTCCATGACCTCCAGCCGGTGCCGGGCGGCTCGACCGGCCTGTACGACACGGCGCTCGCGGTCTACCAAAGCGCCGTCTCCTCGTACGGGACCGGCAAGTTCAACGCGGTGGTGATCCTCACCGACGGCGCCAACGAGGACCCGGGCAGCATCTCGCTCAACGCCCTGACGTCCAGGCTGAAGACGCTCGACGACCCGGCGCGGCCGGTGCCGCTGATCGCCATCGCGGTCGGCGCGAACGCCGACAAGGCGGCCTGCGACCGCATCGCGAAGGCCACCGGCGGGGCCGCGTATCAGGTCAACGACCCCTCGGAGATCCAGGCGGTCCTGCTGAAGGCCGTCGTGGCGGCGGCCACCAGCGCCGCCGCGAAGGCGCCCTGAGGCCGCTGTACGGGCCCGCGCCGCACGAGGCCCCCGTGCGCCACGGCTCACGCCACCGGCCAGGAGTGCACCGGCTCGCCGTCCAGCATGAGTTCGCGGTACCGCTGGGTCATCGCGGCGAGCGCGGGCCGCCGGTCGAGGCCGCGTTCCAGCATCCGGTGGAAGACCGCCGACTGCCATTCGGCGCCGTTGGTACGGCGGCGGCAGCGCTGTTCGATGATGCCGAGGTAGTGGTCGCGGTCGACGGCCTCGATGCCCCACGCGTCGAGCCCCGCCGCGGCCAGCGGCAGCAGTTCGTCGAGGATCAGGTCGGTGGCGGGGATCTCCGCGAGGCCGCCGTTGCGGCCGCGCGGCCACTGGAGGACCGCGCCGATGCCGTCGCGGCAGGACGCCTCGAAGTTGGCCGCGGCGGCGGCGAAAGGCAGCTTGTGCCAGACCGGGCGTGACGCCTCGGCCAGGGCGCGGACCAGACCGTAGTAGAAGGCGGTGTTGGCGACGACGTCGGCCACCGTGGGACCGGCGGGCATCACCCGGTTCTCCACGCGCAGGTGCGGGACGCCGTCGACCACCTGGTAGACGGGACGGTTCCAGCGGTAGATCGTGCCGTTGTGCAGGGTGAGTTCGCGCAACTGCGGCACTCCCCCGTCGTCCAGCACCCGCAGCGGGTCCTCCTCGTCGCAGATCGGCAGCAGCGAGGGGAAGTACCGTACGTTCTCCGCGAAGAGGTCGGCAGCGGAGTCGATCCAGCGCTCGCCGAACCACGTGATGGGCCGCACCCCTTGGGCCACCAGCTCCTCCGGGCGGACGTCGGTGGCCTGGAGGAACAGCGGTGCGCGGGTCTCGCGCCACAGCTCACGGCCGAAGAGGAACGGCGAGTTGGCGCCGACGGCCACCTGCGGTCCCGACACGACCTGCGCCGCGTTCCACACGTCGGCGAAGCGGCCGGGGGTGACCTGGAGGTGCATCTGGGTGGAGGTGCAGGCGGCCTCGGGCGCGATGGACGCGGACGTGTAGAGCAGGCGTTCGGCGCCCTCGATGTCGAGGGTGATGTCCTCACCGCGCATCGCCAGTATCCGCTCGTTGAGCAGCGTGTACCGGTCGGCGCGGGAGAGGTTGGCGGAGACCAGGTCCTGGGCCTCCAGGGTGGGCAGAATTCCTACCATCACGATGTGCGCGCCCACCTCGCGGGCCATCCGGTCGGCATACCCGAGACCGATCCGCAGTTCCTCGGCGAGGCGGTCCATGACCCGGCCGGAAAGCCGGTGCGGCGCGATGTTTACTTCAATATTGAACTGCGCGAGCTCGGTCTGGAAATCCCGGCTCGCGATGCGCTCGAGCACCTCTTCGTTCATCATGCGCGGCAGCCCGTCGGAATCCGCGAGATTCAATTCGATCTCCAGACCCATCAGATTGCGCGGCCGGTCGAATCGCTTCTCGTCCAACAGCCGCTCCAGCCCCACGAGACACTGCCGCAGCTTGCGCCGGTACAGCCTCCGGTCGGCCAGGTCGAACCCGTTGGCAACGACCTTCTCGCCCATCGACGCGTCCTTCCTCGTACGGATACTCACGGGAGGATGCCCACCCAAATGATCGATAACGCCACGGCGGCCCCGCGTCTGCCACTAGGCTGTGCACAACGGCTAACACAGTGGGTTCCTGTGGCACATACCACGGTCACGGCGCGGCGTAAAAACTTCGTGAATACGACCGGCGGGATCCAGCCGTCCGCAGCGGGCAGAAATATGCGGCGCACACCGCGCACCCTGCACGAATGCTTCGTGGGCCATCACAGAAGAAGGCGATTTCTCGCCTTGCGCGTAATACTGGCTGCGACTAGACGAAACACGGAGCGAACACACGTCGTATAAACTCCGTGAACAAGGCAAAGCATCCGCCCTCGCCGGACGCGCCTGAGCCGATCCCCTTTCCGCCCTCATGCGCCGTCCGCACCCCTGCCCCCGCACCACTGTTTGTCTCCCAGTGAGAGGCGACACCATGCCGCTGCTTGTCCCCCCAGCACCTGCTCCCGCCCTGCGGAGCATCCTGGCCGCGCTCAGCTCTCCCACCGCGGTCCAGGAGGCCCGGACGCCCGCGCTGCGGAACGCCCAAGGGCCCCTCACCGCCGAACACCCGCTCCCTGTCCATGTGTTCGAACCGGCGGACGTCCCCGGCGGCCTGCCTCGCGCACGATTGACCGGCTGGCGGTTCCACATCCTCGCCGGGGGCTGGCCGCAAGGCACCGTCGCCGCGGGCGAGACCGTGGCGACGGCTGACGGCTGGGTCTTCTCGCGCTTCTCCGAGGGGCCGTTCCTGGCCTCCACCGAGCGGGCGCTGCGCCAGGGGGACACGCTGCCCGCCACTTACCAACCGCATCTGCTCTCCGTGCCCAGCCTGTACATGCTGGCGCTGTGGCTGCACTGCGACCCGCGTGCCGACGCCTCGACGGCCCAGCCCACCCCGGCGGACGTGCTGGTGCCGCTGGCCCCCGCGCCGCCCGGCATCGCCCCGCACCGCCTGCACCGGCTGGCGGAGCTGATGCCGCTGCTCTCGGTACGGATGGCGCCGCCGCCGCTGCTGGGGTCGCCCGCCTGACGGCCTGTCGCCGCCTCTCCACGGTGCCCCCGCGAGCCACTGGGCCGCGGGGGCACCGTCGCGTCCCGCCCTCGCAACCGTCCGGCGGAGTGACGCGTCCTGTCCTCCAAGGGATTGCCTGCGTGAAATCCCTGCGGATCGACGTCAGTAGAGCAACACTGGGAACGGCCGTACCAACGGGGGAACGGAAATGAACCAGTCAGGCAGCGCAATCATCCGCACCAGCCACCTCTCGCAGCGAAAGACACCATCCATGTGCCAGCACAAGCCCCAGTGCCCCACCGCAGAGTGCCCCGACCGTGAGGCCGCGCACACCCTGGCCCACCACCCGGAGCAGGGCTGGAGCCTGCTGTGCAACGGCGTGCTCCTCTTCGAGGACACCGGCGAGCTGCTGCCCGACGGGCAGATCATCGCGCCGCACCGCCCCCTGGGCACCGAGCAGATCACCGCCGCGGCCTGACCGGTACGGGGCCGCCCGCACACGAGACCGCGCCGCACCGCGCACCGCCCCACACACAGAGCCGGTTCCACTGCTGACAGCGGAACCGGCTTCGTCATGTGCGGGCAGCCTCGCGCGAGACCGCCGGGCCCGTACCACCGGACCCGGTCGGCCCAACGCGCTCAGCTCTCGTACACGCTCAGCTCTCGTACGCGTCCAGCGGCGGGCAGGAGCAGACCAGATTGCGGTCGCCGAAAGCGCCGTCGATCCGCCGTACCGGCGGCCAGTACTTGTCGGCCGCGACGACCCCGGCGGGGAAGACCGCCTCCTCGCGGCTGTACGGGTGCGCCCAGTCGCCGCCGAGCGCCGCCGCGGTGTGCGGGGCGTTGCGCAGCGGGTTGTCGTCGGCCGGCCAGTCGCCCGCGCCGACCCGGTCGATCTCGCCGCGGATCGCGACCATGGCGTCGCAGAAACGGTCCAGCTCCGCCAGGTCCTCGCTCTCGGTCGGCTCGATCATCAGCGTGCCCGCCACCGGGAAGGACATCGTCGGCGCGTGGAAGCCGTAGTCGATCAGCCGCTTGGCGATGTCGTCGACGCTGACGCCGGTCTCCTTGGCCAACGGCCGCAGGTCGATGATGCACTCGTGCGCGACCAGCCCGCCGGGGCCGGTGTAGAGCACGGGGAAGTGCGGCTCCAGCCGCTTGGCGACGTAATTCGCGCCCAGTACCGCCATCTGGGTGGCCTGCTTGAGCCCTTCCGCGCCCATCAGCCGTACATACGTCCAGGAGATCGGCAGGATGCCCGCCGAGCCCCACGGCGCGCCCGAGACGGGGCCGACGCCGGTGGCAGGTCCCGCGGTGGGCTGGAGCGGGTGGTTCGGCAGGTACGGCGCCAGGTGCGCGCGGACCGCGACCGGGCCGACGCCGGGGCCGCCGCCGCCGTGCGGGATGCAGAAGGTCTTGTGCAGGTTCAGGTGCGAGACGTCCGCCCCGAACCGGCCGGGCCTGGCCAGACCGACCAGCGCGTTGAGATTCGCGCCGTCCACGTACACCTGGCCGCCCGCGTCGTGCACGGCCGCGCAGACGTCGGTGATGTTGTCCTCGAACACGCCGTGCGTGGACGGGTAGGTGACCATCAGCACGGCGAGCTGGTCACGGTGCTGCTCGATCTTGGCGTGCAGGTCGGTGACGTCCACGTCGCCGTTCTCGCCGGTCTTGACCACGACGACCTTCATGCCCGCCATCACCGCGCTCGCGGCGTTGGTGCCGTGCGCGGAGGACGGGATCAGGCAGACGGTACGGCCGGTGTCGCCGTTGGCGCGGTGGTAGGCGCGGACCGCGAGCAGCCCGGCCAGTTCGCCCTGGGAGCCCGCGTTGGGCTGGAGGCTGACCTTGTCGTAGCCGGTGACCTCGGCGAGCTGGTCCTCCAGGCCGTGGATCAGCGCCAGGTAGCCCTCGGCCTGCTCGACCGGCGCGAAGGGGTGCAGCGCGCCGAATTCGGGCCAGGTGACCGGCTCCATCTCGGTGGTCGCGTTGAGCTTCATCGTGCAGGAGCCCAGCGGGATCATCCCGCGGTCCAGCGCGTAGTCGCGGTCGGCCAGCCGCCGCAGGTAGCGCAGCATCGCGGTCTCGCTGCGGTGCTGGTGGAAGACGGGGTGGGTCAGATACGCGTCGGTGCGCAGCAGTCCGGCGGGCAGCGCGTCCTCGGTGGCCGCGTCCAGCGCGTCGAGGTCCGCGGCGCTTCCCTGGACGCCGAAGGCGTCGAGGACGGCCGCGACGCGGGCCCGGTCGGTGGTCTCGTCGCAGGCGATACCGACCAGGTCGGCGTCGGTCAGCCGCAGATTGACCCCGGCCTGACGGGCGGCGGCCACGACCTCGGCCGCGCGTCCCGGCACCCGCGCGGTGAGCGTGTCGAAGTAGCCGTCGTGCACGATCTCGACGCCGCCCGCGCGCAGACCCGCGGCGAGCACCGCGGCGTAGCGGTGGGTGCGGCCGGCGATCTGCGCGAGCCCGTCGGGGCCGTGGTAGACCGCGTACATCGCGGCCATCACGGCGAGCAGGACCTGCGCCGTACAGATGTTGCTGGTGGCCTTCTCGCGGCGGATGTGCTGCTCGCGGGTCTGGAGGGCCAGCCGGTAGGCGCGGTTGCCGTCGGCGTCCACGGAGACGCCGACGAGGCGGCCGGGCAGGTTGCGGGCGTAGGAGTCGCGTACGGCCATGTATCCGGCGTGCGGTCCGCCGAAGCCCATGGGGACGCCGAAGCGCTGGGTGGTGCCCACCGCGATGTCCGCGCCCAGCTCGCCGGGCGAGGTGAGCAGCGTCAGCGCCAGCAGGTCGGCGGCGACGGTCACGACCGCGCCCAGCTCGTGCGCGCGCTCGATGACCGGGCGCGGGTCCCGTACGGCGCCCGAGGCGCCCGGGTACTGGAGCAGGACGCCGAAGACGCCACGCTCGGCGATCTCCGCCGGGATGCCCTCGGACAGGTCGGCGACGACGACCTCGACGCCGGTCGGCTCCGCGCGGGTCCGGATCACCGCGACGGTCTGCGGGAAGGTGTCGGCGTCGACCAGGAAGACGCCCTGCTTGACCTTGCCGACCCGGCGGGACAGCGCCATCGCCTCGGCCGCCGCGGTGCTCTCGTCGAGCAGCGAGGCGCCGGAGGTGGGCAGCCCGGTGAGGTCGGCGACGACGGTCTGGAAGTTGAGCAGCGCCTCCAGGCGGCCCTGCGAGATCTCCGGCTGGTACGGCGTGTAGGCCGTGTACCAGGACGGGTTCTCCATCACATTGCGCAGGATGACGGGCGGGGTGAAGGTGCCGTAGTAGCCCAGGCCGATCATCGGAGCCAGCACCTGATTGCGGTCCGCCAGCGCCCGCAGCTCGGCCAGCGCCTCGGCCTCGGTGCGGGCCTCGGGCAGCGCCAGGGCCTGCGCGCTCCTGATGGTGTCGGGCACGGCCGCTTCGGTGAGTTCGTCCAGGGAGCCGTAGCCGACCTGGGCGAGCATCTTCGCCTGCGCCGCTGCGTCGGGTCCGATGTGGCGCCTGGCGAACGGCACGCCCGCTTCCAGCTCGGCGAGGGGAATGCGACGGGAAGTCATCTGCGGAGGCCTCCTGGTCTGCGACGACCTTCGGGGGGTGCCGCGACGCGCGGACACCCGTACGGCCTCCCCCTCTGTCATCAGAACCTGAGAGCTTCACCGCCCCCGTGGGAGCGGCTTTCACCGTCGGTGAGGGCCCGTGCCGGAAAACCGCTCCCGGTGCGTGCCCTGCTTTCCAGAGTGACCTCGTCCATGCGGTACGGATGCCTGAGAGATTCCGGGGAGGATTTGCTCCTTCGGCGCCTCCGACACTGTCTCGGAGGCTCTCCCGCACGGGGTCTGCGGCCGATCACCAGCCTACCAGCGAGGCGGCGGGACCCGGCGGGGGCGGGGGGCGGTGATCACCGCCCGAGTCGACACCGGCCAGGATGTGCCTTTGGCTGTACCCAGACATCGCTCGTCATTGGTTGGAGGGACCGTGCAGACCGACATCGATCCGCGCAGCCTGATCGGCCGCCGCGTCTTCGACCATGACGGTACGAAGATCGGCACGGTGGACGAGGTGTACCTCGACGACGCGACCGGCATACCGGAGTGGGCGGCCGTCAGGACCGGGCTGTTCACGCGCGACGCGTTCGTACCGCTGGAGCCCAGCGAAGTGGTGGACGACGAATTGCGGGTGCCGTACAAGAAGTCGCTGATCAGGGACGCGCCGGACTTCGGTGTGGGGCGCCACCTGTCGCCGGAGCAGGAGTTGCAGCTCTACCACCACTACGGGATGGACGTGCCGACGTCCGGCTCGGAGCCGCCGCCGCCCCCCGACCGGGACTTCGGGCGGCTCGCGGGCGAGGACTGAGCGTCCTCCTCCCCCTGGCCCGCACTCTCTTCCTCCCCCTGCCCCACGCCCTCTTCCTTCCCCCGGCCCGCACCCGCCGCTTCCCCCGGGTCGAGCGGCAGCGGATCGCGGTGCGCGAGCGCCGGGTCGTCCACGGCGAAGGTCCGCACCCGGCCGGGCACGGTGTCCGAGGGCACCTCGAAGCGCACGGTGACCCGCCCGACCCCGCTTCCCTGCACCCATCCGGAGCCGTACGTCTCGTGCTCCACGTCCTGGCCCGGCCACCAGAGCCTGGCCCGCTCCGGCGCGGGCGGCGGCGCCGAGGGCAGCTCCTCGGGCGCGTTCTCGTCCTCCTCGCCCTCCCCCGCCGCGTGCGCGAACAGATCCTCCTGCGTGAAGTCGGCGAGCCCAGCGACGCCCACCCCGAGCAGCCGCACACCGCCGGTGGTGTCGACAGCCTCCATCAGCCGCCTGGCGGTCTCCCGTACGAGTCCCGGGTCGTCGGTCGGCGCCCGCAGCGTCTCGGAGCGCGTCAGGGTCGAGAAGTCGTATCTGCGGACCTTGACGACCACCGTCCGCCCGGAGCGGCCCGCGCCGCGCAGCCGCTGCACGCAGCGCTCGGCGAGCCGGTCGATCTCGTACCGCACATGGGCGCGGTCGGTGAGGTCGGCGTCGAAGGTGTCCTCGACGGAGATGGACTTGACGTCGCGGTCGGCGACCACGGGGCGGTTGTCGAGGCCGGCGGCCATCGAGTGCAGGCCCGTGCCGTGCGCCTTGCCGAGCAGCCGGACCAGCTCCGGCTCCCCCGCGTGCACGATCTCGCCGACGGTGGTGATGCCCACGCGCCGCAGATGCTCGGCGGTGGCGGGCCCGACGCCGGGCAGGGTGCGTACCGGCATCGGTTCGAGCAGCGCGCGCTCGGTGCCGGGCTCGACGACGACCAGGCCGTCCGGCTTGGCCTGCTCGGAGGCGATCTTCGCCAGCAGCTTCGACCCGGCGAGCCCCACCGAGGCGGTGAGCCCGGTGCTGGCCCGGATCTCGGCGCGCAGCCGCCGGGCGACCGCCCGCGGGTCCGCGCCGTGCCCGCCCGCCTCCAGGTCCACGAACGCCTCGTCCAGGCTCAGCGGCTCTATCAGGGGTGACACCTCGTGCAGCAGCGCCATCACGGCCTCGCTGATCTGCCGGTAGATGCCGAAGCGCGGTACGAGATAGGCGGCGTTGGGGCTGAGGCGGCGGGCGTGGGCCATCGCCATCGCGGAGTGGACGCCGTGGACGCGCGCCTCATAGGACGCGGTCGATACGACGCCGCGGGGGCCGAGGCCGCCGACCACCACCGGCTTGCCCCGCAGGCTCGGCTTCGACGCCTGTTCGACCGCGGCGAAGAACGCGTCCATGTCCAGATGCAGGATCGTCGGCGCACTTCTCACAAGTACCGATCGTGCCGCACGACACCGACAATCGCCGTACACGTGTACGGCACGGCGTCGGTAAGCCGCTCAGACCGCCCGATTGCGCCGCTTCGCCAGCTCGTCGGACGGATTGTCGCCGACCAGGGTCTCGCCGGTGTCCACCCGCTCCCCGTGCATCTGGGACAGCGAACTCTCCACGTCCCGCCAGACCACGCCCACGGCGATGCCGAAGACCCCCTGGCCCCCCTGGAGCAGATCCACCACCTCGTCGGGCGAGGTGCACTCGTAGACCGTGGCACCGTCGCTCATCAGCGTCATCCTGGCCAGCTCCGTCGGCCCGACGGAGCGCAGGTGCCGCACCGCCGTCCGGATGTTCTGGAGCGAGACGCCGGTGTCCAGCAGCCGCTTCACTATCTTCAGGACGACGACGTCCCGGAAGCTGTAGAGCCGCTGCGTGCCGGAGCCGTAGGCAGGGCGGACGCTGGGCTCGACCAGGCCGGTACGGGCCCAGTAGTCGAGCTGGCGGTAGGTGATGCCGGTCGCCGCGCACGCGGTGGGCCCGCGGTAGCCGATCTGCTCGGGCGGTACGTCCTGTGCCGCCCCGCCGCCGCCCGCGTCAGCGGTGGCGCGCGCCAGTGCCCCCTGGGTCGGATACGGGCCGCCGGTCGCCAGACCGTCGCCGGTGCTTCTCACGCCGCCCTCCGTCCCTTCGCGTCCCGGGGCCGCGTGCACGTGCCATCGGGACTTTCCTCTCCGAAGGTAGGCAGTCGCCAGGGGTGCGTCAACGATCGCCACACTCGGCACGCCGAGTGATATTCACCCCACGAGTGGTTTGGCGTGTCCCGGTATCGGGAACGGCTCACTGGTTGCTCGTGCCGAAGTCCTCGGGCGAGATCTGGTCGAGGAACTCGCGGAACTTCTCCACCTCGTCCTCCTGCTCGTCCGGGATCGCGATCCCGGCGTCGTCGAGCACCCCGTCACTGCCGTAGATCGGCGTACCGGTGCGCAGCGCGAGGGCTATGGCGTCGGACGGACGGGCGCTGACCTCCACGCCGCTGGCGAACACCAGCTCGGCGTAGAAGACGCCTTCGCGCAGGTCGGTGATACGGACCTCGGTCAGCGTCTGTCCGACCGCTTCGAGTACGTCCTTGAAGAGGTCATGCGTGAGCGGTCGCGCAGGCGTCATGCCCTGCTGCGCGAAAGCGATGGCCGTCGCCTCTCCCGGCCCGATCCAGATGGGCAGGTACCGGTCGCCTCCCACTTCACGCAGGAGCACGATCGGTTGATTGGAGGGCATTTCGACCCGGACACCCACAACGTCGAGCTCGTTCACACAGCAACCCTAGGACGTGCCTGCCGGGTTTGGGTAGTCGGGCACCCCCTGGGCCGGACTTCGGCGGCTTCGTGAAGCCCGGCACAAAGTCGGCACGGGCCCCGCGGGAGACCGCTGAAAAGCCCGTACCCGCCCGGTACCGGCGCCTTTACAGGGCGTGGGAAAAACCGAAAAACCGCTCAGAGGAGCTTGACCCGCAGCGCGGACTGCACCATCGCCGCGTGCAGCCGAACGGAGAGCGCGGCCAGCTCGCGCGCGGTGACCTCGGCGTGGGTGCGCGTCTGCGGATTGCGGTGCCGCCGCAGCGGCGCCACGACCTGCTCTACCAGACCCGCCTCCCGGTCGGCAGCGGCCTTCACCGCCCGCAAATGGCGCGGTTCGAGCCCGAAACGGCCGAGGTCGACGATGAGTCGTCCGATGTTCACCGTGTCGGCGTCGTACCCGCCGTCCCGGCCGGCCTCGACCAGGCCGTAGGACTCCCACTGGTCCAGTTCCTCGCCGTCGGCCCCGGTGGCCGCCAGCAGCTCCGTACGGCCGATCCGCAGCTCCGCGGGCGCCTGGGGCTCGATGGCGGCCTCCTGGGCCTCCCTGGACTCCGCGGGACCCGGCAGCGCCACGTGCTCGCCGCGGTCGAGCGCGTCCAGGTGCTCCCTGATCACCCGCAGCGGCAGGTAGTGGTCGCGCTGCACGCGCAGGATGTAGGCGAGCCGCTCGACGTCACGGGCCGCGAACTTGCGGTATCCGGACGGGGTGCGCTGCGGCTCGACCAGACCCTCGGCCTCCAGGAAACGGATCTTGGAGATGGTGACCTCGGGGAACTCGTCCTGGAGCTGCCCCAGGACGGCGCCGATGCTCAACAGCGCGCTGTCGGCGGTGGCGGTGCCGTCTCCGGCACCGCCCTGCGTTCTCGGCATGAACACCTTCCCTGGGGTCCCCCGGACCGGGTCCGGGGGAAAAGAGCTAGATCCCCCGCTGGCTCGCGTAGAAGACCAACCTGTACTTGCCGATCTGGACCTCGTCACCGTTGGACAGCGGCACCGCGTCGATCCGCTCCCGGTTGACGTACGTGCCGTTGAGGCTGCCGACGTCGGAGACGGTGAAGCCGCCGTCCGGGCCGCGGCGGAACTCCACATGGCGACGGGAGACCGTGACGTCGTCCAGGAAGATGTCGCTCTGCGGGTGGCGGCCGGCCGTGGTCAGCTCACCGTCCAGCAGGAAGCGGCTGCCCGAGTTCGGCCCCCGTCGCACGATCAGCAGCGCGGAGCCCATCGGCAGGGCGTCCACGGCCGACTGCGCCTCGGAGGAGAGCGACGGCGTCACATGCTGGCCGGTGACCTCCGCCTCGTACGCCTCGAGGCCCGAGATGGAGATCGTGGAGGTGGTCTCGGACGCGCGTTCCTGCCCGGCCCCTGAACCGCGCAGCGGCGCGCCGCAGTTGTTGCAGAAGCGGCTCGCCTCCGCGTTCGTGTGCCCGCACCGCGTACAAACCGGCAAGCCGAACCCTCCACCCGGGGTTGAGGTTGATGGTTCCCCGAAACCTATGCGGGGGGACGAGGCAGGGTCAACAGGCGCCACGCCGGGGCCACCGGAAAAGTCGCCGCCGCCTTGCTGGTCCTCGTGCCGGAACAGCGGGCGGTCGCCGGACTGGCTCTCCTCCCCGGTGTTCCGCGGAGCACGGTGGCGCGCCGTCGCCGGGTCACCCGACTGCCGCGCGCTCTTGCCGAAAAACTTCCCAAACAACTTCACGGGCGATTCCCCTTGAAAGAAACAGACCCGCCCGTGGGGCAGGACGAACCCTCGCTACACACAGTTTCCACCACACAGCACCCCACAGATGCCCCGACCCCCCGCCTCACTGGGATGACGACCGAGCGTAGTCAGGCTGCTTCGACGGCCGCAAGGCGGACACAACGATCTTCTGCGACCTGACGACATCGGCCGTGGCCTGCTCCTTCTCCAGCGTCTGCACGACCCCGCCCGGGATGTTGAGGGCGGGCTCCAGATCCTGCGGATTTCCGATCACCTTGAACTCGTACGGCTGGGACACCTTGTGGCCGTCGATGAGCACACCGTCCGTACCCTCCGTGAAGTACGTGTCGGCGACGACCCGTACATCGTTGATCTGGATCGCCTCCGCACCGGCCGCCCGGAGTTCCTGAAGGGTGTCCAGGAGCGAGTCTGCCTGGACACCGCCCTTGGGGTCGGAGATCGTCAGCGTGATACCCGGCCCCTGGGCGGCCACCGTGCCCGCCAGGATGCCGAGCTGCTGCGCCTTGGCCTGGGTCTGCTTGAGCGCCTCCGCGGCCTGGTTGGAACTGGTCTCCAGCTCCGACCGCTGGCTCTCCAGACCCCGCTTCTCGTCCTCGAGCCGCTGGGTGCGGTTGTCCAGCTCGGTCAGGATGCGGACCAGGTCCTCCTTGCGCGCGCCGCGCAGCGCGCCGCCGCTGTCGCTCGTGGAGCTGACCTGGATCGCCAGCCCGAGGCCGAGGACGAACAGCAGGACGGCCACGGTGAGCTGGGCGCGTGACAGCCTCGGCGGCCACAGCCCGGCGACCAGCCGCTGCCGCCCGGTGACCGGCGGCGCGGCGTGCTCCGGCTCATGGGCGTGCGCGGCGTGGGCGGGTTCGTGATCGTGCGCGGCGTGGGCCGGGCCGTGCTGCTGGCGGTCCCGCCCGTCGTCCGCGGACTCGTGGTGCTCGTCGCTCATACCGTCGTCACGCCCGGAAGACGTGGCGGCGGATGGCCGCCGCGTTGGAGAAGATCCGGATGCCGAGGACGACCACGACGCCGGTGGAGAGCTGCGCGCCCACCCCGAGCTTGTCGCCGAGGAAGACGATCAGCGCCGCCACCACCACGTTGGACAGGAAGGAGACCACGAAGACCTTGTCGTCGAAGATCCCGTCCAGCATCGCCCGCAGGCCGCCGAAGACCGCGTCGAGAGCGGCGACGACGGCGATCGGCAGATACGGCTCGACCCCGGTCGGCACCACGGGACGGACCACGAGCCCGACCACGACTCCCACGACGAGGCCCAGTACGGCGATCACTTCGAACCCTTCCCTGTTGTGGCGGAGTCCGCCTTCTGCTGGCCGGGGACCGGCTTGGCATACCGCACGATCAGGCTGGGCGCGGCGGCCAGGTGCAGCGTGCCCTGGACGGAGATGCTCGCGCGGATGCCGTAGTTCTGCTCCAGGACGTGCAGGTACTGACCGTCCGCACTGTCCTGGAATGCCGCGCTCAACCGCTCCCCGTCCCCGATCGCCAGCACCGTGTACGGCGGCGCCAGCGGCTTGTTGTCGACCAGTATGGCGTCACCGGCGGCCCGGATGGCGGACAGGGCGGTGAGCCGTTGGCCGTTGACGGTGATCGCCTCGGCTCCCGAGGACCACAGCCCGTTCACCACGCGCTGCATGTCGCGGTCGCGGACCCTGCCGGTGTCGGAGAAGCCGCTGCTCTCCCGCGGGCCGCCTGTGCCGCCTTCTGACGCCTCCTTGGCGTCGTCCACGACCAGCTTGACGCCGGGACCGTCCACCGGGGTCGCGCCCGACAGCAGCTCGACCAAGGCGCTGCTGTCGCCGCCGTGGTCCTCCAACGCGGCCCGCTGCTCGGCGGCCACGGTGTCGCGCAGGCCGTCCACACTGCTCTGGAGCTTGTCGGCGCTGTCGGTCTCGGTCTTCACCTGGTCGATGAGCTTCTGCCGCTCCTTGGCCTCGGTGGGCGCGGCCACCCGCGTCTGGGCCGCGCCCACCGTGACGACGATGGCGGCGAGTACGAGACCCGCGGCCAGGCCCAGCTTTCCGCTCAACCGCTTCGGCAGCCTGGAGGTGCCGACCTCGCCGCGGCGCGCGGCGGCCTCCGCGTACCCGTCGTCGAGACTGTGCTCCATGACGTTGGTGAGCAACGACATCGAGGCGTCAGGACGCCGCCGGGCAGCCCCGGGGACGGGGCTGCTCCGATCGGGTTGCTGCTGCGGCATGCCGCACATCGTCGCACGTCGGGGCCGCCACACTCGAATGGCCCCCTCACGGCGCGCCGTTCGGCCGAAGGATCAGCGCCCGGCGCTCTCCACGACCTCCGCCCACTCGTCGAGCAGTGCCTCCGCGGAGGTGTCGTCGGGCCCTTCCGCCCACAGATGCGTGACGGCCTCCGCCGGGTCGGGCAGCACCATCACCCAGCGTCCGTCCGCCTCGACCACGCGCACGCCGTCGGTGGTGTCCACCGAGCGGTCGCCCGCCGACTCCACCACGCGCCGCATCACGGAACCCTTGACGGCCCACGGTGTCGGCACGTCCCGCTTGATGACGTGAGCGCGCGGGATACGGGCGTCGATCTGGCTGAGCGTGAGCTGCGTACGCGCCACCAGTCCGATCAGCCGCACGAAGGCGGCCGATCCGTCGAAGACGCTGCTGAACTCCGGAATGATGAAGCCGCCGCGCCCGTCGCCGCCGAAGATGGTGCCCTCGGCCCTGCCGACCCTGGTCAGGTCGTCGGGCGACGTCGTCGTCCACTCGACCTGGGTGCCGTGGTACGCGGCGACCTGCTCGCCGATCCGGGTCGTGGTCACGGGCAGTGCCACCCGGCCGCTGCGGCGCTCGGCCGCGACGAGGTCGAGCATGACCAGCAGCGCCCGGTCGTCCTCGATGATCCGGCCCCGCTCGTCCACCAGTGACAGCCGCTCGCCCACGGGGTCGAAGCGCACGCCGAAGGCGGCCCGCGCCGAAGCGACGATCTCACCGAGGCGTACGAGTCCGGCCCGCCGGCTCTCGGTGGTCTCGGTCGGACGAGCCTCGTCCAGACCGGGGTTGACGGTGAGCGCGTCCACGCCGAGCCGTCCGAGGAGGCTGGGCAGTACGAGCCCGGCACTGCCGTTGGCCGCGTCAACCACGACCTTCAGACCGGCGTCGGCGATCCCGGAGATGTCCACGGCCCGCAGCAGCGCGCCGGTGTAGGAGTCGAAGACCGTGGCGGGGAACCGCAGGTCGCCGATCTCGCCGGGGAACGCCCTGCGGTACTCCTGACGGGCGAAGACCCGGTCCAGCTTCCGCTGTCCGGCCGCGGACAGGTCCGCGCCCCGCTCGTCGAAGAACATGATGTCCAGCGAGTCCGGCCGCCCCGGTGAGGTCCGGATCATGATGCCGCCCGCGCTGCCGCGCGCGGTCTGCTGCCGTGCCACGGGCATCGGCACGTTCTCCAGGTCGCGCACGTCGATCGCGCTGGTCTGGAGCGCGGAGATCACCGCCCGCTTGAGCGCACGCGCACCACGTGAGTGGTCACGAGCGGTGGTGACCGTCGCGCCCTTCTTCAACGTGGTCGCGTACGCGCCCGCCAGCCGTACGGCCAGCTCGGGGGTGATCTCGACGTTCAGAATGCCGGATACGCCTCGGGCGCCGAACAGATGCGCCTGCCCGCGCGACTCCCAGATGACCGAGGTGTTGACGAAGGCGCCGGCCTCGATCGTCTTGAACGGATAGACGCGTACGTTGCCGGCGATGTTCGATTCCTCGCCGATCAGGCACTCGTCGCCGATGACCGCGCCGTCGTCGATTCGCGCGGCCCGCATGACATCGGTGTTCTTGCCGATGACGCAGCCGCGCAGATTGGTCTGCTGGCCGATGTAGACATTGTCGTGGATGACGGCCTTGTGCAGGAAAGCGCCTGTTTTCACGACCACATTGGAGCCGATGACGCTGTGCTCGCGAATCTCGGCGCCCGCCTCGACCTTGGCGTAGTCGCCGATGAAGAGCGGGCCGCGCAGGATGGCGTCGTGGTGCACCTCGGCGCCTTCCGCGACCCACACGCCGGGGGAGATCTCGAAGCCGTCGATGTCGACGTCGACTTTGCCCTCGAGTACGTCGGCCTGGGCCTTCACGTAGCTCTCGTGGGTGCCGACGTCCTCCCAGTAGCCCTCGGCGATGAAGCCGTAGACGGGCTTGCCCTCCTTCATGAGCTGCGGGAAGACGTCGCCCGACCAGTCGACGGACACGTCGGCCTGGACGTAGTCGAAGACCTCGGGCTCCATCACGTAAATGCCGGTGTTCACCGTGTCGGAGAACACCTGGCCCCAGGTGGGCTTCTCCAGGAAGCGTTCCACCTTGCCTTCGTCGTCGACGATGGTGATACCGAATTCGAGGGGATTGGGGACCCGGGTCAGGCAGACCGTGACCATGGCTCCCTTCTCCTTGTGGAATTCGATCAGCTCGGTGAGATCGAAGTCCGTCAGGGCATCACCGGAGATCACGAGGAAGGAGTCGTCCTTCAACGCCTCTTCGGCGTTCTTGACGCTTCCGGCCGTCCCCAGCGGCTTCTCCTCGTTGGCGTAGGTGAGCTCCATTCCAAATTCTTCGCCGTCCCCGAAATAATTCTTCACCAGGGAGGCGAGGAACTGGACAGTCACCACCGTCTCAGTGAGTCCATGCCGCTTGAGCAGTGTCAGAACATGCTGCATGATCGGGCGATTCACCACTGGCAGCAGAGGTTTGGGCATGCTCGAGGTCATTGGGCGAAGGCGAGTGCCTTCACCGCCGGCCATGACAACCGCCTTCATGTCGGAACGTCCTCCTCGTGACTCAGTCAGCCGTGGTGTCCGCCCGCACAAGTCGGCGGACCTGCACCACATAGAGGATCCCTGCCCACCAGTACAGGGTTGTACCCCAACCTGCGAACGCCCAGCCGAAAATAGACGCCAGTGTCGCAAGCCATCCGCTTCCGTCGCTCAGGAGGAGCAGCGGAAAGGCGTACATGAGGTTGAAGGTAGCCGCTTTCCCGATGAAGTTCACCTGGGGAGGTCCGTACCCGTGCCTCCGCAGAATCAGCAGCATCACCGCCATCACGGCCTCACGGGCCAGCAGCAGGACCGTTACCCACAGTGGGAGGATGTCGCGCCATGTGAGTCCTACCAGCGTGGACAGTACAAACAGCCGGTCCGCCGCGGGATCGAGAACCCGGCCGAGACTGCTGACCTGATTCCACCGCCGGGCCAGCTTGCCGTCCAGATAGTCACTGATGCCGCTCAGGGCGAGTACGAGCAGCGCCCAGCCGTCAGCCTTCGGTCCGCCGAACTCGGGCCACAGAATCAGCCACAGGAACACGGGTACGCCCACCAGGCGGGCCATACTCAGGATGTTGGGGATCGTGAAGATCCGATCCGTTTGCACCCTTGTCTCCTGGACCTCCACCGGGGCCCCTCCTGTATGTATGTCCTGACGTTTCGGGCCAGACTCTACCGCAGACGCAAAAGAGGCCCGGCGTCGGATCCTAAGATCCGAGGCCGGGCCTCTTCCATAAAGATTGTTCGGCGGTGTCCTACTCTCCCACAGGGTCCCCCCTGCAGTACCATCGGCGCTGAAAGGCTTAGCTTCCGGGTTCGGAATGT